>JBOGEN010000117.1:0-29011 GCA_050743265.1 Actinomycetes bacterium
GCTCATGACCGTCGGCGTGCTGGCCGTCTCGACCTCCGGGCCGCTCATCGCCGCGACCGCAGCCCCCGCGCTGGCGATCGCGTTCTGGCGCAACGGGTTCGGCACGCTGGCCCTGCTGCCGGTCGTGCTCGCCCGCCACGTGGGAGAGCTGCGGCGGCTGACGCGCCGGGAGTGGCTACTCATGCTCACCTCCGGCGTCCTGCTGGCCGGGCACTTCGGCACGTGGGTGCCGAGCATCACGCTCACCACGGTCGCGTCCGCGACCGCACTCACGTGTGCGCAGCCGGTGTGGGCCGGGCTCCTCGCGCGTGCCGCCGGCCACCGCGTGCCGGGCCGCGCCTGGGTCGGCATCGCCGTCGCGTTCCTCGGCGTACTCGTGCTCACCGGCGTGGACTTCTCCGTGTCGACGCGGGCCCTCGGAGGCGACCTGCTCGCGCTGGCCGGTGGCGCCTTCGCGGCCGGGTACATGGTCGTCGGTGGCGAGGTACGGCGCAGCGTGTCCACCACCGCGTACACGTTCGTCTGCTACGGCTGGTGCGCGGTCCTGCTCGCGGTGACCTGCCTCGTCGCGGGAGCCGACCTCGGCGGGTACCCCGCGGAGTCGTGGGTCAAGCTGCTGGCGCTCACCGCGGGCGCGCAGCTGCTCGGCCACTCCGTGTTCAACCGCGTGCTCAAGACGACGAGCCCGACCGTGGCGTCCCTCGCGCTGCTGTTCGAGACGCCGGGCGCGGCCGTCATCGCCGCGCTGTGGCTCGGGCAGGTGCCGCCGCTGGCCGCCGTCCCTGCGGCCGCCCTGCTGCTGGCCGGGGTCGCCGTCGTCGTCACGGCCCGGACGCCCGAGGTGGCGCCGTCCGTCCCGATGGAGTGATCGGGAAGGGGGTGCGAGGGGCCTGCATGTCGTCCGTGCGCGCGGGCCACCCGCGCGGGCTCCCGCGTACGCGCCGGTAACGTGGCTGCACTCGTTCGCCCACCAGGAGGCTCACCGTATGGCCGCCGACACGCCCCCGCAGCCCGCCCCGGCAGGGTCGCTCCGCCCCCGCCGCTCCTGCCTGGCCGTCCCCGGGTCGAGCACGAAGATGCTCGGCAAGGCCCCGGGCCTGTCCGTTGACCAGGTCTTCCTCGACCTCGAGGACTCCGTCGCGCCGATGGCCAAGGCAGACGCCCGCAAGAACATCGTGGCTGCGCTGAACGAGGGCGGCTGGGCCGGCAAGGTCCGCGTGGTCCGGGTCAACGACCTCACCACGAGCTGGACGTACCGCGACGTCGTCGAGGTGGTCGAGGGCGCGGGAGCGAACCTCGACTGCGTCATGCTGCCGAAGGTGCAGTCGGCCGAGCAGGTCGTCTGGCTCGACGTGCTGCTGCGCCAGATCGAGGAGACCGTCGGCCTCGAGGTCGGGCGGATCGGCATCGAGGCGCAGATCGAGAACGCCCCCGGCCTCGTCCACGTCGACGCGATCGCCGCCGCCTCGCCACGTCTGGAGACCATCGTCTTCGGACCCGCCGACTTCATGGCCTCGCTCAACATGAAGTCGCTGGTCGTCGGCGAGCAGCCACCCGGGTACGACGTGGGTGACGCCTACCACTACATCCTCATGCGCCTGCTCATGGCCGCGCGCACGTACGACCTGCAGGCGATCGACGGGCCGTACCTGCAGATCAAGGACGTCGACGGGTTCCGGCGCGTGGCGCAACGCTCGGCCGCGCTCGGCTACGACGGCAAGTGGGTGCTTCACCCCGGCCAGATCGACGCAGCGAACGAGATCTTCTCCCCGAGCCAGGACGACTACGACCACGCGGAGCTGATCCTCGACGCGTACGCCCACTCCACCTCGGAGGTCGGCGGGATGCGCGGCGCGGTCATGCTCGGCGACGAGATGATCGACGAGGCGTCCCGCAAGATGGCGCTGGTCGTGGCCGGCAAGGGCCGGGCCGCCGGGATGTCGCGGACGAAGACGTTCACGCCTCCAGAGGGGTGAGCCGTCCGGCACGACTACGCTCCGGGCGCATGGCCTCCGACCACGACCCGGGCGACCTCGCCCGCCGCTGCGCGGAGCGCATGTACGCGGACGACCTCGCCAGCCGGCGGCTCGGCATCACCGTCGACGAGGTCGAGCCCGGCCGTGCGGTGGCGCGCATGACGGTCACCGAGGAGATGATCAACGGGCACGCGCTCTGCCACGGCGGGTACGTTTTCCTGCTCGCCGACTCGGCCTTCGCCTTCGCCTGCAACACGTACGGCCAGGTGACCGTGGCGGCTGCCTGCGACGTCGTCTTCGTCACCTCGGCGCGGCTCGACGACGAGCTCGTCGCCACCGCGACCGAGCGGGTGCGGTACGGGCGCAGCGGCGTGTACGACGTGACGGTCACCCGGGGGGCCGGCGAGGTGGTGGCCGAGTTCCGCGGGCGCAGCCGGATGCTCAGCCAGCCGCTGGTCGAGTAGGGCGTTCCCGCCCCGGCTCACACCAGCTCCTACTCGTGGGTAGCCTCGGGGCCACGACATCCGGAGAAGGAGCGCCGATGAGCCGGCTCGCGCAGACCGAGGGGCTGAGCGACGTCCAGCAGGAGATCCTCGCGACGGTCCGCGACTTCGTCGACAAGGAGATCCTTCCCCACGCGACGGCGCTCGAGCACGCCGACGAGTACCCGTCCGACATCGTCGAGGGGCTCAAGGAGATGGGGCTGTTCGGCCTCACCATCGACGAGGAGTACGGGGGGTTCGGCGAGTCGCTGCTCACGTACGCCCTCGCCGTGGAGGAGATCGCGCGCGGGTGGATGAGCGTCTCCGGCATCATCAACACCCACTTCATCGTCGCGTACATGCTGAGCCGGCACGGCACCCACGAGCAGAAACAGCGGCTGCTTCCGCGGATGGTCACCGGCGAGGTGCGGGGCGCGTTCTCGATGTCTGAGCCCGAGTGCGGGTCGGACGTGTCGGCCATCAGGACCCGCGCGCAGCGCGACGGCGACGACTACGTCGTCAACGGGGCGAAGATGTGGCTCACCAACGGCGGCTCGGCCAACCTCGTCGCCGTCCTCGTCAAGACCGACCCGGACGTGAGCCCGCCGCACAAGGGCATGTCCACGCTGCTCGTGGAGAAGGAGCCCGGGTTCGGCGAGGTGGCGCCCGGCCTGACCGTGCCCGGGAAGATCGACAAGATGGGGTACAAGGGCGTGGACACCACCGAGATGGTGTTCGACGGCTTCCGACTGCCCGCCACGTCCGTGCTCGGCGAGAGCGAGGGACGCGGCTTCTACCAGATGATGGACGGCGTCGAGGTCGGCCGCGTCAACGTGGCGGCGCGCGGCTGCGGGGTGGCACTGCGAGCGTTCGAGCTCGCCGCCGCGTACGCGCAGCAGCGCAGCACGTTCGGCAAGCCCATCGCCGAGCACCAGGCCGTGCTGTTCCGCCTGGCGGAGATGGGCACGAAGGTCGAGTCCGCACACCAGATGATGGTGATGGCCGCGCGCAAGAAGGACGCGGGCGAGCGCAACGACCTCGAGGCCGGGATGGCCAAGTACCTCGCCTCCGAGTACTGCAAGGAGGTCGTGGAGGACTCGTTCCGCATCCACGGCGGGTACGGGTTCAGCAAGGAGTACGAGATCGAGCGGCTCTACCGCGAGGCCCCGATGCTGCTCATCGGCGAGGGGACGGCCGACATCCAGCGCATGGTCATCGGGCGCCGGCTGCTCGAGGAGTACAAGCTGCGCGGCTGAGCCCTCGACTGCGCGGCTGGGCCTCGGCACCAGCTCGGCGTCATTTCCGGTGTCAGGCCCGGGTGCGCCGCTCCAGGCCACGGTCCGGGTGCCAGGACTCGATGACGAGGTGGTCCGCCGGGTCGCCGACACGCGTGAGCGCGACCTCGGTGATGTCGACGCGGAACCGATGGCTGCCGTCGGTCTGGGGCGGGTCGCTCACCTCGACGCCGAGGCCGGCGATCTTCGCCTCACCGGCCCAGTCGCCCGGGGTGTCCTCCGGCGGGTCCACGGTCGGGCTGTGCAGCGCGAGCCGCGGTTCGCGCAGCAGGTCGAGCGCCTTGACCGAGCCCGACATCATGCCCAGCCACAGCTCGTCGTCGATGAACGCGACCTCGATGCCGCTGATGCGCGGGGAGCCGTCCCGGCGCAGCGTGGCGAGCGTCTTGTGCTTGCGGACGTCGAAGACGGCGCGCACACGTCGCGCGAAGTCGGGCTCGTCGTGCGCCAGGCTCCCCCAGCTCGTCATGCCCTCACTCTGGCAGGCCCGGGGGCGCCGTCGGGACCTGGCTCAGGGCGGGCGTCTGCGGCGGCGGCGTCGTCGGCACCGGCGCGGGCGTCCGCCTCGAGGACCGAGTCGAACTCCGCGCCGAACAGGATCGCAAGGTTGGTGATCCAGAGCCAGACCATGAACACGATCACGGTGCCCAGGGCCCCGTACGTCGCGCCGAACGAGCCGAAGTTGGCGACGTAGACGCCGAAGGCCGCGGACGCGACGAACCATACGAGGAGCGCGAGCAGGCCACCCGGCGTGAACCAGCGCGCCCGCCGGTGGCTCACGTCCGGCGCGGTGCGGTACAGCACGGTGAGGATCGCGCTGACGACCAGCGCGAGCACCGGCCACTTGAGCAGGCCCCACAGCGTGACCGTGAGGTCGCCGAGGCCGAGTGCGGAGCCGACCGCGTCCGCGAGCGGGCCGGACAGCACGAGCCCCATCGCGACGAGCGCGACGAGCACGAGCAGCAGGACCGTGACGAGCACCTGGAGCGCCCGCCTCCGCACGAGGGGGCGCCCCTCCTCGACGTCGTAGATGACGTTCGCGACACGGCTGAACGCGCTCACATAGCCGCTGGCGCTCCACACCGCGGCGAACAGGCCGAAGCCCAGCACCGCACCGGCGGGGCCGCGCTGCTCGACGATCTGGTGCAGCGGCTGCTCCACCGCCTGCACAGCAGACGCCGGCGTGATGTCGCGGACGACCGTCAGCAGGGTGTCCACGGTGCCGGCGTTGCCGAGCAGACCGAGCAGCGCCGCCATGACGACGAGCCCGGGGAAGAGGGACAGCACGGCGTAGTAGGTGAGGGCCGCGGCCCAGTCCGTGCAGTCGTCGGCACGGAACTCGCTGGCGGTACGTCGTACCACCGAGACCCACGAGCGCGCACGACGGCCGCCGAGCGCACGGGCCTTGTGCCCGCGCCCGGTGCGCGTCGCGACGGTGTGGGCCACCGTGACCTCCTCGCCCTCGTCCTCGTCCTCGTCCGGGACCTGCCCCCATACTGGCCGGTCAATCGCCCACCGCCGCGGTGACGCTCTCGCCGCCTGGTGCTCTGCCCCACTCTGCGGACCTCTGCCCCCTGATGTCCGGCTAGGGTCCGGGCGTGAGCACCGGCGAGCTCGTCCGCGACCTCAGGTTCCAGGCCGAGGCGTGCCGTGAGCTGGGCTCTCCGCTGTACGCGGACCTGCTGGCGCGGGTGGCCGACGACGTCGCCCACGGCGGCGCGGTCGGGCAGGTGCTCACGGGGTACGAAGATGAGCCCGGTTCCTCGGCGGTCGGCCTGAGGCTCATGGGCACGCTGCACCGGCTCGTCCTGGCGGGGGAGGCGCCGGCGCTCGCCGCGTACTACCCGAGCGTGGGCGGCCGGCCGGACGCGGCCGGAGCATGGCAGGCGCTCCTCGGCGTCGTAGAGGAGCGGACTGACGTCGTGCGGGAGGGGCTTCGCCGACCTCCGCAGACCAACGAGGTCGGCCGCGCGTCCACCCTCGTCGGCGGGCTGCTGCACGTGGCCGCCGCGCACCGGTTCCCGGTACGACTCGTCGAGATCGGGGCGAGTGCCGGGCTCAACCTGCGGGCGGACAGCTTCCGCGTCGAGACGGACACACCCGGCAACGGCGTGGGGTGGGGGCCGACCGACTCACCCGTACGCCTCCGTGCCTGGCGCGGCGCACTGCCGCCGCGCGACGCCCCGCTGCGCGTCGTGGAGCGGCGCGGCTGCGACCTCGACCCCGTCGACGCCACCACCGACGAGGGACGGCTCACCGTGACCTCGTACGTGTGGCCGGACGACACCGAACGGCTGGCCCGGCTGCGGGGCGCGATCGAGGTGGCCCGTGCGGTGCCGGCCGCCGTCGAGAGGTCTGCGGCGACCGACTTCCTTGACCAGGTGGAGCCGGTCGAGGACACCACGCTGGTCGTCTGGCACTCGGTCATGTGGGGGTACCTGTCGCGGGACGAGCGGTCGGCGGTGACGCGGCGGCTGGACGCGCTCGGCAGCGCGGCCACCGACCGCGCTCCTGTGGCGCACCTCGCGTTCGAGCCGCGCCGCCGGGGCGGCGACAACTGGCGCTTCGTCGTCACGTTGCGCACCTGGCCGGGCGGGGAGGAGCGCGAGCTGGGCGAGGCCGCACCGCACGGCGTGCCGGTGGAGTGGGTTTAGTGCTGGCCGGCCGACTGCGCGCCGTACGAGAACTCGGGGAACCGCCAGGAGCCGTCGGCCTCCGGCTTCGGGAAGCCGATCCAGCGCAGACCCGGGTGCCCCGTCGAGACCGCCGCCGCGGTACGCAGGTGCCCGGCGGTGTGGAACGCCACGAACACGAGCAGGGCGAACAGCGTGAGCAGCTGCTGGTCCTCGTCCACCAGCCCACCGGGGGCCAGCAGTTCCGAGCACAGCGCGGAGCGTTCGTCGACGGGCAGCCCCACGAACGGGGGGACGCCGGGGTTCGGGAGCCCGCCGTTGCCCGCCGCGTACACCGTCGCCTGCGCGTCCAGCAGTACGGCGACGGAGGGCAGGTACGCGTGCACCTGCGCCTCGGGCATCGTGAGCAGGTCGACCACCCCGGCCTGGACGGCACCGGGGACTCCCGTTGCCCCGGCAACCACGCGGTCGCCGCGCCCAGGCTTCTCCCCGGGAACGAGCGTGTCCGCAAAAGCCTCGACGGTCGCACGGGTGTGGTCACCGACGAGCCCGACCGTGGGGTCGGCGACGCCGCTCAGCACGTCCGGGCAGCCCGGATCCGTGGCCGCACCGGCGGCGACCGGCGACCCCACCTGCCAAGCGGCCAGGGCGGCGGCGAGCCCGCGCATGACCTCACGTCGGCTGGGCAGGGGCGGCCACGGGGCGGGGCGTGTGGTCACGGAGACACCTCCGGGCAGGGCAGCGGCCCGAGTGCGGGCCTGTGTGCAACGACTCGTCACCGCCGGGGTCACGGCCGCCCTGCAGGTCACCGCGTGCGACCGGGTGGGAGAGGATGCCCGGGAGGCCGGGGCGGAGGTCTTGTGAGCACCGCTCCCGCGACCAGCACCGTGTCCGCCCGTGTCCGCCCGTGACCGCGCCGAGTCCGCAGAGAGGTGACCGCGCATGCAGTTCGGCCGCTACTACGAGGAGTTCGAGGTCGGGGCCACGTACAAGCACTGGCCGGGCAAGACGGTGACCGAGTACGACGACCACTTGTTCTGTCTGCTCACCATGAACCACCACCCGCTGCACCTGGACCGGCACTACGCGGCGGGGACGACGGACTTCGGCAAGAACGTGGTGGTGGGCAACTACATCTACTCACTGCTGCTCGGCATGTCCGTGCCCGACGTCTCCGGCAAGGCGATCGCGAACCTCGAGGTCGAGTCACTGCGGCACGTCGCCCCCACGTTCCACGGCGACACCATCTACGGTGAGACCCGCGTGCTGGACAAGACGGAGTCCCGGTCGAAGGACGACCGCGGGGTCGTCCAGGTGGAGACCATCGGCTACAACCAGGACGGCACCGTGGTGTGCGTGTTCCGCCGGAAGGTGATGGTGCCCAAGGTGGCGTACGGGGAGAGCCGAGGTGGGGAGCAGCCAGGGCGCCCGGAACCGGCCGAGCAGTAGCGAGCGCAGCGAGCGGATGCGAGGTCGGTGAGGGCAAGGGTGCACCGCCCGGAACCGGCCGAGCAGTAGCGAGCGCGGCGAGCGGATGCGAGGTCGGTGAGGGCAAGGCAGGAGCGCCCGTCCTCAGGGCGCGGGCAGCACGCCCCAGCCGGCGAGCGTGTCGAGCAGCCCGTCGGTGACCGGCAGGGAGGCCAGGTCGTCCCGGCCGACCCAGCGGACGTCCGCGGCGTCGTCCCCGGCTGAAAGGCGCCCTCCGGTCACCTCACAGGCGTGGTCGGCGATCACGTACACGCTCCCGGCGGGGCCGGCACGCTCGACCCGGCCGACCAGCGGGCCGACCCTGACCTCGAGTCCGGTCTCCTCACGGACCTCCCGGGTCAGCGCCTGGGCGTCGGACTCACCCGCCTCGACCCGCCCCCCGGGCAGGGACCACAGCCCGAGCCCGGGCGGGCGTCCCCGCTGGACGAGCAGGAGGCGCCCGGCCGCGTCCCGCACGACGGCCCCGACGCAGGGGACCCGTCGGCCGGACCCCTCGGCAGGTCCTCCGCGCTGGACAGCACCCATCCCGCGCAGCGTACGGCCGGGCCTGGTGGACGTTCCCCTTGACGCTGCTGTCGCGGACCCGTCACCGTCATGGCATGAGGGGTGAACCGACGTGTCCCCGGTGCGGGGGCTCGTTGCACGCCCCGGGGCTGTGGTCGAGCACCTGGCAGTGTGACCTGCACGGGGCGGTTCCCCCGCTGCAGCCGGTGGGCCGTCCCTCCGTCGAGGTGCTGACCGGCACCGTGCAGTCGGCACGGGTGCCGGTCTGGCTTCCCTGGCCGCTCCCCCACGGCTGGCTGGTCACCGGCATGCTGCACGCGGGGGACGAGCGGTCTGGGTGGACGGCGACCGCGGTGGCCTGCTCCGGACCGGCCCCGCTCGGCGGTGCCGGCGACCTGCTGCTCATCGCCGAGGAACCAGGCGTCGGGCTGGGGGCACGTTTCGCCGGGCTGCCCGGCCCTGACCCGGGTACCGGCTTCGACAGTCCGGCTCCCCAGGCGAAAGTGCACGCAGCCGGCCATCCCACTGCCCTGTGGAGCCTGCCCGTCGCGGACGGCTGCGCGGCGTACGTGGGGGAGGCCTGCGGCATCTGGCTGTGGGCGGTGCTCTGGCCGTCGGATGCGGGGCTGCTGCTCCAGGACCACCTCGTCCTCATCGACCTGCGCAACGCCGGGCACGAGCTCGACGTGCCGTTCGGCGCCCTCACGCCGCGTCTCACCTCCTGACCGCGCGGCCGGGGCCCACGTCGATACGATCGGCCGCTCCGAGCCCCAGTCGTGGAGCGAGCGTGCGCATCGACCTGCACAGCCACAGCACCGCCTCCGACGGCACCGAGCCACCCGCCGAGGTGGTACGCCGTGCCGCCGAGGCCGGGCTGGACGTGCTCGCGCTGACCGACCACGACACCACGGCCGGGCTCGAGGAGGCGGCGGCCTCGCTGCCGCCCGGGCTGACCCTCGTCCCCGGCATCGAGATCTCCTGCGCGTACGAGGGGATCAGCCTGCACCTGCTCGCGTACCTCGCGGACGGGAGGGACGCGGCGCTGGCCGGTGCGCTCGAACGGCTGCGGGCTGATCGGCTGCGCCGGGGCGAGGCGATGGTCGAGCGGTGCGTCGCGCTGGGGGCACCGCTGTCCTGGGAGCGTGTCCGAGCGCTCGCCGGCGACGGCGCGGTGGGGCGCCCACACGTCGCCCGCGCGCTCGCCGAGGCCGGCGTGGTGGCCAGCACCGCCGACGCGTTCACGCCGGACTGGATCGGCGACGGAGGGCGGGCGTACGTGCCGAAGGAGGCACTCGACACGGAGGAGGCCATCGGGCTGGTCCGAGAGGCCGGCGGAGTCAGCGTGTTCGCGCACCCGCTCGCCGAGTCACGCGGACCGGTGGTGGACGACACCGCGATCCGCACGTTCGCCGCGGTGGGACTGCTCGGCCTCGAGGTCGACCATCCGGACCACACCGCCGCGCACCGCGCACACCTGCGCCGCCTCGCGGACGAGCTCGGCCTGCTCGTCACGGGATCGAGCGACGACCACGGCTCGATGACCGGGCACCGGCTCGGCACCGAGACGACGTCGCCGGAGTCGTACGCGCGCATCCTTGCCGCGGCGACGGGGACCCCTCTCGCGCGATGACCGTCGACGTCCAGCTGTTCATCGAGGTCTTCGTCACGCTGTTCGTGATCATGGATCCACCGGGCACGATCCCGCTGTTCCTCGGACTCACCAGCGGTCGCTCCGTCCAGCTGCGCAAGCGCGCCGCGTGGCAGGCGGTCGTCGTCGCGTTCGTGGTCATCGTCGTGTTCGCGTTGTTCGGCCGCCAGATCCTCGACTACCTCGGGGTGAGCCTGGCGGCGCTGCAGTGCGCGGGTGGTCTCCTGCTGCTGCTCGTCGCGCTCGAGCTGCTCACCGGCAAGGCGGACGAGCCCACCCAGGCGCAGAACGTCAACGTCGCGCTGGTGCCGCTGGGGACACCGCTGCTCGCCGGTCCCGGGGCGATCGTCGCGACCATGGTGTTCGTCCAGCAGGTGGACGACCTCGGCGAGGGCGTCAGCGTGGCGGCGGGCGTCGTCGCCGTCCACGTCGTGCTGTGGCTCACGATGCGGTACTCGGTGGGCATCATCCGGCTCATCCGCCAGGGCGGGGTCACGCTCGTCACCCGGATCGCCGGGCTGCTGCTCTCCGCCATCGCCGTGCAGCTCGTGGCGGACGCAGTGCGCGAGTTCGTCCGGAGCGGAGCCGCGTAGAGGCTGCCTCGAGGTCCCCGCCGGAGCCGGTGATCATGCGGGCTCCGTGGGGTCGGGCGGTGTCGTCCCCGTACGCCAGGATGGGGCCATGACCGGGGACACCGGCGGTGTGAACGGCACCGCCCAGCTCAGCCTCGCGGGCATGCCTCGCCGGCTCTACCCGTGCACGCCGTCGCGGCTCACCACCTGGCTCGACTGTCCCCGTCGCTACCGGATGGCCTACCTCGACCGTCCGGCCCCGGCGAAGGGGCAGCCGTGGGCGCACAACAGCCTCGGCGCCGGCGTCCACGCCGCCCTGGCCGCGTGGTGGCGGCTCCCGCTTGCCCGGCGTACGCCCGAGGCGGCGGGCGGCCTCGTCGACACGATGTGGTCCGCGGACGGGTTCCGCGACGCGCAGCAGGCCGGCCGCTGGCAGCTCCGCGCCCGCGAGATGACCGAGCGGTACGTCAGCGGCCTCGACCCTGCCGATGAGCCCGTGGGGGTCGAGCGGGTCGTCTCGACGCGTACGGAGACCCTCGCGTTCACGGGGCGGGTCGACCGGCTTGACCTGCGGCCCGGCGGTACCACGGACGGGGGCCTTGAGGCCCAGCCAGGCACCGATCCGCGCACCGGCTCGGCCGACCCAGGGGAGCAGGTCGTCGTCGTCGACTACAAGACCGGGCGCCGGCCGCTCACGGCGGACGACGCGCGCTCCTCACTCGCCCTAGCCCTGTACGCGCTGGCCGCCTCGCGCGTGCTGCGCCGTCCGGCGCGACGGGTGGAGCTGCACCACCTGCGCTCGGGCAAGGTCGCGGCTTGGGAACACGAGCCGGAGGGCCTCGCCCGTCACGTACGACGGGCGGAGGGCATCGCGGCGGAGTGCCGGGACGCTGACGCCGCGTTTCGCCGCGGCCTGCCCGACGGGCGGGTCGACGAGGTGTTCCCTGCCGTACCGGGGGCGCAGTGCGGTTGGTGCGACTTCGCCCGGCACTGCCCGGAGGGCCGGGCCGCACGCCCGCTGCACCGTTCCTGGGACGGGCTCGGCGAGGACGACTGAGCGAGCCGACCGAGCGAGACGGCTCAGCGAGACGACCTGCGCGGTCAGGCGTCCAGCTCGAACCACACGTGCTTGCGGCGTCCGTGGGCGTCCCACCCCCAGCGGCTCGCCAGGGCCTCGACGAGCACGAGGCCCCGTCCGCTCTCGGCGTCCCCGGCGGCGGTCCGGGCGGCGAGCGTGTCCAGCCGGCGCGCGTCGCGCACCTCGACGCGCAGCGCACCGGCGTTCCCCTCGGCCCGCAGGGAGAGCGGCGGGGAGCCGTGCAGGATCGCGTTGGTCACGAGCTCGCTGGTGAGGAGCACCGCGACGTCGTGCGCGACAGGGGAGTCCCAGACGCGCAGCCGCTCCTCGAGCAGGTGCCGCACTCGGGACACCTCACCCGGGTCGGACGACAGCGAGACGGTCAGCGCCGCGTCGAGGTTGCGCGCGTTCGGCACCGGCGCACCCCGCGAGCCCCCCAGGCTCGGGGGGAGAGCGTGGCCGCTAGGCACGAGCACCGCCCTCGGCCGGGACATCCCGATCGCAGGAGGCCCAGAACCCGAGCAGGGCGTTCACCGTTCCCTGCGGGTTCTCCGCGGCCGGGGAGTGTGTCGCCCCGGCGACGGTCTCGTGCCGTGCCCCGAGGCGGTCGGCCATGGCCTGCTGGACGCCGGGCTCCCAGACGTCGTCGAGCGGCCCGTGCGCCACAAGCACGGGGAGCGCCAGCGCGGCCAACGCGTCCACCCGGTCGGGCTCGTGCAGCAGGGCGTCCGCCATGCCGACGAGCCCGGCGGGTGTGTTCGCGGTGAAGCGTCGCTGCAGGAACTCGGCGATGTGCGGCGGCTCGTCCACCACGATGCCGTTGGCCCGGTCGAGCGCGCGCAACGCCTGCCACAGCCCCTCGACACCGTGCTCGTGTACCACCGGCGCGAGCAGCGCCAGCCGGTCCGCGGGCGGGCCGGACACCGCGGCAGGCCCCGACGAGAGCAACGTGAGCGACCGGCACAGCCCCGGGTCGGCGAGCACCGCGGCCCGGGCGACCAGCCCACCGAACGAGTGTCCGACCAGGTGCCCCGGCTCCTCGTCCAGCGCGTCGAGGACCGCCCGCAGGTCGAGGGCGAGTGCCTCCACGGCGTACGCGGTGGGGTCGCCCGGGCCGCCGGTCTCGAACTGGCCGCGCTGGTCGAGCGCGACGACGCGGTGCCCGGCCGCCGAGAGCGGCTCCAGCACGGCGATGAAGTCTTCCTTGCTGCCCGTGAACCCGGGGACGAGCACCGCCGTGGGGCCGGGGGCGACGTCCGCCGCTGGACCGGTGTCGAGCACGGCGTACGCGCCGCGGGACGTGCGGAGCGCGTAGGCACGTGTCGAGGCCGGAAGTTCAAGGAACGGCGGCGTGCTCACGGCTCGTCACCGTATCCCGCCGTCCGGGCGCCTCCGCTAGTCCCCTGAGCGGTCGGATCGGTCTGCCCAGGTCACGCGTGGGCTCTCAGTCGCGGGTGCCTCCGGCTCCGCGCCCCCGGACGAACCGGCTCTCGACCACCTCGTCCACGGCGTCGGCCAGCGCATCGGCGACGAGGCGCGGGCCCTCCTCGGACGTGAGCACCTCGCGGTCGTGCCCGTTCGTAAGGAAGCCCGCCTGCAGTACGAACGCGAACGGGACGCCCTGTGACCGTGCGATGGTCACGCCGTAGTACCCCTTGAGGGCCGGGGTGGCGTTGTCCGGCCTGAACCCGCGCCAGCCCCGGGCCGCGTACGCCGTGGTGAAGGCCCTGGCGACGGCACGGCCGGACGTGGACTGGTAGCCGACCCCGGCTCCGTGCGCGGTCGTGTCGGTGCTGCCGTCACAGTGCACGGCGAGGAACACGTCCCCGAGGTACGCGCCCGCGGGGTCGTCGGCGCGGATCACCCGGACCTGGTGCCCGCGGTCGGGGAGAACCCGCCCGCAGGCGTCCCCGGTGCGCTTGGCGAACAGCTGCTCGCCGGGGGTGCCCGTGGCGGTCTTGCGGCGGAAGCAGTGGCCCATCTGCACGATGACGAGGGCCATCTCAGCCCTGCCCGTCCGCGTCGACGTCCTTGTCCGGCGGGCCGGGCGTGTCCGTCACCGCGATGCTGGTGGCCCGGGGGAGGCGCTCGTCGTTCTCCGGACCGCCCGGGGCTTCGTCGCCCCCGGTGACCTCGTGGGTCATGGGTCCCCCTCGCGGGCCGCGCGGACACCTCCCCGCGGGCGTCGTGGGTCGCGGGCCCCTTCGCCTGCCGTTCTACGCGATCCTGCGGCGCGGTGTCAGCGACTCTGCGTGATGCGGTGAGTACGCCTGGTTCAGCCCTGGCCGGCGTCCTGACCGCCGGACGAGGACTCACCGCCCGCCCCGCGACCGCGGCCGCGTCCCCGGCGACGGCGCCGGGCCGGGCGCTCGTCCGTGCGGGTGGACGTGCTCGTGCTGCCACGGCCCGTGGAGGCCTCTGCCGGCCCTGTGGCGGATGCGGCCCCGGCCGGTGGGGTCGAGGCCGCCCCCGTACGGCCGTCGTGCCGTTCGCCGTTGCCGTCCACCGGCTCGCCGTTGCGCGTCCGCCGCCGGCTCCTGTTCCGGGACCGACTGGGCCGCGGGGACTCCG
This sequence comes from Actinomycetes bacterium, assembly GCA_050743265.1. Classification (GTDB taxonomy): domain Bacteria; phylum Actinomycetota; class Actinomycetes; order JBOGEN01; family JBOGEN01; genus JBOGEN01. The sequence continues at coordinate 14,248 of JBOGEN010000117.1, forward strand.
CTGCCTTGGCCGGGCGCCGGCTCCTGGTGACGGGGGCCGGCCGTCCGCCCAGGTCCTCGACCTCCTCGGCCGCGAGCCCGGCACGGGTCCGCGCCGAGCGGGGCAGGGTGCCTTTGGCGCTGGCCGGGATATCGAGCGCTTCTCGGAGGTGCTCCGACGTCGAGTACGTCTCCAGCGGGTCGCGGAACGGCAGCCCGAGGGCTTCGCTGATCATGTTCCAGCGCGGGACGTCGTCCCAGTCGACGAGCGTCACCGCGATGCCGGTCTTGCCCGCCCGGCCGGTCCGCCCGATGCGGTGGACGTAGATCTTCTCGTCCTCGGGGCACTGGTAGTTGACGACGTGGGTCACGTCCAGCACGTCGATCCCCCGGGCCGCGACGTCGGTGGCGACCAGCACGTCGATCTTGGCGCTGCGGAACGCCCGCAAGGCCTGCTCGCGCTGCCCCTGGCCGAGGTCGCCGTGCACCGAGCCAGCGGCGAAGCCTCGCTCGGAGAGGTCCTCGGCCACCCGGGCGGCGGTGCGCTTGGTGCGGCAGAAGACGATCGTGCGCCCGCGGTCCGCGGCCTGCAGGATGCGGGCGAGCATCTCCAGCTTGTCCAGCGCGTGGGCGCGGAACGCGTGCTGCGTGGTCGCGGCCACGGTGGCGCCGGCGTCGTCGGGGTCGTGCGCCCGGATGTTGGTCGGCTGCCGCAGGTACCGCCGGGACAGCGAGACGATCTGGCTCGGCATGGTGGCCGAGAACAGCATCGTCTGGCGTACGGCGGGGGTCTGGTCGATGATCTTCTCCACGTCGGGCAGGAAGCCCATGTCGAGCATCTCGTCCGCCTCGTCGAGCACGAGCACCTTGACGTGCCCGAGGTCGAGGTGGCGCTGCCTGGCCAGGTCGAGCAGCCGGCCGGGAGTGCCCACCACGACCTCGACGCCGGACGAGAGCGCCTCGATCTGCGGCTCGTACGCCCGGCCGCCGTACACCGAGAGCACGCGCACCTTGCGCCGCGCCCCCGCGGTCTCGATGTCGCCGGTGACCTGCACGCAGAGCTCGCGTGTCGGGACGACGACGAGCGCCTGCGGGCGGCCGTCGCCCGGCTCGTCGTCCGCCGGGGCGGCGATGCGCTGGAGGAGCGGCACGCCGAACGCGAGCGTTTTGCCCGTGCCGGTCTTGGCCTGGCCGATGAGGTCGCCGCCCGCCAGGGCGATCGGCAGCGTCATCTCCTGGATGGGGAACGGCTCGGTGATGCCGGCGTCGTCGAGCGCACCGGCGGTTGCTTCCATCACTCCGAGGTCACGGAAGGTCGTCAGGATGAATCCTCTCGTCGGACGGGTCGGCACTCCCGGCGTCGGCACGGGCGGCAAGGGTTTCGTCGAGCCGCGCACCGTGTGACGTGGTGCCGGGTGGCCAACCGCGGTCGGGTCGCCTCAGTCGTCTGATGGCCCGCCGCGGCACCCTCCGAGAGGTGGGCGTCCGGTTCTGGCGGACCGCATATACGCCAGCGAGTCTACCCGTCGCTTGGATCTCTCACCCGTAGGTGGAGAGGAACGGGTCCCTCGCTACCCTGCCCGCCATGGCGGAGCGGGGCACCTGGCGGGACGAGACCCACCTCGAGTCCGACCCCGAGTACCGGGAGGCGGTGGTCGACCTGCTCGGCGTGCTCGCGTACGCGGAGATCACCGCGTTCCAGCGGCTCGCGGCCGACGTGGCGCTGGCCCCGACCACGGCTGACAAGGCCGCGCTGGGTGAGATGGCCGTGTCCGAGTTCGGCCACTTCGTCCGCCTGCGGGACCGGCTGAGCGAGATGGGCGTGGACCCCGAGGTCGCGATGAGGCCCTTCGCGGACGCGCTCGACCAGTTCCACGCCCAGACCTCCCCGAGCACGTACCTGGAGAGCCTGGTCAAGGCGTACGTCGGGGACGGTATCGCCTGCGACTTCTACCGTGAGGTGGCCGAGTTCGTGGACGGGCGAACCCGCGCCCTCGTCCTCGACGTCCTCGAGGACACCGGGCACGCGGACTTCGCCGTCGAGAAGGTGCGTGCGGCGATCGCGGCCGACCCCACGGTCGGGGGACGGCTCGCGCTCTGGGCGCGGCGTCTCGTGGGGGAGGCGCTGAGCCAGGCCCAGCGGGTCGCCGCCCAGCGGGACGCGCTCTCGTCCCTCATCGTGGGTGGGGTGGACCAGCCGGGCGCGGACCTGGCCGAGCTCGGCCGTGTCCTCGCCCGGCTCACCGAGGCCCACTCCCGCCGGATGTCCGCGATGGGGCTTTCCGCCTGAAGGTCGACCGGGCCTGAAGGTCGACCCGAAGGCCCGCCTGAAGGCTCGGCCTCGAGGCGCTGACCTCCCACGTGGCCCCGGCCGCTACATCGAGCCGAAGCCGACCTGCCGCTGCGAGGGTTCGCCGATCTCGACGTACGCGAGCTTGTCCACGGGGACGATGACGCGGCGGCCCCTCCCGTCGACCAGGGACAGAAGCCCCGACCCCTTGCCGAGAGCGGTGGAGACGGCCTTCTCGATCTCGTCCGCGGACTCCTCGCTCTCCAGGACGATCTCGCGGGGCGCGTACTGCACACCGATCTTGACCTCCACGCGGCATCCTCCCGATCGGACGGTAACGCGCGGACCTCGCGCAGAACCGGGGCCCAGGCTAGCCGAGCCGCGGGGGGACGACGCAGCGCGTCACGAGGTGCGCGGGAACCCCCGGATGCCCCGCCAGGACAGCGAGGCGAGCAGGCGGACGGCCGCGTCCCTGGGGATGGAGCCCTCGGCCGTGAGCCAGTAGCGGGCGGTCACCTGGGCCATGCCGACCATGCCGACCGCGAGCACGTGCGCCTCCTCCGGGGAGAGGCCCGCGTCCTCACGGATGATCTCCGCGATGGCGTCGGCGCAGTCCTGCGTCGTCTGCTCGACGCGGGCGCGCACGGCATGGACGTTGGTGAGGTCGGACTCGAACACGAGCCGGAAGGCCTCGCCCTCCCCGTCGACGAACTCGAAGTACGCGGCGATGGTCGCCGCGACCCGCTGCTTGTTCTCCGTCGTGGACGCGAGCGCCTCGCGGACCTTGCCGACCAGCGCGTCGGCGTGCTGGTCGAGCAGCGCGAGGTAGAGGTCGAGCTTGCCGGGGAAGTGCTGGTAGAGCACCGGCTTGCTGACGCCGGCGCGCTCGGCGATGTCGTCCATCGCCGCGGCGTGGTAGCCCTGCGCGACGAACACCTCCTGCGCGGCGCCGAGCAGCTGAGCCCGGCGGGCGAGCCGTGGCAACCGGGTGCCCCTACGGACGTCGGGGCTGGTGGTCACGGGCACCTCCGGGTCGGGGATCGGCGTCAGCCATCCTACGGTGCGGTAACCTCCGCGCCCCTCAGCGGTAGTCGTCCTCGTCCAGCTCGACGACCTGCTGCTGCTCGGCGGCGTCCGCCTCGGTGACCTCGGGGTCCACCTCGCCCGGTGCACGCGCGGTCGCGGCCCGCTCGGGGTACTCGGCGTCCTCAGGGTACTCGGCGGCCTCGGGGGTCACGGTGTCCTCGGCGTCGGAGTGGAGGTCCATCTCGGACACGGCGGGCTCCTTGTCGTCGAGGGGTGCCTGCGCCGGGCGTGGTGTCCTTGTCTCCCCGGACGCGACCAGCCTATGCCGTCCACGCCAGCCGCTCGATAGGCCAGCCGCCCGATAGGCCAGCCGCCTGCTGGGCCAGCCTCCGCTACGGCAGCCGGGGGCGCTTGGCCGCGGTGAGGGGCTCGAGCAGGTCACCCTCGCGGTCCACCCGCTCGAGGACGTCTTCGGCGGTGAAGACCAGGTCGTCCGGGCGGCGGCAGACCTCCACCTCGTCCCAGGTGACCGGCGTGGACACGGTCGGTTGCTCTCGTGCCCGCAGCGAGTACGCGGCGACCGTCGTCTTGGCGGCGTTGTTCTGCGACCAGTCCACGAACACCTTGCCGCCCCGGACCTGCTTGGCCATCTTGTCCACGACGAGCCCGGGCTCGCGGGACGCCAGGACTGCCGCCATCTCCTTCGCGTACGTCGAGGTGTGCTCCGCCGACGTCTCGGCCACCGGCACGTACAGCTGCATGCCCTTCGACCCCGACGTCTTCGGGTACGCGGTGAGCCCGTCCTCCGCGACGTGCTCGCGGACCATCGTGGCCACGCGGCAGCACTCGACCACCGTGGCGGGAGGCCCGGGGTCGAGGTCGACGACGAGCAGGTCCGCCCCCCGGACGCCGCCGCGTGGCCCGACCGTCCACTGGGGGATGTGGAGCTCCAGGGCGGCGAGGTTGGCGAGCCACACGAGGTCGGCCAGCTCGTCCACGAGGATGAAGTCGATCGTCTCGCGGTCCATGGTGCTGCCGGGCACGGGCAGCGTGACCGTATGCACCCAGTCCGGCGTGTGCGAGGGGGCGTTCTTCTCGAAGAAGGAGGACGCCTCGACCCCGTCAGGGAAGCGCTTGCGGGTGAGCGGGCGTCCGGCCAGGTGCGGCAGCAGCACCGGCGCGATCCGGCTGTAGTAGTCGATGACCTCGCCCTTGGTGAAGCCCGTCGCGGGGTAGAGCACCTTGTCCAGGTTGGACAGGCCCAGCCGGTGCCCGTCGACCTCGACGGTGACCTTCTCAGACGCCACGTGAGGCTCCCTCCACGTCGTCAGCCCTTCGTGTCAGCCCGTGAGCGCGTCGAGTGCGGCGTCCACGTCGTCGGTCGTGGTGTAGAGGTGGAACGCGGCGCGCAGGCTGCCGGCCCGGGCAGCGGCGCGTACCCCGGCGCGGGCCAGCCGCGTCTCAGCGTCCGGGACGTCCACGGACACGATGGCGCTGTCTCCCGCCGGCAGGCCGAGCCCGGCCCGGAAGCGGTTCGCCAGACCCACGTCGTACTCACCGATGCGCTCCACGCCGATCTGCTCCACCAGCTCGAGCGCGGGTGCCGTGCCCACCCAGCAGAACCAGGCCGGGCTCACGTCGTAGCGGCGCGCCTCGGAGGCCAGGCGCATCGGGAGGCCGTAGTAGGACGCGTGGATGTCCTCCGCGGCGTACCAGCCGGCATAGATCGGACGGAGCATGCTGCGCAGCCGCTCCGAGACCGTGAGGAACGCGGTCCCCCGGGGGGACATCAGCCACTTGTAGGCGCCACACACGACCGCGTCGACCCGGGAGGCGTCCACCGGGTGCCAGCCGACCGCCTGCGTCGCGTCGACGACCACGAGCGCGCCCACGGAGCGTGCCGCCTCGATGACGGTGTCGAGATCGGCGACGTACCCGTTCGAGGACTGGACGGCGCTGAGCGAGACGAGCGTCGTCCGGGGGCCGATCGCGTCGGCGACCCGGTCGGCGGGCACGGTGCGAACGACGACCCCGCGGTCCTGCTGGACGACCCACGGGTAGAGCCCCGAGGTGAACTCGATCTCGGGCACCACGACTTCGGCCCCCTCCGGGAGCGCAGCCGCGACCAGCCCCAGGAGCTCGGACACGGTGCTCCCGACCGCCACCTGGGCGACGTCCGTGCCGACGAGCCGCGCGAACGACGCCCGCGCCCGCTCGGTGGACTCGCCCCACTCCTCCCAGCTGCGGGTGCCGTGCCGCCAGACGTCCAGCGCCTCCTGCAGCGCGTCCCATGCCGGGGTCGGGGGCAGGCCGTAGCTGGCCGTGTTGAGCCAGCCTGGATCCGGCGTCCAGAGCGGCTGCGCCTCGCTGACCTCCATGCGGCTCCTCCGTCCGGTGGCCGGCACCGGCCGGCCGAGATCACGGCCACGGTAGCCGCGTCGTCTCGGCACGAGCGCTGGGACGCCGCCTCGCCGTACTCTGTCCCGGACGCCCCACCGAGGCGACCTGCCGAAACGAGGCGGCAGGACCGCTGGCGCGTGAGGCCACGGCGCGGGAGGTTGATCGGGTGAGGAGCATCTGGAAGGGCGCGATCTCGTTCGGCCTTGTCTCGATCCCGGTGAGGCTGTACTCGGCCACCGAGGAGAAGAACGTCGCCTTCCACCAGGTCCATCGGGACGACGGCGGGCGCATCCGCTACCGCAGGGTCTGCCAGGTGGACGGCGAGGAGGTGCAGTACTCCGACATCGCCAAGGGGTACGAGCTGGCCTCGGGTGAGGTCGTCGTGCTCACGGACGAGGACTTCGTCGAGCTGCCGCTGTCCTCGAGCAAGGCGGTGGAGGTGCTCCGGTTCGTCCCGCTGGAGCAGGTCGATCCGATGTACTTCACCCGCAGCTACTACCTCGAGCCGGACGCCACGGGCACGAAGCCGTACGTGCTGCTCCGCGAGGCGCTCACCGCGTCCGGCCGGGTGGCTGTGGTGAAGGTGGCGCTGCGCCAGCGTGAGTCCCTCGCCTGCATGCGCGTGGTCGACGACGTGCTCGTGCTCGAGATGATGCTGTGGCCGGACGAGATCAGGGCGGCCGACTTCGGCTTCCTCGACGAGGACGTGTCTCCGCGCAAGCAGGAGGTCGCGATGGCGCAGTCCCTCATCGAGGCCATGTCCGGCGACTTCGAGCCCGGCGAGTACGAGGACGAGTACCGCGCCGCCGTGGAGGCCCTCATCGAGGCCAAGGTGGCCGGCCGGGAGGTCGTCGAGCCCGAGCAGCCCGAGGAGGAGGGCACGGGCACCGTCGTGGACCTGATGGCGGCGCTGCGGGCGAGCGTCGACGCGGCCAAGCGCGGGCGGGGCGAGTCGGCGGGTACCGCCGCGTCGGACGCGGGCGGCACGGCCAAGGCCGCGAAGAGCAGGACGACCAAGAAGGCTCCCGCGGCCAAGACCGCGACGAAGTCGTCCGGCACGTCCGCTGCCAAGACGACCCGGAAGAAGACCGCGGCCAAGAAGCCCGCCTCGGCGAGCAAGGCACCGGCGAAGAAGAAGGCGAGCCGGCGCAGCGCCTGAGCGGGCCGCTCGAGAGGTGCCTTACAGAGCGAGGGCCCTAGAGAGAGGCGCGGGCTAGAGCGAGGGCCAGACCTTGGCCTTGCGGATGTCGCCGTCGGGGTCGAGCAGGTACGCCCCCTCGCCCATGTGCGTCCCGTCGGACGTGGCGTTGCTGAGGATCGACTGCGACGCCCCCCAGTACTGATCCAGCGGGGTCGAGATCCCCTGCCCCACGTGGAGCCGCAGGGTTGCTCCGGGGAGGAGCACGGTGCCCGCGGGGAAGATGTAGCGCTTCGGCGTCGAGTCCCGGACCCACCATCCGGCCAGGGAGATCGCGACGGTCGCGTTGCGGTTCTTGATCGACACGATCTCGCCGTTGGGGTTCGCGTCGTCAATGCCCGGTGCGTCCCACTGGACGGTCATGCCGAGGTGGCTGTTCTGGTTCGGACCCTGGCCGCAGGCGTCGGCGTCCCAGATCCTCGTGTTCTTCGCACGGGCCTGCTCGGCGAGCTGGTGGTACTCGAGGTTGTGCGCGTACTCGAGCGGGCCGGGGAGCCACACGGCGCGGCCCTCGCGCACCATCGTCCGGGGCAGGTTGAGGAACTCGCCTCCCCCCTGCGCGACGAGGACGGTGCGGCGCAGCCGTACGCCGCTCATGTTGTTCTTGTCGATCGAGTGCAGGTGGACGATCCGGCCCAGGGCGAGCTCCTTGGCCCGCTTGTGCGCAGCGGGGCCGTGGCACCGGGACTTCTCCGGCGTGTCGATGCCGGTGAAACGCACCAGCCGGGGCGTGGACGTGCCGTCACCCCACAGGTCGACCTTGACGGTGTCCCCGTCCACGACGCCGACGACGCGCCCCCGCTCCTGGAACTGTTCTCCTGCAGCCACGGCCGGCGTGGCGAAGGCCACCAGAGCGGCGCCAGAAACCGCCGCGAGCATGCTGATCTTGAGCGAGACCGCCATCGTTCCCCCCGGAAACCACGCGCGATCGCGCGTCGGCTTCACACGGTAAGGACACGAATCGCGTCGTGGGCCATGTTCGGCAATATCAAGGAACGGGGCGGTCCGTCCCGTGACTCGGTGTCCTGGCGCACGCCGCCGGGTGTGGGCGGGCCCGGGCTGTCACGGGTAGAGGTGCCGGCGGCGGATGTCCCCGTCGCGGTCGACCAGGTACGCGCCGTCACCGAGCGCCCGCTCGTCGAACGAGGCGTTGAGGAACCTCGGGACGGGCGAGCACCAGTAGTGCGTGAGGGCGGTCCTGTTCCCGCATCCTGAGCGCAGGACGAGCGTCCTGCCGGCCGGCACGGAGGTACCGCGGGGGAACACGTAGCGGTACGGGCTCGCGTCCCTGACCCACCAGCCGCCCAGGCGCAACGTCGCACTCTTGTTCCGGTTCTCGACCAGGACGCGTTCGCCGTTGAGGTTCTGCGCGTCGACCCCCGGCGCGTCCGGGTGGACCTCCACATGGATGTGCGCCGCCTGCTGAGGGCCCCACCCGCAGGCTCGGCCGTTCCAGATCCGGCGGTGCCCGGCAGCGGCCGCGTCGGCGAGCCGCCGGTACTCCCGGTTGTGTGCCCACTCCAGGGGTTTCGGTGAGGCCGTCGCCCGGCTCTCGACGATGAGGGTCCGCGCCCGGTTCTTGAACGAGCCGTCGGGCCGTCGCACGAGAACGGTGCGCAGGAGCCTCATCCTGCTCATGCTCGCCGGGTCGATGCCCAGGAGGCGCGTCCGGTGCCCGAGGGCGAGCCCACGAGTCCTTGCCGTGGCCGCTGCCGCGTGACACTGGCCGATCTCGTTCGCGTTGACGCCGGTGAACCGGACGCTCTTGGGCGTCCGGGTGCCGTCGCCCCACACGTCCACGAGCACGGTGTCGCCGTCGACGATCTTCACGGTGCGACCGCGTTCCTGGAGCGTCTCGGGGCCCACTCCGGATGCGACGGTCGCCGCTCCGAGCAGTGAGGTCCCCGCGAGGCCCGTGGCGAGACCTGCGGCCAGCATGGTTCGACGGACGGGTGCCATCGGTCCCCCCGTGGGATCGGCAGTCGCCGCGTCCCCCGATGCCGCGTCCTTGCTCTCGACGCTAGGCGCGTTCTCCGCCGGGGTTGAGGGCACGTTCTGCCCGGATCTGATGACGAGCCGTGACCCGGGCGGTGAGCTTCGACCTGGTTGTCAGTAACGGAGCCGGTTGGTCCGGCTGTGCTATGGACGCCGGGCGTGACGTACCGTGACCAGCCTCGACGAGGGCGTCGAACAGGGACTGGTGGCCGACCATCTCGGGATGCCACTGGACGCCGAGGCAGAACGTGGCGGAGGGGTCCTCGAGGCACTCGGGTAGCCCGTCCGGAGCCCGGCCCGTGACGGTGAGGGTGCCCGGGTCGGCGACCCCCTGGTGGTGCCCGGAGTTCACGGTGAGCGCTGCCCCGAGCAGCTCCGAGGCGCGGGAGCCGGGGTCGAGCTCGACCAGGTGCTCACTCCACTCCCCGCCCCAGGCGCCGTGCTCGGCGTACGGGGGGACGTCGGGCAGGTGCTGGTGCAGCGTGCCCCCGTGGGCCACGGCCATGACCTGCATCCCCCGGCACACTCCGAGCACCGGCAGGTCCCGCGCCCGGGCCGTGAGCACCAGGGCCAGCTCGGTCTCGTCCTGCTCGTGCACCACGTCCACCGTCAGGGGGTGGCGCTCCGCGCCGTACCGGCCGGGGTCGAGGTCCTGCCCGCCGGTCAGGACGAGGGCGTCCACCGCGTCGAGGACCGACGTGTCCACCCCTCCGGGCGGCAGGACGATCACCTCCGCCCCGGCGGCACGCAGGCTCCGCAGGTACGCGACGGGGACGTGCACCGCCTCGTCCCGCCACGCGTCGTGCGCGATCGGGCCGACCGACGACGTGAGACCGACGAGGGGTCGCATGGCGGACACTGTGCCAGGGCGACCGGCCTTCTGCCCGCGTACGACGCGCCCGGATTGTCCGTTCGGTCCCACGTACCCAGCGTCTCAGCAGGTGGACTCCGGACCGGGAATCCCCGGCGTGGCGGCACGGTTGGACGGGGAGAACCACCTGAGAACCGCTGAAGAACGTACCCACCACCACGAACGGAGTCACCGTGTCGCTGCCGCCTCTGGTCGAACCCGCCCCGGAGCTGAGCGTCGACGAGGTGAAGCGCTACTCGCGTCACCTCATCATCCCCGACGTCGGGATGGTGGGGCAGAAGCGGCTGAAGAACTCCAAGGTGCTCGTCGTGGGCGCGGGCGGGCTCGGGTCACCGGCGCTGATGTACCTCGCCGCCGCAGGCGTGGGGACGCTCGGCGTCATCGACTTCGACGTCGTGGACGAGTCGAACCTGCAGCGCCAGATCATCCACGGGCAGAGCGACATCGGCCGGTCCAAGGCCGAGTCCGCCCGGGACACGATCCGTGAGGCCAACCCGTACGTCGACGTCGTCCTGCACCAGGAGCGTCTCGACTCCTCCAACGCGATGGAGATCTTCGCACCGTACGACCTCGTCGTGGACGGGACCGACAATTTCGCCACCCGCTACCTCGTCAACGACGCCTGCGTGCTGCTGAACAAGCCGTACGTGTGGGGCTCGATCTTCCGGTTCGACGGGCAGGCGAGCGTGTTCTGGTCCGAGCACGGGCCCTGCTACCGCTGCCTCTACCCGGAGCCGCCGCCGCCCGGCATGGTCCCCTCCTGCGCGGAGGGCGGGGTGCTCGGCGTGCTCTGCGCGTCCATCGGCTCGATCCAGGTCAACGAGGCCATCAAGGTGCTCACCGGGATCGGTGAGCCGCTGGTCGGGCGCCTTGTCGTGTACGACGCGCTGGAGATGGAATACCGCCAGGTCAAGGTCCGCAAGGACCCCGAGTGCCCGGTGTGCGGCAAGAACCCGACGGTCACCGAGCTCATCGACTACGAGGCCTTCTGCGGCACGGTCTCCGACGAGGCCGCCGAGGCGGCGAAGGACTCCACGATCTCCGTCACCGACCTCAAGGCGATGATGGACAACGGCGAGAACATCTACCTCGTCGACGTCCGCGAGCCCAACGAGTACGAGATCGTCTCGATCCCGGGGGCGACGCTGATCCCCAAGGGCGACATCCTCTCGGGCGAGGCGCTCTCGACGCTGCCGCAGCACAAGCGCGTCGTGCTCCACTGCAAGAGCGGCGGACGTTCGGCCGAGGCCCTCGCTGCGCTGAAGGCCGCCGGCTTCTCCGACGCTGTCCACGTGGGTGGCGGCGTGCTGGCCTGGGCGAACCAGATCGACCCGAGCCTTCCCACATACTGAGCGTTTCGATCACCCATCAGGGCGTGACCCCGGCGCGGGGCGCTCGTTGGACGGGAGACAGCCGCCCGTCCGAGGAGCAAGCCCATGCGCCTGCCGCGCCCGTTCCTCCGGCCCCGCGTACGACGCGTGGCCGGGGCCGGTGTCGTCGCTGTCCTGCTGGTCGCCGCGGTGGCAGGTGGTCCAGCCGGTGTCGCCTCGGCCGAGCCGCGCTGGGCGGCGGCCGGGACGGCCGCGGTGCACCCGGGTGTCGCGACGCACACGGCGGGCGGCCAGTGCACGTCCAACTTCGTCTTCACCCGGGGCTCAGCTGTCCTGCTCGGCCAGGCTGCGCACTGCGCGGGGACGGGCGGTGCCACCGAGACCGACGGGTGTGACTCGCACTCCCGTCCGCTCGGGACGCGGGTCAGGATCGAGGGCGCGCAGCACCGGGGCACGCTCGTGTACTCGTCCTGGCGGGCGATGCAGGCCTCCGGTGAGTCGAACGCGAACACCTGCGCGTACAACGACCTCGCCCTCGTCCGGGTCCACCGGGCCGACCGGGGCAAGGTCAACCCGTCGGTGCCGTTCTGGGGCGGGCCGACGGGGGTCGCGCGTGGCGGGACGGCCACCGGCGACGCCGTGTTCTCGTACGGCAACTCCTCGCTCCGCCTCGGTCTGGCGCCGCTGAGCCCCAAGACGGGCACCAGCCTGGGTGACACCGGCGGCGGCTGGTCGCACGACGTCCTCACGGCGAGCCCCGGCGTTCCCGGCGACTCGGGCTCGGCCTTCCTGGCCGCGAACGGCAAGGCGCTAGGCACGTTGAGCACGCTCGCGCTCGCGCCCCTGCCCGGCAGCAACGGCGTCGGCAACCTCGCCAAGGAGATGGCGTACGCGAGATCCCATGGCATGAGCGGCCTGAAGCTCGTCCGTGGCACACAGCCCTTCACCAGGCTGCTGCCCTAGCGGCAGCGCAAGCGCGGCGCGGGGCCCGCTGCCCGACCGCCCTCGGGGGGGTGGTCGGGCTCGGGCTCCGCGTTGCGTCATGTCAGGCTCCCTCGCTGCCTGCGAGACTCCCTTGCGTTCTGGTGCGCCGCCCTGCGTCCCGGAGGTGACCCCGTCGATGGACCCCACGCCGTTCGCCGAGCGGGTGCTCGACGCGGTGGAACGCATCCCGGCCGGGCGGGTGATGGCCTACTCCGACGTGTCCGAGTACCTCGGCGAGGGAGGCCCGCGCGCGGTGGGGCGGGTGATGGCCACCTACGGCGGAGGTGTCGCGTGGTGGCGGGTGATCCGCGCGGACGGGACGCCGCCGCCGGGCCACGTCCGCGAAGCGCTCGCGCGGCTGCGTGAGGAGGGCGCGCCGATGCGTCCGGGCGGGGCACGGGTCGACATGGCGCGAGCACGATGGGACGGCACGTAACCCGGTCGAGCGCGTGGGCGCTCCGTGCCAGACTCGCCGGGTGAGCGCCGCCGATCTGCTCGGGTTCCTCGTAGCCGTGGCCTTGCTGGCGATGGTGCCCGGCCCGGCGTCCGTCCTCGTGATCCGGCGCAGCGCGTTGCACGGCGCGGGTGCCGCCCTGCCCGTCGTCGCCGGCATCGAGCTCGGCATCTTCACGTGGGCGGCCGTCTCCGCGTTCGGCGTCGCGGCCTTGGTCACGGCGAGCGAGACCGCGTACATCGTGCTCAAGGTGGTCGGGGCGTGCGTGCTCGTCGGCCTCGGCGCGCATGCATGGGTGACGTCGCGGCGTCTCGACGCCCACCTGCCGGAGCCCCCCGCCCGGCGACACCACTGGCGCGGGTTCGGCTTGGGTGCGGTGACGAACCTGGCCAACCCGAAGGCGGCGGTGTTCGCGTTCGCGTTCTACCCGCAGTTCGTGCCGGCGAGCGCGGACGTCGTGCGGACCACGCTGCTGCTCGCCCTCCTCCAGGTGGTCGTCGACGGGACGTGGTACGTGCTGCTGGCGGGTGCCGTCGGACGTGCCCGGGCGTTCTTCACCCGCGCGGCCGTGCGCCGCCGCCTGGAACGGCTGACCGGAACCGTGCTGATCGCCCTCGGGGTACGGCTGGCGGCCGACCACCCCTGACCCGCCGCGTCCCTGTGCTGTCGCACCTGCGTGATCTCATGGCGCCCGCGTGGGAGTCACGAGGTGCCCCGCGCGCTGTGCACGTGAACAGATGCGAGGGCGGGGAGTGCATGCCGGTCGGGGCGATGCCGGACGCGGTGGACACGACGACCAGACCCGGGGCGCCGCTGGCGCACACCCTGCTGCGTCCCGAGCCCGCGGTCGTGTCGGTACCCGAGCTCGACCCGCACCAGCAGTCGGTCGTCGACCACCGGGGTGGGCCCCTGCTCGTCCTCGCCGGCCCGGGGACGGGTAAGACCACGACCTTGGTCGAGGCGGTCGTCGACCGGGTCGAGGGCGGTCTGCGCCCCGAGCGGGTGCTCGTCCTCACGTTCACCCGCAAGGCTGCGCTCGAGCTGCGTGACCGGGTCACCGCGCGGCTCGGGCGTACGACGTGCACGCCCTCGGCCTGGACGTTCCACTCGTTCTGCGCGGCGCTGCTCACCGGGTGGGCCGGTGACGACGGGTTCGGGTCACCGCCGCGTCTGCTCACCGGGCCCGAGCAGGACGGCGTGGTCCGGGAGCTGCTGCTCGGCGGGCACGCGGACGAGGGCACCGTCGCGTGGCCGGAGAGCCTGCGGGCGTGCCTCGACACGTACGGCTTCCGCGACGAGGTGCGCGCCGTGCTGGCCCGCACGCGCGAGGCCGGGCTCGACCCCGACGGGCTGGCGCGCTTCGCCACCGAGACCGGGCGGGAGGACTGGGCCGCGGTCGCGCGGTTCTTCGCCGAGTACCTCGACGTGGTCGACGCCCAGGGCGTGGTCGACTACGCGGACCTGGTGCACCGCGCCGTACTGCTCGCGGAACAGCCGGACGTGCAGGCCGAGCTCCGCGTCAGGTACCCGGTCGTGTTCGTCGACGAGTACCAGGACACCGACCCGCTGCAGGAACGGCTGCTCCGTGTGCTCGCGGGCGGCGGGCGCGACCTCGTCGTGGTCGGCGACCCGGACCAGTCCATCTACGTGTTCCGCGGGGCCGAGGTGCGCAACATCCTCGAGTTCCGGCACCGGTTTGCCCGGCTCGACGGACAACCTGCCCGGGTGCTCACGCTGGGCCGGTCCCGCCGCGCCGGCGAGAACCTGCTCGCGGCCTCCCGGGCGGTGGCCCGGCGGATGGCCTTGCCCGGCCTGCCGGTCGAGACCGCCCGTGCACACCGCGGGCTCGAGGCTGCTGCGTCAAGCCCCGGCCGGGTCGACGTGCACACCTTCGCGTCCTCCGGGGCGGAGCTCGACTGGGTGGCCGACCAGATCCGGCGTGCCCACCTCGAGGGCGGCATGCCCTGGGACCACATGGCGGTTCTCCTCCGGTCGGGGGTGCGGGCGATCCCCGTCGTCCGGCGGGTGCTGGGGGCGGCCGGCGTCCCGGTCGAGGTCGCAGGGGACGAGCTGCCGCTGGCGAGCGAGCCCGCGGTCGCGCCGCTGCTGCAGGCCCTGGCCGCCGCGGACGACCCGTCCACGCTGGACCAGGACGCGGCCCGGGCGCTGCTGGTCTCCCCGATCGGCGGGTCGGACGCGGGCCAGCTGCGCCGACTGGGGCGCCTGCTGCGCGCCGA
>JBOGEN010000118.1:0-13589 GCA_050743265.1 Actinomycetes bacterium
CACGGTCGCGGCCTGAGCGGCCGCGCCGGGGGCGTCCGCCAGACGGCGTCGTGACATGGCCGGCGTTCGACGCGGTCCGGCTCGCGCGGCGACGCGGTTCGTGGTGACCTGGCCGTACGCCCGACGCGGCCGCGGTCGTCGCCGCAGGGCAGAGAGGAAATATGGACCATGACCGGGCCTAAGACGCACACCGTGGACGTGCCGGGCGCTGTCCTGCACTTCGACGTCAGGGCAAACGACGCCAGCACCGCGCCGGTCCTGCTGCTGATCGGGTCTCCGATGGGCGCGGCCGGATTCGCGACCCTGGCTGGGCACTTCGCCGACCGCACGGTCGTGACCTACGACCCCCGCGGCGTGGAGCGGAGCCAACGTACCGACCACGCGACCGAGTCAACGCCCGATGAGCACGCGGACGACCTGCACCGGCTGATCTCGGCGCTGGACGCCGGACCAGTGGACGTCTTCGCCACCAGCGGTGCCGCCGTCAACATGCTGGTGCTGGTGGCCCGCCATCCGGAGCAGGTCCGGACGCTGGTCGCGCACGAGCCACCGGCCGCCCAGGAGCTACCGGACCGCGAGCAGGCGCTGGCTGCGTGCCGGGGCATCCATGAGCTGTACGAGCGTGACGGCCTCGGTCCGGCGATGGCGATGTTCATCGCACTCGTCAGCCTCAAGGGCCCGGTCCCGGCGGACTTCACGGACCAGCCCGCGCCGAACCCGGCCGACTTCGGGTTGCCGACCGAGGACGACGGCTCCAGGAACGACCCGTTGGTCGGGCAGAACATCGTGTCAGGAACCCACTACGAGCACGACTTCGACGCGCTGCGCGCGGTGCCGACCCGCATCGTCCTCGCGGCAGGCGCCGAGTCCACGGGCGAGCTGGCCAACCGCGCCGCGCTCGCCGTAGCCGAACGGCTCGGGACGACACCGGTCCTCTTCCCCGGTGACCACGGCGGTTTCCTCGGCGGTGAGTACGGCATGACAGGCCAGCCTGACGCCTTCGCGACCACCCTGCGCCAGGTCCTCGCCGCCAAGACCTGAGGCTCCAGGCCCGCCGAAGCGTTGGCTCCAGGTCGGGGGTTGGTGGACGTGCGTACGGACACACCTGGCCACATCACGAGCTGGGGCCGGCTCCGTCGGTGGTCACGAGGCGCTCGCGCAGCCCGGTTGCCCGCGCGGCAGGACGTGCGACCGCTGACACGAGGGCCTCGGCCGATCCGATCAGGCGGACATGTGCCGTCGCCCGCGTCACGGCCGTGTAGACGGTTTCGCGCGTACTCAGCGCGGACTCCGCGCCGGGCAGGAGGACGGTGACGCGGTCGAACTGGCTGCCCTGGCTACGGTGCACGGTCAAGGCGTGCAGCGACCGCACCGCGCCCAGCCGGACCAGAGGGACCCGGATCGGTGAGCCCCCGCGTCCGAACACGGCGACGAGCCCGCCCTGGCCGTCGTCCACCACCACACCCGTGTCCCCGTTGTAGAGGCCGACGTCGTAGTCGTTCGTCGTCACCAGCAACGGCTCCCCGGCGTAGTGGCCGTCCTCGCGTGGCTGGACGGGGTGCTCGTCGGCGACCCAGCGGGCGGCCAGCGCGCTCCAGTGCTGCACGCCGCGCGGACCGCGGCGGTGGGCGCAGAGCAGGCGGTGCTGCTCGAGCGCCGCGAGCGCCGCCTCAGGGTCACCTCGACCTGCGGCCTCGTGCAGCGCCGCGCCACTGGCCTGGACGTCGGCGCGGATTCCGTCGAGTTGCTCGGCGGAGAGACGGGCGTCGTCGTCCACCTCCACGAGCGCGACCTCGGGACGGGCCGACCTCAGGACGTCCAGCGCCTCCTGAGCTCTCCCGTCGCGGACAGCGGCCGCCAGCAAGGCGATCCCGCTCTCCTCGGGGAAGCGCCGGTTGGTCGACAAGGCGGCGACGCCGTCACGGAGCAGGGCGGCGGGCGACTCCGGCTGCTCGTCTGCGACCACATCGGGCATCACGGTCTGCAGCGCCGCACCGAAGGACGGCGTACGCCGGCCCAGCGTGGTGCGGTCGACCAGGTCACCGAGGACGGCGCCGGCCTCGATCGACGCGAGCTGGTCCGGGTCCCCGACCAGGACCAGCCGGGTCGACGGCCGCAGTGCCTCGAGAAGGCGCGCCATCATCGTCAGCGACACCATCGAGCTCTCGTCCACGACGACGACCTCGACCGGCAACCGGTTCGTCCTGTCGTGACGGAACCGGCTCCGTGCCTCAGCGCGCCACCCGAGCAGCCGGTGCAGCGTGGTGGCCGACAGGTCGCCCAGGCGTGCCCTGTCCTCAGCGGGGAACGACGCCGTCGACGACCGCACGGCCTCCTCCAGGCGGGCCGCCGCCTTCCCGGTCGGCGCCGCCAGCGCGATGCGCCAGGACGGGTACTGCTCGCGGAGCAGCGCGAGCAACCGGCCCACGGTGGTGGTCTTGCCGGTCCCGGGCCCGCCCGCGAGGACGCTCACCCGCGACAGCGCGCAGCACGCCGCCGCGAGCCGCTGGTCGTCATCGGCACGAACGGCGAACAGCCGGTCCAGACCGGCGGCCAGCACCTCGAGGTCCAGGTCATCGGGGCGTACGGCGGACCGCTCGAGAAGCTCCCGGGCCACCTGCTCCTCCTGGTCCCAGTACCTGGCCAGCCAGACGCGCGAGCCGTGCATCCGCAGCGGTCCACCCGCCAACGGGCTCGCGGCGCAGCGGGCCACCCAGTCCTCCGGCCAGACGAGCCCGACGTCGTCCGCGGTCGGCTCGCCGTCCTCGCCGGGCTCGCCGTCGTGCTCCTCGTCGTCCGCGCTCGTCGTCGCCTCGGCGGTCGCGAGGTCGAGCACCACCGAGCCGTGCCGGGTCGAGCGCACCGCGAGCGCGACGGCGAGCAGCACGGCCTCGTCCTCCTCGCCGCCGATCGCTCCAAGCCGGCGACCCACGTGGACGTCGGCCGCCGAGAGGATGCCCGCCCGGTTGAACGTCCCGAGCAGCCCGTCGGCCCGCAGCGCCCGCGAGGCGTCGTACGTCGCGGTCATGGCGCCCCCGCCATCAGGTTGGAGAGCCCGGTGACCAGCCCCGGCGGCGGCCGCCAGCCGAACACCCCGGGCGCGGTCCCGTCCGACGCGACGACGCCCGGCCCGGACATGCCGCGGAGGAAGAGGTAGAGCACGCCTCCCAGGTGGAGCGCCGGGTCGTACCCCGGCTGCCGCCACCGCAGGTAGCGGTGCAGGGCGACGGCGTACAGCAACGCCTGCAGCGGGTAGTGGCCCTCGACCATCGCGCTCTCCAGTGCGGACGGACGGTAGTGCCACGGCGTCAGGGGCTCGTCACGTCCCCCGAGCCGGTTGGTCTTGTAGTCGACGACGAGGTACCGGCGACGCTGTGGCTCGCCCACGCGCAGCACCGCGTCGATGCTGCCCGTCAGGTAGCCGCGGAGCGGCGCGTACGGCAGGTCGGTGAGCACGTCGGCGTACGCGGACAGGGGGCCGCTTGGGCAGTGCTCGCGCCACAGGGGCACCAGGTCGCCGAGCACCACGCGGGCCGCGTGCGGCTCGTCGCCCCCGGCGAGCGGCAGCTCGAAGTCGAGCTCGCGCAACTGGTCGGCACCAGGGAGGTCCCGGAGCGCCAGCCCGTCCGCCTGCTCCCCCAGGGGGGTCGACAGCGCCGCCACCAGCCCCGACGCGAGCAGCTCGGCATCCATCCCCGGCGCGTAGCGGGCCACCTGAGCCGCGACGACCGCGCGTACCGACTCGATGTCGGCCGGGTCGTCGAGCTGCTCCAGCACCGTGTGCACCAGCGTTCCGAACCCGGGTCCGCCGGGCAGTGCGTCCCATGACGACACGAGGGTGCGCAGGCCCTCGTCGGCTGCGGACGCGGCGGCCGGCACCTCCTCGACGTCCGCCTCGTCGTCCTTCTGGGCGAGCTCCGGCTCGCTGCCCAGTCGCGGGCCTTGGTGCCACGCGGCCGAGGTCAGCCCGCTGTAGGAGGTACGGCTCCAGCCGGTGTCCAGCGACCGGGTGAACGCGGCGATCTCGAGGCGCGGCGACGGCTCCCGCGGGGGTGACCACCGCGTCGGGTCGCGCGGGACCACGCGCTCGACGGCAAGCCCGCCACCGCTCGCCGCAGCCCGGGCCTGGAACGAGGCCCACGCCGTGGCGTCGTCGGGAGGGTCGATTGCCAGGGGCGCCACGACCGCCGGGTCGTCGTGCAGGAGCAGGCGGTTCAGCGGCGACTGCGGAGTGTTGAACGACGGGGCCCACCACAGCACGAGGTGGCCCTGCGCCCGTGTCATCGCGACGTAGGTCAGGCGCAGCTCGTCGTCGACCTCCTCCTGCTTGTGCTTCCACACGTGCGCCGCCCAGGCGGGGCCGCCACGCCCCCCGACGTCGCGCACCCGCGTGCCCTGCTCGTCGTGGAAGGCGGCGGTGACCGGGTCCTTCCGCGCCCACAGGTCCCAGGCGAACGGCACCATCACCACGGGGAACTCCAGCCCCTTGCTCGTGTGGACGGTGATGACCTGCACCGCTGCCGCGTCGGTCTCCAGGCGCCGGCTGCGCTCCTGGCCGCCTTCGTGCGCCGCCTCGTCACGCCGACGGCGAAGCCATACGAGCAGCGCGGTGAGTCCGAGCTGACCCTCCACCGCCGCCTCGTACAGCGCCTGCGCGATGTGCCGCAGGTCGGTGAGCAGCCGCTCGCCACCGACCTGCCCGAGCACCCGGCGCTCCAGGTTCTCCGCCAGCGACACCGTCTCGAACAGCGCGGCCACCCCACGTTCCTCGAGGACCTTGCCCCACACCCGCAGGCGCAGCGCGAGAGCGTCGGCGTACGGCTCACCGCCCGCGTCGAGCCCGGTCGCGTCCAGGCCGACGAAGCAGCCGAGCGCCATCCGCCGGACGCGAGTCGTCCGGTGCGGCTGCTCGAGCGCCTCCAGCAGCAGCTGCCACTCCGCTGCCGCGGGAGTGGAGAAGACGCTCGTCTTCCCGGTCAGCACCACGGGAACGCCCGCCTCGGCGAGGCGCGACTGCACCAGCACCGCCTGGTCGTTGGTGCGGACGAGCACCGCGATGTCCCCCGGCCTCACGGGGCGGGGGGTATCTCCGTTGCGGGGCCGCACGGTCGTCCCGTCGGAGAGCAGCCCCACGACCTCGGCGGCGAGGTCACGGCCGACCGCGTCCCTGGCCTCACCCGTCCTGGCCGTGCCGTTCTGCGTGAGCGGGAGGTCGTCGCGGGGGAGCACGCGCAGCCGTACCGGGGCCGGGGTCGCGACCATCCGGCCGTCGTACGCGGCGGTCACCGGCAGCACCCGGATGCGCTGGTCCCCCAGCGAGGCACCCCGGAAGACGCCGTCCATGCCGTCGAGCAGCAGCGCGTCGCTGCGCCAGTTCGTCGGCAGGGTACGGACGAGGGACGCCGACTCCTTCGCCTCGAGGTACGCGTGGACGTCCGCACCGCGGAACCCGTAGATGGCCTGCTTGGGGTCGCCGATGAGCACGAGCGCGCGATGCCCGTGGAACGCCTCACGCAGGATCGTCCACTGCACCGGGTCGGTGTCCTGGAACTCGTCGACGAGCACCACGCGGTAGCGGGCACGCAGCCGGACCCTGGCGACCGGTCCGGCGTCGGGGTCGGTCAGGGTGTCGGCGAGCCGTACCAGCATGTCGTCGTAGTCGATGAGGTGCCGGCGGCGCTTGCGCCGGTCGACCTCGCGGCGGACGACCTCGGCGATGCGGGCGCGCATCCCGGGCAGCCCGCCGGTAGCCGGGTCGGGCAGCAGGCGCGTGGCCGGGTCGGTCGCCACGGCGAGCGCGAGCGCGCGGAACTCCTCGCGTGACATGTCCGCGTCTCCCGCCAGCGGACTGCCCCACTTGCGCACGTACAGGTCGTCGGCCACTTCGGCGACGAGGTCGCCGACGTTCTCGAGCAGGACGGCGTCGGTGTCGTGGTCGCCGGCAGTGCCCAGGGCGAGCAGCACCTGCTGGCAGAAGCCGTGCGTCGTGGTCACCGTGGCCGCGTCGAAGACGGTGAGCGCGTCCTCGAGCCGGCCTCGGCGTGCCGCCACCTCGGCCGCGTCGGCGCCCGCGAGGTGGACGAGCACCTCATCGTCCTGCGGCACCAGGGCGGGGTCACCGAGCCCGTCGCGGGCGCTCACCAGCCGCTCGCGGACCCGCTCGCGCAGCTCACGCGTGGACTCGCGGCTGAAGCTCACGACGAGCAGCTCGTCCATCGTGGCCACGTCCTCGGCGACGTAGCGCGCGACGAGGCCCGCGATGGTGAACGTCTTGCCGGTGCCCGCGCTGGCCTCGAGCACCGTGGTGCCCTCGGGCAGCGGTCCCAGCAGGTCGAACGGGTCGGGGACGGCCGCGAGCGACGTCACGACTGCACCAGGGTCTCGGCGTCGAGCAGCCGGCCCCACAGCCGCCGCGCGATCAGCCCGAACCGGTCCGTCTCGTCCTGGTGCCATCCCGGGCCGGCCTCGCCGGGCTCAGGTCGCGGGGCGGTGAGGACGGAGAACGGCGCGGTTGGCCCGTAGACCAGGACGTGCTCGGGGTCCGCCTGCTCCCCGGGGAACCTGTCACCCGTCCACTCCTCCTCGGCGCCGCGCCGGGCTGCGGGAGCCCTGCTGCCGCGGTCGCGGAGGAAGGCGTACTCGCCGCCGGTCTTCACCGGCAGCGGCAGTGGCGCGCGCAGGCCCGCGCGGTAGAGCGCGACGAGCTCGTCCAGGGCGTCGGCCGCCTCGTCGGCGGTGAGCGGCCCGAGGAGGCTGCGCTTGGCCCCGTTGCGGCCACGCCCGACCGACACGGCGCGCCAGTCACGGCCGGGGTGGGCGACGGTCAGGGCGACGAGGTCGATCCACGCCTCCAGCCGGTGCCGTGCCGCGAGCCTCGAGTAGGTCAGCGACAGGCGCACCTGCTCCCGCACACCGCCGACGGTGCCGGTGAGGCGCGTGCCGTCGGACAGCGCGACGTCCACGTCGTACGACTCCGGGTCGTGCGCCCGCTCGAGGGTCGAGGCGTGGAGGAGCTCCTCGACCGCTGGGCCCACCCTCCGCAGGCAGGCGACACCCAGCGGACCGGGTGGCAGGCTGCCGCGCTGCTGCTCGAGGGCCATGCACGCGGAGACGTCCAGCCCCGCCAACCGCTCGGTGAGCACCCGCTCGCCGACCGCCCACAGCTCGAGGTTGTCCAGCGCGATCGGCAGGGCGTCGGCCGGCTCGTCCTCCCCTCGCGTCTCGGCGACCTGCAAGCGCTGGCGCAGGAAGCCGCGGGCCGGGTGCACCAGCAGCCGCTGCAAGCCGGCGAGGGACACGTCGGCCGGCGGCTGCGGCGGGAGGGGCGTGGCGAGGAAGAGTGCCGGGTCCGTCCGTACGCCTGCCGCCGCGACGGCTCCGGCGTACCCGAGGGGGTCGAAGCTGAACGGCCGGTCGGTGGGCAGGCCACCCGCGGTGAAGTTGCGCGGGTCGAACGGTTGGAGGGGGTGGTGCGTGGTCACGGCGTCACGGACGCGCCTCCCGTCGTCCGCGGTCGACGTGCGGTCGAGCGCGTCGAGCAGCTCACCCAGCGGCACGGCCGGCGGGACGTCGGCGCCGGTGCGCTCGTCCGCCCCGGTGTAGGTGACGACGAGACGCTCCTCGGCCGCGCCGATCGCGTCGAGCAGCAGCTGGCGGTCCTCGCTGCGCGGGTCGCGCTCACCGACCCAGGGCTCACGGGCGAGCACGTCGTCGCCGTCGCGGATGCTCTGCCGCGGGAAGACCCCGTCGTCGAGTCCGAGCAGGCACACGACCCGGTGCGGCACGGAGCGCATCGGCACCAGCGTGCACACGGTGAGCGTGCCTGTCCGGAAGCTGGCCCGCGTGGGTCGTCCCGACAGCACGCCGTCGAGCAGGACGCGGACGTCGGCGAGCCCGAGCAGCGCCTCGCTGCCCGCGGCAGTGTCCGCGATGTCGTCGAGCTCCCCGCGCAGCTGCAGCTGCTGCCAGGCCGTCTCCCGCGTCGTGGCGGCAAGCCCGAGCGCGGCGGCTTCGAGGCCGGCCATCCACTCCCCGGCGGTGTGCCGGCCGGACATCAGATCCTGGGCCGCGTGCAGCCGGTCGACCAGCTCGGCAAGCCTGCCGGCCAGGTCGATGTCGGAGCTGGCGACGTCGTCGAGAGGCACGACGTCACCGAAGCTCTCGAAGGCGCCCTCCATCGCCACGCCGAGCAGCAGCCGGTCGAGCCCGGCCCGCCAGGTGCCCTGCACGACGTCGCCCAGCTGCCAGGTGCGCCGGTGGTCGCCGTCCAGCCCCCACCGCACGCCCGCGCCGACCGTCCAGTCGCGCAGCCGTTCGATCTCGTCGTCGTCGAAGCCGAACCGCTGCCGTACGGCCGGCGTCCCGGCGAGGTCGAGGACCTGCGAGGCCGTGAGGCGCGACGTGCCGAGCTCGAGCAGCTGCGAGAGCACGGCGAGCAGGGCGTTGGTCTGACGCAGCGCACGGTCCGCCAGCCGGACGCGCAGCCTCGCCGCCGGGTGAGCGGCGTCGTCCCCGGCCCCGAGGGAGAACGTGGCCGCCACGATCGGGGCGAAGGTCTCCACATCCGGGCACATGACGAGGACGTCGCGCGGCTCGAGGCCAGGGTCGTCCGCGAGCAGGCCGACGACCACCTCGCGCAGCACCTCGACCTGCCTGGTCCGGCCGTGGCAGGCGTGCACCTGCACCGTACGGTCGGCCGGGTCGAGCGGCGGGGGGTCGTGCGGCACGCGGTCCGCCGCCAGGTCGTGCTTGAGCCGTCCCAGGAGGGTGTCGGGCAACGGGTCGGACTCGTGCAGGACGTCGGTGAACCCGGGAGTGCAGCGGGTGACGAGGTGCTGCAGCTCCAGCACGTCCCGCGAGAGCGAGGTCAGCAGCGGGTTGGTCAGCGCACCCCGGGCCTTGTCGTCACGCCGGCGGCGTACGGCTCGGGCTCTGGCAGGCAGGGCGCGCCGGACCGTCTCCCACAGCGCCGGGGACGCGTGGCAGAGCCACAGGTGGACGTCGCGGTGCTCCGCGAGCGCGGCGAGCACGGAGAGCCGGGAGGGCGACAGGCGGCTCGCGCCGAAGACCGACAGCCGCTCGGGAAGCCCCGTCAGGTCCGGTTCGTCCCGCAGCCGGGTGCACGCCCCGGAGAGCAGCTCGGCCGGTGCGGGAGTGCCCAGGCGGTCCCGCAGCCGACGCCACAGCTCGGCCTGCCAGCAGAGGTCGCCGTCGAGCCGCGTGCCGTCGCCCTGCTCGTCCCTCCCGTCGGCCCAGGCGCACACCATCTCGGGCCGGGACTGGCCGTACTCGTCGAAGAGTTGCGCCAGCCGGCTCGCGACGGCGAGCCGTCGGCCCCTGTCCCCGACATCGGCGCTGCCCGCGCCGGCACCGGCACCCCCGCCGGCACCGAGATGCTGCGCCAGCTGCCGGCACCACGCCTCCGCCGGCACGGCCGAGTCGATGCAGTCGAGCAGCGGCCACACGGAGCGTTGCGGCGCCCACCGCTCGACGGCGTCCGCGTGCTCGGCGGACACGGACTGGACGGCGTCGTCCAGCATCCTGCTGGGCCACGGGAAGTCGACGTTCGCGCACACCCCGTCCCCCGCCTGCGCGCCGAGGACGTGGGACAGCCGTTGCGCGAGCCACCGCTCGACCCCCTTGGCCGGGACGGCGACGATCTCCCCGGCGAAGGGGTCAGCGGGAGGCGCGGCCAGGACGTCGGCCAGGCCTCTCGCCAGCACGGTCCCGCTGGAAGCCCTGTGGACGATGAGCACGATCGACGAAGGCCCCTCCCGCGCGACTCCGGGCGTACGGACAGGATGGTGCACCAGGCGGCGGAACCGGGCGAAATCCGGCAACGTGTTGTCGTCCGCGCCGGTCGAACGGCGGAAGGGTCGAGCCGTGGGTCAACCCTCCGCGCCCTCGGGCGGGAGGGCCGTCGTCAGCCTGCGCCAGAGCTGGGTGGGCGACACCGGCAGCAGCTCGACGACGTCCGAGCCGACCAGGAGGAACGGGCCCAGCGGGCCGTCGACCACGGTCGTGGCGCCTGTGCCTCCGCGCCAGGTCACGGACACGGTCCAGGCGAAGGACGCGTCCACCGTCCGGAGCGCCGACGAGCGACGCATCGTGTCGTCGTGAAACCAGTCCTCCGGGAGTGAGGTCTCGACGGAGCGCGCGACGCGGGCCCCGACCTTGCGCGGGCCGAGACGGACGACCCGGGCCAGCCCTGCGGCCAGGAACTGCGGCTCCGCCGTCACGAGCTGGTACTCGTCGGCGTTCACGGCGAGTCGCAGCGCCGCGACCTGTGGGGTGACCCAGGCGTCGTGGCGCTGGACCACCCGCGCGCCGGCCACGCCCAGCCGCAGCCGCACCGACGGCTCGCGGACGGCGGAGAGTGCGGCGTCGACCGCACCCGACTCAACCAGGTCTGCGACCTCACCGCCGGGGCCCCGGTCGCCTCGCGCGGCCGAGACCAGGTCGTCGAACGCCTCCGCGTCCAGGCGTACGCGCCCCGTCGCGGCGTTGTGGTCGACCCACATCAGCGGTCTCCCCCGGGCGCGACCGTCAGCCCGTCCTCGGCCGGGAGGGTCAGCCCGTCCGCGACTGCCGACAGGAAGTCCGCGACCTCGTCGTACCGCCAGGTGTCGACGGTCGCCGTCAACGTGAACCCGACCCCGGCGACGCACGCGAACCACTGCTCCATGGTCAGCGAGACACCGTCCGCTGAGACGTGGTGAGCGAGGCGGCGGCCCCCCTCGTGCCCACCCACGCGGCGCCTTTCCAGGTCCAGCAGCAGGTAGTCGTGCAGGACCCGGGGCAGCAGCTCGTCGGTCCCCTTCTGCCAGTCGCGGAAGCCCAGGCCCCCGGTGGGGACGTCGGTGAGGACGAGGTTGGCGCGGAACAGGTCCACGCCGTCGGCGGTACGTGGCGGCTCGACCGCCACCATCGCGACGCCGTCCTCGGGGTTGCGCAGGACCTCCCACCCGTCGGGCACCGGCAGGGAGGCTCCTCCGGCGAGGTGCTCCACGCGGTCATCCCCGAGCGCCACCGTGTGCTGCGCGTCCGTGTCAGTCATCGGCTCGCTTGGCGCGGGCCCGGTAGGCGGTCCGCTCGCGGTACCACCGGGGCACCGACCACCCCGGGAGCGGAAGCTTGACGATCCCCCAGCCGAGGGCGGCCACCAACAGCAGGACGAGCACGAGTCCCATCACGAGCCGCAGGCCGGTCGAGTCCTCGGACAGCGGCAGCAGCCCCGCCAGCACGAGGACGCCCCCGAGAGCCGGATGCAGGACGAGCACGGCCCGTTCGTGCGTCTCCTGACCCACCCACTCCCGGGCACCGCTGGAGCGGCCGAGCCGCTGTCGCGTGCTCCACGCCAGGAGCAGCAAGCCCCCGGCGAGCATCACCCACGAACCTGTCGTCATCTCAGTCCCAGAACGTGATCGCGTCACCGGCATCGCTGGCGACGTCCCCGACCGCACCAGCGGAGTCACCGACGAAGTCGGTCACCGCCTCCGTCACCTCTCCACCGGCATCCTTGACGTGGTCACCGACGTACCCGCCGAGCTCCGACCCGGCGAAACCGCCGACGACACCGCCGATGGCTCCGCCGATGACCGTGCCGGCTCCCGGGCAGATCGCCGTGCCGATCGCCCCGCCGGCCCAGGCGCCTGCCTCCGCCCCGGCCCACGCACCGGCAGCGGTCGTCGCACCGACCGTGCCAGCCCGGCCCGCTCTCTCGCTGGTGCTCAGGGAGGGGTCGTCCGCGTCCTCCTGCCACTGGCTGAACCCGGCGGTGGCGAACGAGACCGCGACGCCGCCGTACTTGGCGACCTTTCCGGCGGTCGCCCACCTGGCCCGAGTGCCCGCGTTGTACGGCGTCGCATGCCAGCTGCCGGAACTGGTGGCGGCACGCGCACGCTCCCAGAACCCCATCCCGGCCGTGGAGCCGAACCGCCCGGTCAGGCGAGGCTGGAAGACGCCGTACCTGCCCTTGATCATCCAGTCCGCAGCGAAGCCGAACCCCATCCCGCCGAGACCCAGAGCCCAGAGCGCCTGGCCGCCTCCCCCGAGGCCGTCAGGGGGCATGAAGCCGAGCTTCTCGAGCAGCTCCTCGAGCCAGCCGTCCCCCGCGGCCGACTCCAGCTCGCCGGCGAGCCGGGTGTGCGCGGCGTCCTCCCGCTCTCGCGCGCCCTCGGCGATGGCCTGCGCCTCGTTGTACGCCGTGACCTTGTCGTCCTGCGCAGCCCTCTGCACGTCCGTGACGTCGCCGCCGGGCCCGGTGGGGGGCTGGATCTGGTCGCCGGCCACCGCGAGGCCGGCGCCCGCAGCCCTCTCCCGCGCGTCGGCCATCTGGTTCCGCACGGCCGTCAGCTCGCCCGCGAGAGCCTCCAACGCCGCACCCACCCTGGTGACGCGACGTTCGAGCTCGTCGACGTCCGACCGGACTGCGGAGATCTTGCTGGTGAACGCGTCGGCCGCGCCGCCCGTCCACGCCGACGCGCTGGCCGACTTCACCGACCCGAGATTCGAGATCGTCGTGGAGAGTCCGCGTGCGGCGGCGGACGCGTCCGTACTCGCCTGCCGACAGCCGGTCGGGTCGCCGTACGTGGCGAGGTCGATCACCGGAAGCCCCTGAAGCGCTCGTCGGTGCCGGAGTCAGCCTGCTCGTAGGTGGCAACGGTGTCGCGCAGCGAGTCCGACAGGGAGCCGAGGTGCTCCGCGAGACCCGCCAGGGTGGCGGCCAACGCGGTCAGCGCCTGGGCCGTCTCGGCGCTGGATCGCCCCGCGTCGGGGGCAGAATCCAGGTCGCCCCGGTGCGCGTACAGAGCTTTGCCTACCTCGTCCAGGTCATCGACCAGACCGGACAGCTCGGTGGTGTCGACGTCGAACCCCTGCCCCACGACCACGTAACCTACGGGGCCCGGAAAACCCCGTGCGCGGGGGGCGGCGAAGGAAGGCCAGCGTGTGACTGACCAGACGTGGGAGCACTGGCGCGAACGACTCGCCCACGAGCTCGCGACCCTGGACGACGGGGAGTTCGTCGTCCTCGGCGAACCCACACCCGAGCCTGCGCCGAGACGTGGGCTGCTGCGCCGCCGCCCCGACCCACCGCCGACACGCTTCGTCCAGTTCCTGCACGCCGGCGACGGGGTCATCGCCGAGTGCGTCGGGGCGACGTCGTTCGGCGGGTACGTCGACATCGCGCCGGCCGACCACGAGCGGCTGCGGGCGCTGGGGTGGAAGGCGCCCGGCGACACCAGCGACGTCGAGTGGGGAGCGCCGAACTACCGCCTGTACGCCGCACCGGATGACGGTGAGCGGCTCGCGCAGCTCGCGACGGACTCACTCCAGGTCTTGGGGCTCGCGCCGGACACCGTCGCGCTCACCCGCGCGCGCTGACGGTCGCTTCGGGTTCGGCTCCCGCGGCGCGTCAGAGCCGCACGGCCGACGCGGCGGCGCGTCGGGTCGGCCCTGTGTCAACCCGGGTCAGCCCTGGGGGTCGCTGCGCCCACCCCGGGCGGTGACGCCGAGCCGGACCAGGTCACGCGCTCCGAGGCCGGGCCAGCCGTGCACCACCGCCCGCCACTCGCTCGGCACCGCCGAGG
>JBOGEN010000119.1:0-48511 GCA_050743265.1 Actinomycetes bacterium
TCCGGCACGGAACCGGGTGAGGGCCCGTCATCGTCCGCGTCGTGGCCGAAGGGCGGCGCGTCGTCCCGGGCGTCGAAGAGGTCCTCCTGCGTCCAGGTGGCCAGTGACGACACGCCGACGCCCAGCAGCCGTACGCCGTCCGCGGTGTCGACCTCGCCGAGCAGGCGGCGGGCCACGCGGGCGATCGTGCGCACCTCGTCCGTGGGCCCCGCCAGGGTCGCCGAGCGGGACAGCGTGACGAAGTCGTACCGGCGGACCTTGACCGTGACCGTCCGCCCGGACAGGCCCTCGCGCGCGAGCCGGGACGCGACCTTGCCGGCCATCCCGTCGAGAAGGGCGCCGAGGCGACTGCGGTCGGTGATGTCGGTGGGGAAGGTGTCCTCCACGCTCACCGACTTGGACTCGTGCACGGCCACGACCGGCCGGTCGTCCTCCGCCCGGGCGAGGCGGTACAGGCTGTCCCCGTGGGCCTGGCCCAGCAGCCCGACGAGCTCGGCCTGCGAGAGGCGCCGCAGGTCGGCCACCGTCCGGACGCCGAGCCGGGCAAGCCGTCCGGCGGTCACCGGCCCGACGCCCCACAGCCGGGAGGCGGGCATCGGGTCGAGCACCGCCTGTTCCCCGCCGGCGGGGACGACCCTAAGGCCGTCCGGCTTGTCCAGGTCGGACGCGATCTTGGCGACGAGCTTGGACGTCCCCGCGCCGACCGAGGCCGTGAGCCCGGTCCGGGCCAGGATGCGCTCGCGCACCAGGGCTCCCACCGCCCGCACGTCGTCCGCCGAGGCAATGCCGACCGGGGCGCTGTCGACCGAGGCGCTGTCGACCGAGGCGCTGTCGGCCAACCCCGGGCGCAGGTCGACGAACGCCTCGTCCAGCGAGAGCGGCTCGACCAGTGGCGAGGTCTCACGGAGCGTGTCCATGACGATGTCGCTCACGGCCTTGTACGCGGTGAAGCGCGGGACGAGGAACGCCGCGCGGGGGCAGCGTGCACGGGCCTCCGCGGTGGACATCGCCGAGCCCACGCCGAACCGGCGCGCCTCGTAGCTGGCCGTCGCCACCACGCCGCGGGCGCCGGTACCACCGACGACGACGGGCTTGCCGCGCAGCGAGGGCTTGTCCCGCTGTTCCACCGCGGCGAAGAACGCGTCCAGGTCCACGTGGAGGACGCTCGGCTCGGCACGCACCGCCCCATCGTCGCAAGGAGGGCCCCACGGCCCGGCAGGTCGGCGTACGTTCTCTCCTCGTGGACCCGCTCGGCACGGTGCTCGGCGTCTGGGCGCACCCCGACGACGAGACCTACCTCTCCGGTGCCCTCATGGCCAGGGCGGCCGGTGCGGGCTCGCGGGTCGTGTGCGTCACGGCGACCCGTGGGGAGCAGGGGTCGCCGGACGAGACGCGGTGGCCGCCCGGCCCGGCGCTGGCCGAGGTGCGGACCCGCGAGATGGAGCGGGCGCTGGCGGAGCTGGGCGCGATCGAGCACCACTGGCTGGACTACCCGGACGGGGGCTGCGCGGACGTCGACCAGGGCGAGGCCGTCGGCCGGGTCCGCGCCGTCGTGGAGGAGGTCCGCCCTGACACGGTGCTCACGTTCGGCCCGGACGGCATGACCGGCCACGCGGACCACCGGGCGGTCAGCCGGTGGGCCTCCGACGCGGTCGCCCAGGCGGGTCTCGGGTCGGCGCGGGTGCACCACGCGACGAACCCCCCGGCATGGCTGTCCCGTTTCCGGACCGCCCTGGACGCGCTCGGCGTGTACATGGGTGCCGAGCCCCCGTGCACCGCGCCCGAGGACCTGTCCGTGTACCTGCTCGCCGAGGGTGCGCTGCTCGACCGCAAGGAGCGGGCGATCCGGCGGCAGCAGAGCCAGGTGCAGCCCCTCGTGGACGCCCTGGGGCCGAGCCTGTTCCGGGCCATGCTCGTCCAGGAGGCGTACCGCGAGGCGCGCTGAGGGGTGGGGTCAGTCCGTCGGCGTGGGCAGGTGAGCCAGGTCGACAAGGTCAGGTGCCGTGGGGGACACCTCGAGCACAGGGAGCGCCCGCAGGTCGGCGGCGGTGCATGCCCGCTCGAGGGACGTCCGCCAGGCGGCCGTGGACTCGGCCCCCACGTGCGGCGGGAAGCGCAGCAGCAGGCAGTGCGACGCCGGCTCCCCGGATGAGTGCCCGTGCCGCAGCACGTGCAGCGCCTCGCCGAGCAGCAGGGCGCGGGCCGTGTCGTCGAGCTCGGGGTCGGCGGAACGGATGAGCGTCCGGCCGGTGACGCGGTGCTCGTCGTCGAGCAGCGTCACGACCACGCTGGTCTCGCCCAGCGCCTCCGGCCCGTACGCGGTACGAGCGTCGGCGACCACGTCAGCCCACTGCGGGGGCGCCAGGTGGCTGATCACAAGGGTCAATGATGCGCGCCCTGTCAAGCGGGCCGTGCGGCGGGGTGGCATTCGGCTGCCCCGGGGTCGGCGCAGGTCGGGTACCGTCCGAGCGAGCGGGCCCACGGCACGGGCTCCGCACGACCGCCGGGGCGGAGAAGCGAGGTCAGATGGGCACCATCGTCGTGGGCTACGTCCCCCAGCCGGAGGGTCGCGCCGCGCTGCGCACCGCTGCGGACGAGGCGAAGCTGCGTGGGGCGCGGGTCGTGGTCATCAACTCCAACAAGGGCGGGCGGAGCCTCGAGTCCGACGACGCGCTGCTCTACGAGAAGGAGCTCGACGACGTCCGCCGGCGGCTCGCCGATGCGGGCATCGACCACGAGGTCCGCCAGCTCGTCCGCGGGAAGGAGCCCGCCGAGGACCTCATCGCCGTCGCCGAGGAGACCGGCGCCGACCTCATCGTCATCGGCCTGCGCCGCCGTTCGCCGGTCGGCAAGCTCGTGCTCGGCAGCAACGCCCAGCGCGTCCTGCTCGATGCCCAGTGTCCCGTCCTCGCGGTGAAGGTCACCGAGGAGGGGTGAGGAGGCCGCCGTGGCAACGACACTGCACCTTGCCCAGGAGGCGGAGGCCGACGCGCTGCTCACGCGCGACCCGCTCGCGCTCGTCGTCGGCATGCTCCTCGACCAGCAGGTTCCGATGGAGTGGGCCTTCACCGGGCCGTACCTGGTCGCCCAGCGGCTCGGCCGCGACCGGCTGGACGCCGCCGAGCTCGCCGGCTACGACCCGGACGAGCTGGCCGGCCTCTTCGCCGGGCCCCCTGCCGTCCACCGCTACCCGAAGTCGATGGCCGGGCGCGTCCAGGCACTGTGCCGGTACCTCGTGGAGCACCACGGCGGCGAGGTGACCCGGGTGTGGACCGAGGCGGCCGACGGCCGCGACCTGCTCGCCCGCCTCAAGGCGCTTCCCGGGTTCGGCCCGCAGAAGGCGCAGATCTTCGTCGCCCTGCTCGGCAAGCAGCGCGACGTCCGTCCCGAGGGCTGGCGCGAGGCGGCCGGGACGTACGGCGAGGAGGGCAGCCGCCGGTCGGCCGCCGACGTCACGGACGAGGCGAGCCTCGCCGAGGTCCGCGCGTACAAGCGCGACATCAAGGCCAAGCAGAAGGCTGCGAGCACCGGCTGACGACGGGTCGAGACGGGTCGAGACGGCCGACAACGGCCCGAGGTGTCGCGGGATCGCACGAACCCCCCGGCGCACGCGGCGAACCCGTCGAAGCCCCCCGGCCCGGACGTCGCGCGTCTACATTCGAAGGGTCGGGCGGGTGTCCGCCCGGCCCCCCGGCGGGGGGCGGCCGGACGGCAAGGGGCGAAGGCGTGGGCGCGCAGGTCGAAGCGCACGATGCCGCCCTGCTCGACGCGCTCCTCGAGGACGCGCCGGTGGGGTTCGCGTTCTACACCCCGGACGGGCGCTACCTGCGGATCAACCGCCGCCTCGCGGAGATCAACCAGGCACCGCCCGAGGCGCACCACGGACGCCGTCCGACCGAGATCCTTCCCCCCACGCTGGGTGTGGCCGTCGAGAACATGCTCGACCGCGTGCTGACCACCGGGCGGACGTACGTCGACCAGGAGTTCTCCGCCGAGGTGCCCACAGCCAACGGCGCCGCGCCTGAGGTGCGGCACTGGCGGTCGTCCTGGTACCTGGCCAGCCGCGACGGGGAGACGCTCGGCGTCGCCGTCCTCGTGGTGGATGTGACCGACCAGGTGCGGGCGGACGAACGGCTGCGGCGCAGCAAGGACCGGACGCTGCGCCTGCTGCAGGCCACGTCCCGTCTCGCCGCGGCCCTCACCGTGGGCGAGGTCGCCCAGGTCGTCGGGGAGGTCGGGGCCGGCACGCTGGGCGCGGTCGGCGCGACGTTCAGCCTGCTGACCGAGGACGGGTGGCTCGCGGATGTGCCGACCGGGCGCGTCGGGGGGCCGACTCCGGCCGCGCCCCAGGTCGCGTGCTTGCCGGACCCGATCACCTCCGACGTGTTGCGGAGCGGCCGGCCGCTGTATCCCCCGGACGGGGGTGGCGAGGTCGTCCTGCCGCTGGTGCTCTCCGGCGCCCCGCTCGGCCTGCTGCGGCTCGTCGTGTCCGAGGGCCCGGAGGTCACGGCGGACGACCGGGTGTTCCTCGAGTCGCTGGCCGGACAGTGCGCCCAGGCGCTTGACCGTGCCCGCCTGTACGAGCACGAGCACCGTGTCGCCGTGGCCCTGCAGCACAGCCTGCTGCCGAGCACGATGCCCCAGGTGCCGGGCCTCGAGCTCACCGCGCGCTACCGCCCGGGCGCGGTGGGGGCGCAGGTCGGCGGCGACTGGTACGACGCGTTCACGGTCGCCGACGGCAAGGTCGCGCTCGTGCTCGGAGACATGATGGGCAAGGGCATCGAGGCGGCCGCCGGCATGGGACGGCTGCGCTCGGCGGTCCGTACCGTCGCCCTGCTCGACCCCGACCCGCGCCGGGTGCTCACTGCTGTGGACCGGGTCTTCGCGGCGACCGAGCCGGACGAGAACCTCGCCACCGTCGTCCTCGCGGTGATCGACCCGCCGACCGGCGACGTGGTCGCCTCCGACGCGGGTCACCTGCCGCTGCTCCTCCTGCGTCGGGCCGACACGCCGGGAGGGCCGCGGGCCGACCTCGTCGACGCCAGCCGTGCCAGCACGCCGCTGGGCTGGCCCGAGCCGCGTACGGCGGGTGCCCTGCGGCTCGAGGTCGGCGACGTCCTGCTGGCCTTCAGCGACGGGCTCGTGGAGTCCCGGCGGCGTCCGGTCGGTGAGGGGCTCAGGCTGGCCAGGGACGTCGCCTGGGACTGGGTGAGAGACCCCGGCGACGCGGGCCTGGAGGCCTTCCTCGACGGCCTGGTGGCCCGTCTCACCGCGCTGGGCGGCGACGACGACGTGACCCTGCTGGCCGTACGGCGGGTATCCTGACCGTTTGGTCTCGATGGTGGGTCGGCGGTATGCCAGCAGCCCCAAACGCGACGTACCCTGGACGGTGGCATCCGCCGGGGAAGGTGCGGGACGTGTCAGAATACCGAATTGCATGCCGTCCGCCGCGTGACCACACAGAACCGCTCATCCCCGACGCCGAGCCCGTGGCCGCTGGTGCGCCGCCCGTCCGTGACCGAGAGGTTGTACGTGTCCTCGAACGCTCCCCGCTCCCTTCCGCAGGACGTCACCTCCGCCCCCCAAGTCCGTGCCCTCGTCGAGCGCGGCAGGGAGAAGGGCTCCATCGGTGCCGATGAGCTGCGCAGGGCTTTCGAGGAGGCAGAGATCCCGGTCAGCAGCGCGAAGGCCGTCCTCCGCAGCCTCAGTCAGGAGGGCGTGACCGTGACCGTCTCGGCCGAGGACTCCGCACCCCGGGGACGCCGCCGTACGTCGGCTGCCACGTCGACCTCACGGGCCACCGCGAAGGCGTCGGTGAAGAACGCGGCCAAGAAGCCGGCCTCGAGAAAGGCCACCCCGCCCCCACCCGAGGCCGAGCCCACCCCGGCGAAGAAGCCGACGGGCAGGAAGGCCGCGCCGAAGAGGCCCGCGGCGAAGAAGGCGTCGGGGGATTCCTCTGGGCGGAAGGACGCCGCGGGGGCCGCCCCCGCGACGAAGGTCGATCCGGGCCAGAATGGCGGGGAGCCG
This sequence comes from Actinomycetes bacterium, assembly GCA_050743265.1. Taxonomy (GTDB): domain Bacteria; phylum Actinomycetota; class Actinomycetes; order JBOGEN01; family JBOGEN01; genus JBOGEN01. The sequence continues at coordinate 6,028 of JBOGEN010000119.1, forward strand.
GCGCCCGACGAGGTGGACCCGCCCGTCGACGAGGACATGCCCGCCGACATCGTCGAGGAGGCCGAGGGCTTCGTCCTCAACGAGGACGACGACTCGGACGAGCCCGTCCAGCAGATCGCGGCCGCCGGGGCGACCGCCGACCCCGTCAAGGACTACCTCAAGCAGATCGGCAAGGTCCCGCTGCTCAACGCCGAGCAGGAGGTCGAGCTCGCCAAGCGCATCGAGGCCGGCCTGTTCGCCGCGGACAAGCTCGAGTCCGGCGAGAAGGTCCCGCCGAAGCTGCGCCGTGAGCTCGAGTGGGTCGCCGAGGACGGTCGCCGGGCGAAGAACCACCTGCTCGAGGCGAACCTCCGGCTCGTGGTCTCGCTCGCGAAGCGGTACACCGGCCGCGGCATGCTCTTCCTCGACCTGATCCAGGAGGGCAACCTCGGCCTGATCCGTGCGGTGGAGAAGTTCGACTACACCAAGGGCTACAAGTTCTCCACGTACGCGACGTGGTGGATCCGCCAGGCGATCACCCGGGCGATGGCCGACCAGGCCCGCACCATCCGGATCCCGGTGCACATGGTCGAGGTCATCAACAAGCTGGCCCGCGTGCAGCGGCAGATGCTCCAGGACCTGGGCCGCGAGCCCGCTCCCGAGGAGCTCGCCAAGGAGCTCGACATGACCCCGGAGAAGGTCATCGAGGTCCAGAAGTACGGGCGCGAGCCGATCTCGCTGCACACCCCGCTGGGCGAGGACGGCGACTCCGAGTTCGGCGACCTCATCGAGGACTCCGAGGCGATCGTCCCCGCGGACGCGGTGTCGTTCACGCTGCTGCAGGAGCAGCTGCACTCGGTGCTCGACACGCTGTCCGAGCGCGAGGCAGGCGTGGTGTCGATGCGCTTCGGGCTCACCGACGGGCAGCCCAAGACGCTCGACGAGATCGGCAAGGTGTACGGGGTCACGCGCGAGCGCATCCGCCAGATCGAGTCCAAGACGATGTCGAAGCTGCGCCACCCGTCACGCTCGCAGGTGCTGCGCGACTACCTCGACTGACTGGTCCGGTCGGGCGCACGGTGTCCGACCTGCGGCGCTGCCGACATGACGTGCGCGGCACGCTGCCCGACGCCGACGCGACGCACCCGACGACGTACGCGAACGCGAGAAGAGGCCGGACCACGCGGGCCCGGCCTCTTCTCATCGTCGGTCAGGCGTTCTCGGTGCAGCAGCCTGTGCGCGCGGTCGGGCATCCCCGCCGCGGGTGCTCGGTGCGTCGGATCACTGCCCGTCCTCTGGCGTGGCGGCAGGCGTGGCCTCGAGCCGGTGGGTCTCGTCCTGGATCTGCTCGGCGATCTTCTGCAGGGCCGGGCGGTGCTCATTGCCGTGGTGGGCACAGAAGAGAAGCTCGCCACCCGAGACGAGTCGCACGCGGACGTACGCCTGCGCGCTGCAGCGGTCACAGCGGTCCGCGGCCGTCAGCGATGCGGGGGCTAGCGCTGTCGTCACGTCGCCTCTTCCTGGTCGTCGGCTGCTGACATCTGGACAACATCGTGGCAGGTCCAGTTCGTTCCCGCCGAGGTTGCCCGGTTCATGTCGGACCACGGTAGCGGGTCCCGGAGGAGGCCTTCCCGTTCACGAGCACACTAGGCCCGGTCGTCCGGTGTGGGTCCACCGTTCGGGGGGTCGCCCTCCTCCTGTTGGCGGGAGCCGCCCACAGGCGCGGCGAGGCATCGCCGGGGTGTCCTCCCGCGCCGGTAGCCTGCCCTCACGAACCTCACCCCGAGTTGTGCCGCCCCGTATGACCACCCTGCCGTTCCCCGAGGGGAGACCCACGAGCGTGACCGCCCAGACCACCGCGCTGCTCGGCGACGAGCCGGACTCCGGCTACACCGCCAGGCACCTGCTCGTCCTCGAGGGGCTGGAGGCTGTCCGCAAGCGTCCCGGTATGTACATCGGGTCGACGGACAGCCGCGGCCTCATGCACTGCCTGTGGGAGATCATCGACAACTCGGTGGACGAGGCGCTGGGCGGGCACTGCGACCGCATCGAGGTCGTGCTGCACTCCGACGGCTCGGTAGAGGTGGGCGACAACGGCCGGGGCATCCCGGTGGACGTCGAGCCGAAGACAGGGCTGTCCGGCATCGAGGTCGTCATGACCAAGCTGCACGCGGGCGGCAAGTTCGGCGGCGGCTCGTACGCCGCGTCCGGCGGTCTGCACGGCGTCGGCGCGTCGGTCGTCAACGCACTCTCGTCCCGGCTCGACGTCGAGGTCGACCGGGGCGGCGCCACGCACGCGGTCAGCTTCCGGCGCGGCACGCCGGGCACGTTCGCCGGCGACGGCCCGACCGCGAAGTTCACCGCCGGCCGAGGGCTCAAGAAGGTCAAGCGTGTCGCCAAGAGGCTGACCGGCACGCGCGTCCGCTACTGGGCCGACCGGCAGATCTTCCTCAAGAGCGCTGACCTCCTCCCCGACGACCTGCACGCCCGCGTACGGCAGACCGCCTTCCTCGTGCCGGGGCTGACGATCGTGCTGCGGGACGAGCGCGGCGACGAGACGGTCGAGCAGGAGTTCCGGTACGACGGGGGCATCAGCGAGTTCTGCACGTACCTCGCGCCGGACGACTCCGTCACGGACGTGGTGCGACTGCAGGGCGACGGCGAGTTCAAGGAGACGGTGCCCGTCCTCGACTCGTCCGGGCACATGTCGCCGACCGAGGTCGAGCGCTCCTGCGCGGTCGACATCGCGCTGCGCTGGGGCACCGGGTACGACACCACGGTCCGCTCCTTCGTCAACATCATCGCCACGCCGAAGGGCGGCACGCACCTCGTCGGCTTCGAGCGCGCGCTCGTCCGTACGGTCAACGAGCAGCTGCGCGCCACGCGCCTGCTGCGCCAGTCCGACGCGGACGTGCTCAAGGAGGACGTGCTCGAGGGGCTGACCGCGGTGGTGACCGTCCGGCTCGCCGAGCCGCAGTTCGAGGGCCAGACGAAGGAGGTGCTGGGCACCTCCGCCGCGTCCCGCATCGTCGCGACCGTGCTCTCCCGTGAGCTGAAGCGGTTCCTCACGAGCACGCGGCGTGCCGAGAAGCCACAGGCGCGTGCCGTCCTCGACAAGGTCGCCTCGGCGGCGCGGACGCGGATCGCCGCCCGCGCGCACAAGGAGGCGCAGCGCCGCAAGAGCGCGCTCGAGTCGTCCGCGCTGCCGGCGAAGCTCGCGGACTGCCGCAGCGACGACGTCGAGCGGTCCGAGCTGTTCATCGTCGAGGGCGACTCCGCGCTCGGCACGGCGAAGCTGGCCCGCAGCTCGGAGTTCCAGGCGCTGCTGCCGATCCGCGGCAAGATTCTCAACGTCCAGAAGTCCTCGGTCGGCGACATGCTGAAGAACGCCGAGTGCGCGTCGATCATCCAGGTGATCGGCGCGGGGTCGGGGCGGACGTTCGACCTCGACGCCGCCCGCTACGGCAAGGTCATCCTGCTCGCGGACGCGGACGCCGACGGCGCGCACATCCGCTGCCTGCTGATCACGCTGTTCTACCGGTACATGCGCCCGCTGCTCGACGCCGGCCGGGTGTACTCGGCGGTGCCCCCGCTGCACCGGATCGAGGTCGCCGGCGGCGGACGTAAGCCCTCCGAGTACGTCTACACGTACTCCGACACCGAGCTGCGGCGCGTCGTCACCGACCTGGGCAAGCGCAACCGCACGATCAAGGACCCGATCCAGCGGTACAAGGGCCTTGGGGAGATGGACGCCGACCAGCTGGCCGAGACCACGATGGACCCGCGCCACCGCACGCTGCGTCGCATCACGGTGCCGGACGCGGCGGGAGCCGAGCGCGTGCTCGACCTGCTCATGGGTAACGAGGTCGCCCCACGCAAGGAGTTCATCGCCAACGGGGCGTACAACTTCGACAGATCCAAGATCGACACCTGAGGCCCGGGCGGGCCGGTGCCTCAGCCCTGCCGGGCCCTGCCGAGCGCCGGTGCCTCAGCCCTGCGGGACCATGGTGACGGCCTCCAGCCACCGCAGGGGCGTCTCCGGCCTCTCGCAGGACTCCGGCCGCCGGGTCGGGCCCTCACGCTCGTCCACGGTGACGGTCCACCGGCGCCCGTCTCGGGCCGAGACCGGCACGCTGACCGGTCCGGGGGCGCCGTCAGGGGCAGGGGACAGGCTCCCGACGTGCAGGTCGTCCAGCCCGGTGAGGCCGGTGCGGGTGCGGACGACCGCTTCGGCGACCTGACCGGGACGGTCCCAGGTCGACCGCCCTCGGTACCCGTCGAGCGCGAGCCGGCCCTGCTCCGCCTGGTCGACCACGTGGGCCGCGCTCCGGGCGTCCAGCCGGCCGTGGACGACGCCGTGCGGCAGGACGAGCGCCGTGGGCGCGAACCGGTGACCGCCCAGGTGGGAGCACTCCCACACGCGGCCGTCTCCCAGCCGGGCCGCCAGGGCGGCCGCCAGGTCGCGCCCGCGCAGGGCACAGCAGCGGTCCCGCCGCCCGTTGGTGCAGACGAACACGACCGGGCCCGCCTCGGGCTCCCCGCCCTCGGGGCGCCCTGCCGCGAGCGCGTCCAGGTCGACGTCGAGCAGGGCGCGGGGGTCCTCGACCCGGTGACGCCGTAGCCAGGTCGCCCCGGGAACGGTGGACGCGGTCCACACCGTCCGGGGGGTCGGGTGGTGGTCGTCCGGGTGTGGGCCCGGCCGCCGTACCAGCAGCACCCGGACCGGCAGGGGCTCGGCCCTGGCAGCGAGGGTCGCCGCCACGCCCGCGTCGAGGTGACTCTGGGTGAGCGCGTCCCGCCCCCAGGGCCCGGGTTGCTCGACGACGAGCCACGCCGGGGCCACCGGCGCGGTGCCCGCCAGAGGCTCGTCCAGGTCGCGGGCGGCGGCCGAGCAGGTGCCGTCGAGGACGGGTGACCTCACGGGCGGACCGTCGCCGTCCAGCGAGGCATGAGCCGGGCGGACCGGGGGCACAGGGCGACCACGGAACCGACACGGCCGGGCACGGCCTCGTCACGGGGAGGATCCATGAGCGGTGACGTTGCCGACGCACCAGGGAACGGCGACGGGCTACGCCGGGTGATCAGCAGGCCGTTGCTCACACTGTTCATCATCGGGGACATCCTCGGCGCCGGCATCTACGCCCTCACCGGCGAGGTCGCCGGGGAGGTCGGCGGGGCCCTGTGGGCTCCCTTCGTCATCGCGTTCACGGTGGCGCTGCTCACCGCGTGCGCGTATGTCGAGCTGGTCGGCAAGTACCCGCGGGCCGCGGGCGCCGCGCTGTACACGCAGCGGGCCTTCGGCATCCCGTTCGTGACGTTCCTCGTGGCGTTCGCGGTGATGGCCTCCGGGCTGACCTCGGCGAGCACGTCCGCGCGTGCGTTCGGGGGCGACTACCTCGCGGAGTTCGTGTCGCTGCCGGTCGCGCTCGTCGGCGTCGTGTTCATCCTCGTGCTGGCCGCGCTCAACTTCCGCGGCGTGTCCGAGTCGGTCAAGGCGAACGTCGTCTTCACCCTGGTCGAGGTCACCGGCCTGCTCGTCATCGTGGCGATCGGGGTGTACGCGGTCGCCTCCGGCGACGGGGAGCCGGCCCGGCTCACCGAGTTTGCCGAAGGAGACGGACCGGTGGTGGCCATGCTCGCGGGCGCCTCGCTCGCGTTCTTCGCGTTCGTCGGGTTCGAGGACTCGGTGAACATGGCGGAGGAGGTCAAGGACCCCCGCCACACGTACCCGCGGGCGCTGTTCGTCGGGGTCTTCACGGTGGCGACGATCTACCTGCTCGTCGCGGCGACCTCGTCGCTGCTCGTGCCGGCCGAGCGGCTGGCCGGCTCGTCCGGGCCGCTGCTCGAGGTCGTGAAGGCGGGGGGCTTCACGTTCCCGCCCAAGCTGTTCGCGGCGATCGCGCTCTTCGCGCTCATGAACACGGCGCTCATCAACCTGCTCATGGCCTCCCGGCTGGTGTACGGGATGGCGCGTGAGCGCATCGTCCCCCCGGCGCTGGGCCGCGTGCACCCGCGCCGGCGTACGCCCTGGGTCGCGATCATCTTCACCACGGTGCTCGCCCTCGGTCTCGTCACCACGGGCGAGGTGGAGCAGCTCGGCGACACGACCGCGCTGCTGCTGCTCTGCGTGTTCGCGCTCGTCAACGTGGCCGTGCTCGTGCTGCGCCGCGACACGGTGGAGCACGAGCACTTCCGTGCCCCTACCTGGGTGCCGGTCGCCGGCGCGGTCAGCTGCGTCGTGCTGGCCACTCCGGTGGTCGACCGGGACGCCAGCGTGTACGCGACCGCGGGTGGGCTCGTCGCGCTCGGGATGCTGCTGTGGCTGGTCAACCGCCTGGTCCACGGCCCGGCCGAGGCACGTCCCGACGAGGATGTCCCGTCCGAGCACGTGGACGGCTGAGGGCTCAGCCCTCGGCGAGGGCACCAAGCGGGCTGCCCCCCAGGGCGGCCACCGTCCGCGACAGCGGGGTCCCCGACCCGTCCCGCCGGCCGAGCTCCGTCGGAAGGTCGATCGCCACGCCGGACGCGGCCGCGGCACGGGCCGGGGGAGCGCCCGCCCAGGCAAGCAGCAGCGCGTCCTCGCCCTTGAGGAAGCGATGGCACCTGACGCCGCCCGTCGCGCGCCCCTTCGCCGGGAAATCGGCGTACGGGGTGACCTTCACCGTGCCCGACTCAGTGCCCGGGAGCGCGCCGGACCCCCCGGCGATCGTCACGACGACCGCGTCGGACGCAGGGTCGACCGCACCGAAGAACACGACGGCCGCCCCGGCCGTCAGCTTCACGCCCGCGACTCCGCCGGCGGCACGGCCCTGCCCCCGGACGCCGGACGCACCGAACCGCAGCAGCTGCGCCTCGGACGTGATGAAGACGAGGTCCTCCTCGCCGGTCACGAGGTCGACCGCGCCGATCACCTCGTCTCCGTCGCGGAGCCCGACGACCTCGAAAGCATCCTTGTGCGCCGGGTAGTCGGGTGCCAGCCGCTTGACGATCCCTTGCGCGGTGCCCAGCGCGAGACCCGGCCCGTCCGTCGGCAGGCCGGTCAGGGCGACGACCCGCTCTCCGGCGGCGAGGGAGAGGAACTCCGACAGCGGGGCGCCTCCGGCGAGGCTCGGCGCGTTCGCGGTCGGGGGCAGCATCGGCAGGTCCACGACGGACAGCCGGACCAGCCGCCCCCCAGACGTCACCGCGCCGATCTCGCCGCGCGCGGTCGTCCGGACCGCGGACACGAGGACGTCGTGCTTGGCGCGTCCGCCCTCGGCAGGCAGCGTCCCGTCTCCTGCAGTGCGGGCCAGCAGGCCCGTCGAGGACAGCAGCACCAGGCACGGGTCGTCCGTCACCTCGAGCGGGACGGCCGTGACGGGCTGCCCGGCCGCCTCGAGGAGGATGGTGCGCCGCGGCGTGGCGTACTCCTTCGCGACCGAAGCGAGCTCGTCCGACACGAGCGTGCGCAGCTTCGCGTCCGACTCGAGGATCTCGGTGAGCTCGGCGATCGTGCGGTGCAGCCCCTCGAGCTCCTCGCGCAGCTTCGACACCTCGAGCGAGGTGAGCCGGCGCAGCGGCATGTCGAGGATGTGCTGGGCCTGAACCTCGGAGAGGTCGAAGACCTCCATGAGCCGACCGCGGGCCTCCGCGGTGTCCCGGCTCGACCGGATGACCTGCACGACCTCGTCGATGTTGTCGAGCGCGACCAGAAGGCCCTCGACGATGTGCGCCCGCTCCTCGGCCCGCGCCTTGCGGTACGCGCAGCGCCGCCGTACGACGTCGAACCGGTGGTCGAGGTAGACGAGCAGCAGCTCCTTGAGCCCGAGCGTCATCGGCTGCCCGTCGACGAGGGCCACGCTGTTCATGCCGAACGAGTCCTCGAGCGGGGTGAGCCGGTAGAGCTCGGCCAGCACCGCCTCCGGGTTGAACCCGTTCTTCACCTCGATGACGAGGCGCAGGCCGTGGGTCCGGTCGGTGAGGTCCTTGAAGTCCGTGACCCCCTGGAGCTTCTTGGACTTGACCAGGTCGGCGATCCGCTCGCGGACCCGCTCGGGACCCACGCCGTACGGCAGCTCGGTGACCACGATCCCGCGCCGGCGGGGGGTGACGTTCTCCACCCGGGCAGTCGCGCGGGTCTTGAAGCTGCCGCGTCCGTTCTCGTACGCCTCGCGGACGCCCTCCAGCCCGACGATCTTGCCGCCTTGCGGCAGGTCGGGCCCGGGGATGTAGCGCATGAGGTCGTCGAGCGAGGCGTCCGGATGCGCGATGAGGTGTCGGGCGGCCTCGATGACCTCGCCGAGGTTGTGCGGCGGCATGTTCGTCGCCATGCCGACCGCGATGCCGGACGCTCCGTTCACGAGCAGGTTGGGGAACGCCGCCGGCAGCACCACCGGCTCCTGCTCCTGCCCGTCGTAGTTGGCGCCGAAGTCGACGACGTCCTCGCCGAGGCTCGTCGTGAGCAGCAGCGCGGGCGCGGCCAGGCGTGCCTCGGTGTAGCGCATCGCGGCGGGCGGGTCGTCCCCGCCGAGGGACCCGAAGTTGCCGTGTCCGTCGACGAGCGGTACGCGCATCGCGAACGGCTGCACCATGCGTACCAGCGCGTCGTAGATCGCGCCGTCGCCGTGGGGGTGGAGCTTGCCCATGACCTCGCCGACGACGCGTGCGCTCTTCACGTGCCCGCGGTCGGGGCGCAGCCCCATCTCGGACATCATGTAGAGGATGCGCCGGTGCACCGGTTTGAGGCCGTCCCGCGCGTCGGGCAGGGCGCGCGAGTAGATGACCGAGTACGCGTACTCGAGAAAGCTGCCCTGCATCTCGTCCGCGACGTCGATGTCGAGGATGTTCTCGGTGAAGTCCTCGGGCGGGGGCGGCGGGTTCTTCGTCCGTCGGGCCATGCGCGTCCGTGCTCTCCGTGGGGTTGCGTGTCGTCACGCGGGGCGGGTGACGTCCCCATTGTCGCGGGCGACGAGCCTCGCACGCCGCAGGCGGGCCGAACCCGTTGCCCGTCGCCCGCGCGCCCCTGGTCTCAGCGGGGTGCGCGGCCCACGACCTCGTGGACCAGCCCGTACGCCAGGGCCGCCTCGGCGTCCAGGGTGCGCCCGGCGCGGAGGTCGGACGCGACCTCGTCGATGTCCCGGCCCGTGGCCTCGGCGAGCAGCTCGTGCAGGTGGCCGAGCTGCCGTGCGTGCTGCTCTGCGGCTGTGGCGAGCTCGTCGGCCCGACCCTCGGCGCTGGCCCGTGGCTCGCGCAGCCACAGCATCGCGTGCGGGTCGGCGATCCTGCGGGTGCCCGCGGCGAGGACGGCCACGGCCGGCCCGCCCACGGCCCCGCGCGCGACGACCTCCACCGGCGTGGTCGCCAGGGCGACGGTCTCGGCGAGTACGAGCGCCGCGTCGAGGTCAGCGTCCGGGCAGGAGAGCATGACGCGGACCGGGCCGGTGCTCTCGGCGTCGAGCAGCATCACCTCGGCCGCGGCCCGCTGGGCCGTCTCGTCGTCGAGCCGGCCGGAGAGCAGCACGAGCCGCTCGCCGTGCAGCCGCTCGGCCAGGACGTCGGGCCAGCGTCGGGGGTCCGGGGTGACCATGGGCGGCGCCGATGCCGGGCGCTGCGGCTCGGGCGAGGGTGAGGGTGGCGATGGCCACCCGGGCGGCGGGACCTCGTACGGCCAGGGGTGGTCCGGGCGCTCAGGCATGGGGTCCTCCCAGGTCGGGGTCGCCGCGGTGGCCGCCGCGGTGGTCGGCTCGGGGGTCGGCTCGGGGGTCGGCCGGGCGGCCGGCGTGTAGACCGGAGTCTGCGCCGGCCCGGGGAGTGACGCGCAGCTCCAGGTCGTGGCCGACGGCCGCGGCGTACCGGGCCAGGGTCGACAGCCGGACGTCGACGGCCCCCGACTCCAACCGCGCCACGACCGGCTGGGACGTGCCCATTCGCGCCGCCACGGTGGTCTGGGACAGCCCCGAGGCCCGCCGCGCCTCGGACAGCGCGGCGATCACGTCGCGTCGACGCGCCGCGGCCTCACGGAACCCGGGGAACACCGGGAGCCCGTCGCCGCTCATGCCGGTAACGCTATACCAGAAACATCATACGCACGGGCTATCCGTCCGCTGGCGGGGGAAGCCAGGGCCGGGCGGGGAGGTCCCGCTCGGGCTCGGCCACGAGCTCTCGGGTGGGGACGTCGACCCGGAACCCGCGACCTACGGGCAGTGTGCCCTCGGCCCGCAGGACGGCCAGGTCGGGCTCGGGGTAGCCGACGAGCTGCCGGGCTTCCTGCAGTGCAGCCTGGTCGAGCGTGGCGTCGTCATCCCGCTCGGCGCCTTCCAGCACGGTTGCCGACATGGTGTGCCGGATCTGGCCGGTGCTGGCGTCGTAGACGACCCGGGTCGGGAGGGAGAAGATCGGAGTGAGGACGAACTTTCCGCTCTCTTTCGGGAAGATCGTGCCCACCATCGACGCCCAGCCGTCGGACACCGCGACCGTGAAGGTGACCCGTCGGCAGCCGTCGATCCGGACTCGAGCAGCCTCGGCGATGGACATCGTCTCGGTGCTGAAGTGCTCACCCGCGGCGTCGAGGTAGGCCGACACCCACGCGTGCGCGCCGGTCGACACCCTGCCGGTGATCCTGTTCGGCCGGAAGCTTGCCAACGTGGCCACCGCGACGACGTCGGCCGTGAAGATGAACACCTTCTGGCTGGCCGTCTCGGTGGTACTACTCGAGACATAGGCCGTACCGGTCGCGAGAACGGACACGCCACACCCCCCTGGCGATCGGCCGGAAGCGAACACCGTCAGTATGTGCTGCGGGTGTGAGCCGCGCCGCGCATTGGCAGCCGTCGGCCGACCGAGACTGGCCGACCGACATCGCGGGGGCGAGCCGTCAGCCGACGTCAGGCAGCCGGGTGAGCGCCGAGGAGATGCGGCTCTGGTCGAGCTCGAGGTCTTCGACGGCGCCGGCGAGGTAGCTCTCGTACGCGCCCAGGTCGAAGTGGGCGTGCCCGCACAGCGCGGTGAGGATGGCCTTCTCCTCGCCCGTCTCCTTGCAGCGCAGGGCCTCCTCGATGCAGGCGGCCACCGCGTGCGTGGGCTCGGGTGCCGGCACGATGCCCTCCGTCCGGGCGAACTGCACGCCCGCGGCGAAGCACTCGGACTGCTTCTTGGCGACCGCCTCGATCAGCCCGGTCTCGTAGAGGTGCGAGATGAGCGGGCTCATCCCGTGGTAGCGCAGCCCGCCGGCGTGGATCGGGTCCGGCACGAAGTCGTGCCCGAGCGTGTGCATCTTCAGCAACGGCGTCAGGCCCGCCGTGTCGCCGAAGTCGTAGCGGTACTCGCCGCGGGTCAGCGACGGGCACGCGGACGGCTCGACGGCCCGGATCGTCGGGCTGATCGTGCCGGCCAGCTTCTCCCGCAGGAACGGGAACATGAGCCCGGCGAAGTTCGAGCCGCCCCCGGTGCACCCGACGATGAGGTCGGGGGTGTCGCCGGCCTTCTCGAACTGGCGCAGCGCCTCCTCCCCGATCACGGTCTGGTGCAGCAGCACGTGGTTGAGCACGCTGCCGAGCGCGTAGTGCGCGGTCGGGTCGCCCGCAGCCACCTCGACAGCCTCGCTGATCGCGATGCCCAGCGACCCGGTGTGCGACGGGTCGTCGGCGAGCAGCTTGCGCCCGTACTCGGTCACCTCCGACGGGGACGGGTGCACGGTGGCGCCCCAGGTCTGCATGAGCAGCCGGCGGTACGGCTTCTGGTCCCAGCTCGCCCGGACCTGCCATACCTCGCACTCGAGGTCGTACTGGGCACAGGCGAACGCCAGCGCGCTGCCCCACTGCCCGGCACCCGTCTCCGTGGTGAGCTTCCGGATGCCTGACTTCGCGCTGTAGTACGCCTGCGGCACGGCCGTGTTCGGCTTGTGCGAGCCCGCCGGGGAGACGCCCTCGTACTTGTAGTAGATCCGCGCGGGCGTGCCGAGTGCCTTCTCCAGCCGGCGCGCCCGGTACAGCGGGGAGGGTCTCCACAGCCGGTACACGTCCAGGACCTCGTCCGGGATGTCCACGTAGGAGTCGGCCGTGACCTCCTGGGCGATGAGGTCCATCGGGAAGAGCGGCGCGAGGTCGTCGGGGCCGATCGGCTGCATCGTCGCCGGGTGCAGTGGAGGCGGCGGGGGCGACGGGAGGTCCGGGACGATGTTGTACCAGCGCGTCGGCAGCTCCGACTCGTCGAGCAGGTACTTCGTGGGCTCGGTCATCGCTGGCCCCTCCAACAGAGCACTCGAGATGCGGGGTGTGGCGGTGACACTAGGCCGTGGTCATCTGATCCGTCGACGGTGGTCGAGCCGTTCCCGCGCCGCCGTACGCATCACGTGCTCCACGAGCGTGACGAGCACCTCCCTGCTGGACCTCCGCTCGCGCGCGTCGCACATCAGCAGCGGCACGGAGGCGTCGAGGCCCAGCGCAGCCCGGACCGCGTCCGGCGCGCTGTCCCTGCGCCCGAAGAAGCAGTTGACGCCGACGGTGAAGGGCATGTCCCGCCGCAGGAAGAAGTCGACGGACGCGAGGCTGGCGTCGAGCCGCCGGGTGTCGGCGAGGACGACCGCGCCCAGCGCCCCACGCGCCAGGTCGTCCCACAGGAACCAGAACCGGTTCTGGCCGGGGGTCCCGAACAGGTAGAGCACCAGCGAGGAGCTCAGCGTGATCCGGCCGACGTCCACCGCGACCGTCGTGGTCGTCTCCTCCTCGATGCCCGCGAGGTCGTCCACGGTGCGGTCGGCGTGCGTCATCACCTCCTCGGTGCGCAGCGGAGGGATCTCGCTCACCGAGCCGACCATCGTGGTCTTGCCGACACCGAAGCCACCCGCGACGACGATCTTCACCGCCGTGGGGGACGCCGCCGTCGGCTGTACCGGGTCGGAGACTGCGGATGTCATCGACTACGGCCTCCAGTCCGGTTACGGAGTGTGGTCACATTCGACCACGCCGCGGGTCGACGCTGTCACGGCCCGTGCATGGGGGACGCGTCTGACCATCCGTGCGGTGGTTCGTAAGGCGGTCAGGGTCGCGGTGCGTGACCCGTCGATGGCCGCGCACCCACCCGGGCGACCGCCCGTGCGGCGAGGAGGCATCCGGCCGCGAGGGTGTCGACGGGCCCGCTCCCCGTGAGCCAGGCGGCGATGGTCCCGGCTGCGAAGGCGTCGCCGGCCCCCGTCGTGTCGACCACCGGGACGGGGTCGGCCGGCCTGGCGACCGGGGCGTGCCCTGCCGCGGCCCACACGGCGCCCCGCCGGCCTCGGGTGCATATGACCGCGCCGTACGTCCCGGCGAGGGTCGCGAGCGCGCGGTCCGTGTCGTCCGTGCCGGCCAGGACGTGCGTCTCGGCCTCGTTCGGCAGGAGCAGGTCGGCCCCGGTGGTCCAGGCGAGGAACGCCTCCGCGCCGACCGTACTCAGCGGGGCGGCCGAGGCCGGGTCCACGGAGACGGTCATCTCGGCGTCCCGGGCCAGCGCCAGGGCGTGCAACCCCGCCTCCCGGGAGCCGGGGTCGAGCAGCACGTAACCGGAGAGGTGGAGGTGCCGTCCGGACCGGAACTCGCCCTCCGGGACGTCGGTGGGTGCGAGCGCCGCGTTCGCGCCCTGGTCCGGCAGCATCGTGCGCTGTCCGTCGGGTGAGACGAGCACGACGCAGGCGCCGGTCGGCCGGCCCGGGTCCCGGGTGACCCGTAGCGTGACGCCCTGGCCGGACAGCCCGGCCTGTTCCGCGTCGCCGGCGGCGTCCGCTCCGACCCGGGCCACGAGCACGGTGGGCGTGCCGGTCCCCGCGAGCCAGGCCGCCACGTTGGCTCCGGCTCCGCCCCCGCGCGTGGAGACCCGCGCGGGGGTGTCGCTGCCGTACGCCACCGCGTGCTCGGCCACCGCGACCACGTCGTGCATCACCGGACCGACCACGACGACCGGGTGCGCAGGCACGCGCCGCCCGGGGCTGCTCACGTGGCGCCTGCGACGGCGGCGGCCGCGATGCGGGCGGCCAGCGTGGCGTTGCGCCGCACGATGCGGATGTTGACCTCGAGGCTCGCCCCCGACGTCTCGCGGTGGAAGTGGTCGAGCAGGAACGGCGTCACGTCCTTGCCGTGCACGCCGGCCTCGCCGGCGGCCCGCAGCCCGGAGGTGAGCACGGTGTCGTGCAGGTCGGGGTCGAGCTGCTCGTCGGCCGGGAGCGGGTTCGCCACGAGGAGGGCGGAGTCGGCAAGCCCCAGCCTGTCCCGCGCGTACATCACGGCCGCCACCTCGGCGGGCTCGTCCACCCGCCAGGTCACGGCGTAGCCGGAGTCGCGCAGGTAGAAGCCGGGGAAGCGGTCGGTGCCGTAGCCGAGTACGCCCACGTTGAGGGTTTCCAGCCGCTCCAGCGTGGCCGGGACGTCGAGGACCGACTTCACCCCGGCGCACACGACCACCATGCCGGTGCGGGCGAGCGTGGTCAGGTCGGCGGACTCGTCCCAGGTCGTCCGCGCCTCCCGGTGGACCCCACCGAGGCCTCCGGTGGCGAACACCCTCACCCCCGCGAGCCGGGCCAGGTACGCCGTACTGGCCACCGTGGTCGCGGCGTTGCCCCCGCGCGCGACGACGACGGCGAGGTCGCGGACACCGGCCTTGACCACGTCGTCGCGCCCGGTCACCGCCTGGAGGCCGTCAGCGTCCAGGCCGACCCGGGCCACGCCGTCGAGGACGGCGACGGTCGCGGGGACCGCGCCCTCGGCCCGCACGGCGTCCTCGACCTCGCGGGCGACCCTGGCGTTGGCCGGACGCGGGAGCCCGTGGGCGAGCAGGGTGCTCTCCAGGGCGACCACCGGGCGTCCCGCCTCGAGGGCGGCCGTGACCGCGGGGTGGACTCGCAGGGCGGACGGATCGGGCATGGATCGCACGGTATCCGCCGACCCGCCGCAGACGTGCCCGTCGAGGAGCGCGTCATGTCTCGACCTTCATGTCACCGCAGTGCCAGGATCGCGGCGGGGCACGTCGCCCGGCATCGACGCAGGGGAGGGGCCGTGACCTCGTATGTGAGCCGTGACCACCTCGAGAGAGCTGCGGCGGACGAAGCCACGCTCGACCGGGCGCTGGGTCATGCGCGTGCTTTCCTCGCGACGCTGCCCGAGCGGCCGGTCCGTGCGGACGCCTCTCCGGCCGAGCTGCTCGCGGCGTTCGGCGGGCCGCTTCCCGACGACCCGGAGGATCCGGCCGACGTCGTCGACAGGCTGGCCGCAGCGGCCGGCCCCGGGCTCGTCGCGAGCCAGTCCGGCCGCTTCTTCGGCTGGGTGATCGGTGGCGCGCTGCCCGCCGCACTGGCCGCGGACTGGCTGACCTCGGTGTGGGACCAGAACGCCGGGCTGCTCGCGGCAGCCCCGGCTGCCGTCGCCGCGGAGAACGTGGCCGCGGGGTGGCTGCGCGACCTGCTCGCCCTTCCCGCGGGGAGCACGGTCGGGCTGACCACCGGCGCGTGCATGGCGAACTTCACCGGCATCCTGTCCGGGCGTCAGGCCGTTCTCGCCCGTGCGGGCTGGGACGTCGAGGTCGACGGGCTCCAGGGGGCGCCGCGAATCCGCGTCCTGGCGGGAGACCAGCGCCACGTCACCGTCGACGCGGCGTTGCGGTACGCGGGACTCGGCGCCGGGCGTACGGTCCTGGTCGAGACCGACGACCAGGGGCGGATGCGCGCGGACGCCCTGGCCCGGGCCCTCGCCGAGGGCGAAGCCGGCCAGCCCACGATCGTCTGCGCGGCCGCGGGCAACGTGAACACCGGAGCTTTCGACCCGCTCGCCGAGGTCTGCGACCTCGCCCACGCGCGCGGCGCCTGGGTCCATGTGGACGGGGCGTTCGGGCTGTGGGCGGCCGCCGCGCCGTCCACCCGCCACCTGGCGGCTGGGGCGGAGCGGGCCGACTCGTGGGCGTCCGACGCGCACAAGTGGCTCAACACGCCGTACGACTGCGGCATCGTCGCCGTCGCCGACGCGGAGGTGCACACCCGGGCGCTGGGTGCGCATGCCGCGTACTTCGGGGCCGAGGGCGACCTCGTCGACCCACTGGCCCTGGTGCCGGACTTCTCCCGGCGCGCCCGCGGCTTCCCGGTCTGGGCGGCACTCGCCTCGCTCGGTCGCTGGGGTGTGGCCGACCTGGTCGAGCGCTGCTGCGCGCACGCGCGACGCCTCGCGGCCGCGGTGGGCGCGCTGCCGGGTGCGGACGTCCTCAACGACGTCGTGCTCAACCAGGTGCTGCTGAGGTTCACCGACGACACGACCACCGACGCGGTCGTTCGCGGCCTGGTCGAGGACGGCACTGTGTTCGTCACCGGCTCGACCTGGAAGGGCCGCCAGGCGATGCGAGTGTCCTTCTCGAACTGGCGGACGACCGACGAGGACGTCGACCGCACCGTGGACGCGGTCGCCCGGGTGCTCGCGGCGATCTCGCGGCCCGAGCACTCGCCGGGCCGGGCGTGACGGGACCAGCGACTAGCCTGCCCCGGGTGGAGCCCGTGCCGCGCGCGTACCCCACCCACTGGGAGGCCGACGTCGTCCTCCGCGACGGGGGAACGGCGCACGTGCGGCCCATCGTGCCGGGGGACGCCGACCGGCTCACCGCCTTCCACGCCAGGCTGAGCCCGGAGACGATCTACCTCCGGTTCTTCGCCGCGTACCCCACACTGACCGCGAAGGACGTGGAGCGGTTCACGACCGTGGACCACGACCGCCGGGTGGCCCTCGTCGCGACCATCGGCGAGGAGATCATCGGAGTCGTCCGCTATGACCGGGTCGCCGAGGACACCGCGGAGGTGGCCTTCGTCGTCGCGGACGAGCACCAGGGCCGCGGTCTCGGCTCGGTGCTCCTCGAGCACGTGGCCGCCGCCGCGCGCGAGCGTGGGCTCAAGCGCTTCGTCGCGGACGTGCTGCCGCACAACCGGAAGATGATCGGCGTGTTCGTCGAGGCCGGGTTCTCCCTCGCGCGCGAGGTGGAGGAGGGCGTGCTGCGGCTCACGTTCGACATCGAGGAGACGGAGACGTCCCGCGGGGTGATGCAGTCCCGTGAGCACCGGGCCGAGGCGCGCTCGATCGGCCGGCTGCTCGCGCCCGCGTCCGTGGCGGTCGTGGGAGCAAGCCGAGACGTGCACACCATCGGCCAGACGGTGCTGCGCAACCTGCTCGCCGGGCGGTTCACCGGCCAGGTGTACGCGGTCAACCCGAACGCGGACGCGATCGCCGGCCTGCCCGCGTACGCCTCGCTGGCCGACGTGCCCCGGCCGGTGGACCTCGCCGTGGTCGCCGTCCGGGCCGAGGTGGTGACCGATGTCGTAAGCCAAGCCGCGGGCAGGGGCGTGCACGGGCTGGTCGTGATGTCCAGCGGGTTCGCCGAGGTGGGGGAGGAGGGGCGCCGACGGCAGGTGGAGCTGGTCCAGGCGGCCCGGGCATCCGGCATGCGGGTCATCGGCCCGAACTGCCTCGGCGTCGTCAACACGCACCCGGACGTCTCGCTCAACGCCACGCTCGCCCCGATCAGCCCGCACCGCGGCCGGGTCGGCTTCTTCTCCCAGTCCGGAGCGCTCGGCATCGCGATCCTCGAGAACGCCAAGACCCGGGGGCTCGGGCTGTCCACGTTCGTCTCCGCGGGCAACCGGGTGGACGTGTCCGGCAATGACCTCCTCCAGTACTGGGAGGAGGACCCGGACACCGACGTCGTCATGCTCTACCTCGAGTCGATCGGCAACCCGCGCAAGTTCACCCGCCTCGCCCGGCGGATCGGGCGGCAGAAGCCGGTGGTCGCGGTGAAGTCCGGCCGGTCGACGCAGGGGGTCCCGCTCGGCCACGCCGTCGGGCGGTTCTCGCTGCCCGACACCGCAGTGGACGCGCTCTTCCGCCAGGCCGGGGTCATCCGGGTGGACACCGTGGCCCAGATGTTCGATGTGGCCCAGGTGCTCGCGTACCAGCCCCTGCCCGACGGGCCGCGGGTGGGGATCGTCGGCAACTCCGACTCGCTCGGGCTGCTGGCCGAGGACGCGTGCGTCGCGGCCGGGCTCGAGCCGCGGGCACCCGTCGACCTCGGGACCACCTCGACCAGTGCGGAGTTCGAGGCCGCGCTGGCCGCGATGCTCGCCGACGACACGGTCGACGCGGTCATCACCGTGTTCGTGCCGCCGCTGACCGTCCGCAACGCGGAGGTCGCGCACGTGCTCGCCGAGCACGCCGCGACGTCGGACAAGCCCGTGGTGTCCACGTTCCTCGCCATGGAGGGCGTACCGGACCTGCTGCGCCGCCAGGAGCGGGACGGCTCGCCTGCCCGGGGGTCGATCCCGTCGTTCGCCTCCCCGGAGGACGCCGCCCGTGCCCTCGCCGCGGTGACCAGGTACGCCGAGTGGAGGCGTACCCCCCTCGGCTCGGTGCCCGACCTCGAGGTGGCCGCCGGGACGGCCCAGGCAATCTGCGAGAAGGCCCTGGCGGCAGCCCCCGAGGGCGGGCGCACCGGCGCCCCGCTGGACAGGGACGCGCTCGGCGAGATGCTGGCCGCGTACGGAGTGACGCTTGCCCCGTCCCGCCCCGTCACCACGGTCGAGGAGGCCGTGGCGGCCGCCGCAGACCTCGGCCACCCGGTCGCTCTGAAGATCACCGCTCCGGCGTTCCGGCACCGTGCCGACCTCGGGGGCGTCCGGCTCGACCTGGCGGACGAGGCGGACGTCCGGCAGGCCTTCGCCGCGATGGCCGAGCGCTTCCCCGGCCTGGACCGGGCCCGGCTCGTCGTCCAGCCGATGGCGCCACCCGGGGTGGCCACCGTCGTGGGCACGGCCGAGCACCCGCTGTTCGGCCCGCTCGTCTCGTTCGGCGTGGGCAGGGTCGCGGTGGACCTGTACGGGGACGTGGCGTACGGGGCGCCGCCGATCACCGACCGCGAGGCCGCCCGCATGGTCCGTTCCGTCAAGGCCTCGCCGCTGCTGTTCGGCTACCGGGGGGCGGAGCTGGTGCACGTGCACGCCCTGGAGGATCTGCTGCTGCGGGTGTCCCGGCTCGCCGACGACCGGCCCGAGATCGCCGCGCTGGAGCTGAACCCCGTCCTCGTCGCCCCCCGGGGGCTCACCGTGCTCGACGCCGAGGCCACGCTGCGCCGGCCCGGTCCACGGCCCGACCAGGGGCCGCGCCGGCTCCGCTGATCGGCGGGCCCGCCCTCCTGCCTCCGGGCCCGCCGGGCGCTGGTCCGGGCCTGCGACAGTGGCGAGAGGCCCCCCGCTCGGTGCAAGGATGGGCCCATGGCCGACACGGGTACCTCGACCCACCACACGTCCCGGGACCTCCGCACGGCGATCGAGCGCGCGGGCTACTATCCCGCCCTGGTCGCGGAGGCCGTCGACGCCGCCGTGGGGGCCGAGCCCGTCCGGTCGTTCCTGGTCCACCAGGAGACGACACTGGACCACTCCGAGGTGCGCCGCCACGTCACCGTGCTCGTCCTCACGCCGAGCCGCCTCGTCGTCGGCCACACCGACGACCACGCCCCGGACGAGACCTCGTCCCACCCGTACGCGACCAGCTCGACCGAGGTCGTCCCGCTCGACGCGGTGACCTCGGTGGTCGTGACCCGTGTGGTGCCCGACCCGGCCGCGTACCGCCCCGGCGGGACGCCGCGGGAGCTCGTTCTCACCGTGGGGTGGGGCGCGGTGGGGCGCCTCGACCTCGAGCCGGCCACCTGCGCCGACCCGTCGTGCGAGGCCGACCATGGCTACACCGGCACGCTGAACGCCGACGACCTGTCGCTGCGGGTCAGCGAGGCCGGGGACGGTGCCGACGTCGTGGCCCAGGCCGTCGCGTTCGGCCAGACGCTCTCCGAGGCCACCGCGGTGCACCTGCGCCCGGCGCGGTGAGCCGCGTGCGGGAGCCGGCTCACGGCCTGCCGGTGACGGTGGGCGCCGACGGTCTGCCGCCCGCTCCGCCGTACGGGCACGGCACGCTGTCCGAGGTACTCCCCAGCCTGCTCGCGGGCCTCGGCGTCCCGGGCGAGGAGGACAGGCTCGGCCTCGCCGCCGGTTCCCGTGTCTGCCTGCTGCTCGTCGACGGCATGGGGCTGACGCTGCTGCGCCGGCACGCGCACCTCGCGCCCTTCCTCGCCGGCCTTGCCGGCCTCGTCCCGTCCACGCCGGGCGACCGGGCGACCGGGTTCGTGAGCGCGGGCTTCCCGTCCACGACGGCGACGAGCCTCGGGTCGATCGGCACCGGGCTCACGCCGGCCGTGCACGGCATCCTCGGCTACCAGGTGGCGATCCCGGACACCGGGAGGCTGTTCAACGCCCTGCGCTGGCCTTCCGACGTGGACCCGCTGTCCTGGCAGCCGCACCGTACGGCCTTCGAGCGGGCCGCCGAGGCGGGCGTCCGCGTGAGCCACGTCGCGCGGTCCTCGTTCGCCGGCAGCGGGCTCACCCGGGCAGCGTTGCGCGGACCGGACTTCCTCGGC
Organism: Actinomycetes bacterium; assembly: GCA_050743265.1. Classification (GTDB taxonomy): domain Bacteria; phylum Actinomycetota; class Actinomycetes; order JBOGEN01; family JBOGEN01; genus JBOGEN01. The sequence continues at coordinate 26,443 of JBOGEN010000119.1, forward strand.
GCCGACGCCGCGGGAGAACGAGTCGCGGACGCGGTCGCGTCGCTCTCCGGGGCCGGGCCGACGCTCGCGTTCGTGTACCACGGAGACCTCGACAGCACCGGGCACCGCCGCGGTGTCGACTCGGACGCCTGGCGGGAGGAGCTCGCGCACACCGACCAGCTCGTGGAGCGCCTGCATGCCGCGCTTCCGGACGGTACGACGCTGGTCGTGACCGCCGACCACGGCATGGTCGACGTTCCGGACGACTGCCGCGTCGACGCGGACACCGTGGACGCTCTGCGCGCGGGCGTCCGTCTGCTCGGTGGGGAGCCCCGGGCGCGCTACGTCTACACCCGGCCGGGCGCGTCGGAGGACGTCGCCGCGGCCTGGCGGGAGATCCTCGGGTCCGACTTCTGGGTGCTCGACCGGGAGGAGGTCCTGGCCGCGGGCTGGTTCGGTGCCCCGACCGAGACCGCGGCGGCCGCTCGGGTCGGGGAAGTCGTCGCGGCCGCCCGTGGCCGCGCCGCGGTCGTGGCGACCCGGGACGAGCCGACGGTGTCGCGGCTCGTCGGCATGCACGGGTCGCTCACCGAGGAGGAGATGCTCGTGCCGTTGCTGACCGCACGCGTGTGAGTCGCTGAGCGACTCGCAGGCCGCCGGGGGACTGCGCGGAGCGGGGAGTCCGCTGCCGGGCGGGGCGCGGTGGGCCGTTGCTGGTCACGGCTCGCGCCCCGCCCGGGGCCCTCCACCCCCAGGTTCCGCGGTCGAGCGGGCTCGGCGACGGCAGGGGATCGCCGGTGTGCGGCGACCTGTCCAACGACACGGTGCGTGAGGAGGTCACGGCCAGGGGCATGCCGGACCGAACAGGCTGGTCCCGGAGCCCCGAGCTCGCGGACGTGGCGACTCCGCCCGATAACGGTGACGGTCTACGGGGTCGATCCTCAGGCCCGCAGGTCGGACGCGATGACGGCGAAGCCCGCGCCGTCCGGGTCCGCCAGCACGGACATCCGCCCGTACGGCGTGTCGACGGGCTCGTGCAGCACGCTGCCCCCGTGGTCGGTGACCGACCGGATGGTGGCGTCCGCGTCGGCGACCGCGAAGTAGAGGAGCCACCATGCGGGGTCCGCGCGGACGGCGGGGATCGCGTCGTGGCGCGGCATCACTCCGGCGACGACCGCTTCCCCGATGGTGAGCATCGAGTACGTGACCGTCCCGTCGCCGATCGTGTCCCGCTCGAAGCCGAAGACCGCTCTGTAGAACTCCCAGGCGGCTGCTGGGTCTCCGGTCGCGAGCTCGGTCCACGTGAGCGAGCCCGGCTCGTCCACCCGCCGTGCACCGATGTGGCGGCGAGGCTGCCACAGGCCGAAGACGGCGCCGGTGGGGTCGGTGACGACCGCCATCCGGCCTTCCTCCATCGCGTCGACGGGCGGCAGGGTGACGGTGCCCCCGGCGTCGACGACACGCTTGGTGGTCGCGTCGACGTCCTCCGTGGCCAGGTACGTCGTCCACGCCGCCGGGACGGAGCCCGCAGGCGTCTCCTCGTCCGTCGCCTCCTCGGGCTTGGACTGCTCGGCCGTGGACTGGTCGGCCGTGGGCTGCTCGGTGGCGTCCCGTTCGGGCGCCGCGGCCGGCATGATGCCCGCGACGGGCTCGCCGTCGAGCACGCAGGTGACATACGGGCCCGACTCGGGCGGACCCTCCCGGAAGTCCCAGCCGAACACCGCACCGTAGAACCGGGTCGCCGCCTCTACGTCCGCGGTGGCGAGGTCTGCCCAACAGGGTGTCCCCGGCTCGTACGACGTCCTGACGCTCATCTCGACTCCCACAGCCGGTGAGCCGGGCGGCTCGGGTGCTCACCCGACCGTTGCCCGACTCCTTGCTGGGACACTGCCACCGGACCGCACCCCTGTCGAGGACTGGCCTCGGCCGACGGGTTCCGCCGTCAGGGCTGTGGCCTGGCACTCCGCGTCAGCGAGGATGGGGCTGTGAGCGATCCCAGGGACCCCAGCCACCCCAGCGACCCGAGCGATCCGCTGGTCGACGTGACCACACTTGCGGCACTGCGGGAGGCGGTCCCGCCCCCGGTGCTGCTGGACGTCCGCTGGCGCCTGGGGGGACCGCCCGGCGCCGAGGCGTACGCCGAGGGCCACCTGCCCGGTGCCGTGTTCTGTGACCTGGACCGTGACCTCGCGGGCACCCCCGGGGTGCTGGGCAGGCACCCGCTCCCGGGCGCCGAGCACGTCACCCGGGCGATGCGCAGGCTCGGTGTCTCCCCCGAGGACGAGGTCGTGGTGTACGACGACGCCGACGCGACCGCGGCGGCCCGCGCCTGGTGGACGTTGCGGTACTACGGGCACGACCGGGTCCGCGTCCTGGACGGCGGCTACCGCGCGTGGACGCGGGCAGGCCTGCCCGTCACCACCGACGTGCCGACCCCGCGGCCCGGCACGTTCACGGCGCGTCCGGGCGGCATGCCCCTGCTCGACGGGGACGCCGCCGCCCGCCTCGCCCGGGACGGGGTGCTGCTCGATGCACGGGCAGCGGCGCGCTACGCCGGCGAGCAGGAGCCGGTGGACCCGGTGGCCGGGCACATTCCGGGGGCCGTCAGCGCACCGGCGACGGGCAACGTCGACCCGACCGGGTGCCTGCTGGACCCGGCACGGCTCCGCGCACGGTTCGCCGCGCTCGGGGTGAACGAGGCGACGCCGGTGGGCGCGTACTGCGGGTCCGGGGTCGTCGCCGCGCACCACGTCCTCGCGCTGCATCGGGCGGCGGTGGACGCCGCGCTCTACGTCGGCTCGTGGAGCTCCTGGGTGGCCGACGCCGACCGCCCGGTCGCGACCGGCAGCGACCCGGGCTGACCCGCCGACCTCACTCGCCGCGGCGGCTGCCGAACACGATCTCGTCCCACGACGGCACGGACGCCCGACGGTTCGACCGTCGCTCGCCGACGGCCTTGCGCGCCGATGCCGGCTCGCCGTCGGGCACCGGCTCGCTCCCGGTGGTGGGCTCGGTGTCCTCGTCCAGGGGAAGGGGGTCGGGGTCGGCGTGTGCCGTCGCGCCCTGCTCGACCGCGGGCCCAGGGGCGTCGGGGACGGCAGCGAGGCGCGGTACGAACGAGCGGGCCTCCTCGCGCTCGAGGTGCGCCTCGGGCGAGGGGGCGCGGGTGGTGGCCGGCAGCGGGTCAACGAGGTCCCGGGCAGCGTCGTCGTCGGCGACCACCGCGCGGCGGACCGGGTCGTACACCCAGTGCGCAGCGGACTGCTCGTCGCCGACCCGCCAGGTCACGCAGACCGTCCAGCGGCCGTCCTCCCGGCGCCAGGCGTCCCAGTCGGCGCTGTCGCGCTTTGCGCCCTGGGCGGCCACTCGGGTGCCGACGATGTCGCCGAGCGCGGGGGAGGGGCCCTCCCCGGAACGGCGTAGGGACGTGCCCTGGGCGAGCGAGGCCACGTGCCCGCGCTCGGCGAGCACCGGGCCCTCGAAGCGGCGAATCCGCTCGATGGGTAGTCCGGCCGCCTCCGCCACGGACTCGGCTGACTCCCCGGCGCGGATGCGCGCCTGGATGTCCCGCGGTCGCAACTGGCTCTCCATCTCGTTCTCCGTTCGGCCGAGTCGTGAGCGCTCGCCACGTACGGCGGCGCGCAGTCGGTCGTCGATGGGCAGCCGGTGCGTCTCCCCGTCGCCCGCGAGCAGGAGCTGCGTCCCGTCCTCGCTCACGGCGAGCAGTCGGAGTACCGCCATGAACCCTGATCCTTCCCGATACGCAGCCGGAGGCTCGCAGGGGCATCCTTCCTTGTTGCGCACGCCGATTCCACGACCGGCGCGCACGAGTCCCGCACAGGTCGCCGACGACATCCGCGACCGTCTCCTGACCAGGACTTTGACGTGTGACTGATGTCACGTCGGTTCCGGGCCCGGGTCGGACAACCGATCACCGCCCTCGTGCGACTCTCCAGACACAGCCACCCCGCACACCGACCCGCCTGATCTGGCACGTAGGGACCCCATGCGTTTCGACCTCAGCCCGCTCAAGATCTTCACCGGCGCCTTGGCCGCGACGTCGGCGGCCTTTGCCGCGTCCTCGCTCGGCCTGTACGGCACCGTGCTCGGTGCCGCGGTGATGAGCGTCGTGGCCACGGTGGCGACGACCGTGTACGACCATGCCGCGTCCCGGACGGCGGAGCGGGTCCGGCCCCGGACCGGGAACCAGGCGGTGGCGACCTCGACCGACCCAGCCGATCCCGCCGACACCTCGGACGAGGCCGGTGCCGCAACGGAGCCCACCGACGTCGAGGCGACCACGGCCGGCCCGGACGGCGAGGTCGCCCGCCCCGGCGGTGTGCCCCGCCCTCGCTGGCAGATGATCGCGGCCGGGTCCACGCTCGCCTTCGTCCTCGGACTCGGTGCGCTGACCGCGGCGGAGTTCACGCTCGACCAGCCGGTGTCCGAGCTCGGGGCGTCCGGCGGCAACGGGACGACGGTGACCAGGCTGCTCGGCGCGGAATCCCCGTCCGGCTCCGGATCCGGGACCGACGGCGGTACGGGAGCGGGCCGCGAGACACAGCCCGGCACGGACGGCGGCGACCCGGGACAGGAGGGGTCCGACCCGTCGACCGAGGGCTCCGGCACCACGGGGCAGGACCCCGCGGACTCCGGCGGCTCCGCCGGCTCCGGCGACCAGACCGGCTCCGGCGGCTCGCGCGGGGAGGAGACCGGCGAGGTGCCCTCGACCGAGGAGACCCCGGCACCTGCTCCCGAGGTGACGCCCGCGCCGCAGCCCACCACACCCCAGGAGACCGTCCCGGCGCCTGATGTCGGCTGAGGCTCTCTCTGCCCGCCGACCGCGACATCCCGGACAGGCGCACGCGCGAGCGCCGGTCGTGACCGTCCCGCGCCGATAGCGTGACGCTCATGGGTGTCGGACACGCGCACGCGCCGACCGCCACGGGACGGCACCGCGGGCGGCTGACCGCAGCCCTGGCCATCACGTCGCTCGTCCTCGTCGTCGAGATCGTCGGCGGCGTCCTCACCGGCAGCCTCGCCCTGCTCGCCGACGCCGGGCACATGTTCACCGATGTCGCGGGGCTCGGCATGTCCCTGCTCGCGGCCACGCTCGCGGCGCGTCCCACGACCGACGAGCGCACGTTCGGCTACCTGCGCCTGGAGATCCTCGCCGCCGTCCTCAACGCGCTGCTGCTCTTCGGCGCCGCCGCCGTGGTGCTCGTCGAGGCGGTCCGGCGGATGGCCGACCCCCCGGACATCGACGGCGGCGCGATGCTCGCGTACGCCCTCGTCGGTCTCCTCGCCAACGGCGTCTCGCTCCTCCTGCTGCACGGGGGGCACCGGGAGAGCCTCAACGTGCGGGGCGCGTACCTCGAGGTGATGGGCGACCTGCTGGGGTCGGGCGCGGTCGTCGTGGGCGCGGTCGTGGTCGCGCTGACCGGCGCGCTGCGCGCCGACCCTGTCGTCTCGATCGTCGTGGCGCTGCTGATCCTCCCGCGGACGTGGCAGCTGCTGCGCGAGGCGGTGGACGTGCTCCTCGAGGCCACGCCGCGCGGCGTCGACATGGACGAGGTCCGCGAGCACGTGCTCGCAACGCCGGGCGTCCTGGGCGTCCACGACCTGCACGCGTGGACGATCACGAGCGGAATGCCCGTCCTGTCCGCACACATCGTGGTGGACGACGCCACGCTCGGCCGCGGCGACGGGGGGCCGGTGCTCGACCGGCTGGGCGAGTGTCTCGCCGGGCACTTCGACATCGAGCACTGCACCTTCCAGCTGGAGCCGGTCGGCCACGCCGACCACGAGCGCGGCGGGCACCACTGAGCAACGGCATGTCCCACGGGAGCGGATGCGGAGCCGCTGCGAGGATCGGCCCATGAGCGCGCACGAGTCCGTCCGGGGGCCCGACCGCCAGGCGGTCGCGCCTTACGACGCCCTTCTGCTCGTCTCCTTCGGCGGGCCGGAGGGGCAGGACGACGTGCTGCCCTTCCTCGAGAACGTCACCTGCGGCCGGGGCGTCCCACGCGAGCGGCTCGAGGTGGTGGGTGAGCACTACCGCAGGGTCGGCGGCGTCAGCCCGATCAACGCGCAGAACCGGGCGCTGCGCGACGCCGTCCGGTCGGACTTCGCCGCGCACCGGCTCGACCTCCCGGTGTACTGGGGCAACCGCAACTGGCACCCGTTGCTGGCCGACACGGTGCGGCAGATGGCCGACGACGGCGTACGCCGGGCGCTCGCGTTCGTCACCTCGGCGTACGCGTCGTACTCCGGCTGCCGCCAGTACCGGGAGAACCTGGCCCAGGCCCGTGCCGCGGTCGGTGCGGCCGCGCCGGACATCGAACGGCTGCGCCACTACTTCAACCACCCCGGATTCGTCGAGCCGATGGTCGACGCGACCGTGGCCGCCCTCGGCGACCTGCCGGACCCGGTCCGCGACGCGTCTCGCCTGGTGTGCGTGACCCACTCCGTGCCGGTGGCGATGGACGAGACCAGCGGCCCGGACGGGGGCGCGTACTCCGCACAGCACGCCGAGGTGGCCCGCCTGGTCGCGGTCGGGGTGGCACGCGCGACCGGCGTCACCCACGGACACGACCTCGTGTTCTGCAGCCGCTCGGGGCCGGCCGCCCAGCCGTGGCTGGAGCCCGACGTGAGCGACCACCTCGAGTCCCTGGCCCACGGCGGCGCCGAGGCCGTGGTGCTCGTGCCGATCGGGTTCGTCTCCGACCACATGGAGGTCCGCTGGGACCTCGACACCGAGGCCATGGCCACCGCCGGACGGCTCGGCCTGCCGGCGGCGCGTGCCGCGACGGTCGGCACCGACCCCCGGTTCGTCGCGCTGGTCCGGGACCTCGTGCAGGAACGGGTGACCGGCCGCCCGTCCGAGGCCAGGCGTGCCGTGGGACGCCTGGGCCCCAGCCACGACGCGTGCCCGGCCGGGTGCTGCCCCAACCCGCGCGGGGCGCGTCCGGCCGTCGGCGGCGAGGACTGACCGGGCCGAGACCCCCTCCCGTCACTCCGCCGCCTCGACTAGGTTCCGCACCATGCCGACCCCGTTCACCGACCTCGACGCCTTCCTCGCCTTGCCCCGCCTGGGCGGCCTCGCCCTGTCCCCGGACGGGACGCGCCTCGTCACGTCGGTGGCGACGCTCGCACCCGACCGGACGCGCTGGGTCAGTGCGCTGTGGGAGGTCGACCCCACGGGCGCGCAGCCGGCCCGCCGGTTGACGCGCTCGGCACCGGGCGAGGCTGCTCCCGCCTTCCTGCCCGACGGTGACCTGCTCTTCGTGTCGAAGCGCCCGTCGCCTCCGGCGAAGGAGGGCGCCGGCGACGGCGACGACCGTCCGGCGCTCTGGCTGCTGCCGGTCCGCGGCGGTGAGGCGCGGCAGGTGGCCACCCGTCCGGGTGGGGTCACCGGGGTGGCCGTGGCCCGTGACTCGGGCGCCGTGGTGGTGTCCAGCCCCACGATGCCCGGGGCGTCGGACGCCGAGGCGGACACGGCCCGGCGCACGGCACGCAAGGACGCGAAGGTCAGCGCGCTGCTGCACGAGACGTACCCGATCCGGTTCTGGGACCACGACCTCGGCCCGGACGCGCCCCACCTCCTCGTGGCCGACGGTGAGGCCGATGACGAGAAGGGGCACCGGGACGGGCCGTCGGCGGGACCGCAGAGCCCGCCGCCGGACGTGCCGGGTGACGAGACGTCGTACGCCTTGCGCGACCTCACCCCCGAGCCGGGCCGGGCGTTGGACGACCAGCGGTTCGTCCCGACCCCGGACGGCACGGCGGTCGTCACCGGCTGGGTGGTGCCGGCCCCCCGCGGCGAGCTGCGGGTCACCGTCACCGTCCTCGACGTGGTGAGCGGCGACCGCCGCCCCCTCGTGGACGAGGAGGGATACGACGCCGAGGACCCGGACGTCTCGGCCGACGGACGCCACGTCGTCTGCGTGCTCACCCGGCACTCCGGGTACGACGAGCCACCGCAGCCGACGCTGTGGCTGGTGCCGCTCGACGGCGGGCCGGGTCGCGACCTGCTGCCCGGCGTCGACCTGCAGCCCGCTGCACCGCGGTTCACCGCCGACGGCAAGGCGGTCCTCTTCGTCGCCGACCAGGCCGGGCACGCCCCCGTCTTCCGGATCGACCTGGACACCGGCCGGCTCACGCGGCTCACCGCCTCGGGGGCGTACTCCGACCTCTGCCCGAGCCCCGACGCGCGGTCTGTCTACGCCGTGCACAACGCGCTCGACCGCCTCCCCACCCCGGTACGGCTGGACGCCAGGGCGGCCGACCAGGCGCCCTCGCTCCTGCGTGCACCCGGCGCGGACGTCACGGTGCCCGGCCGGATCGTCGAGGTGACCACGACCGCGGCTGACGGTGTGCCGCTGCGCTCCTGGCTGGCCATGCCCGCCGACGCGTCCGCGTCCGACCCGGCGCCGTTGCTCGTCTTCATCCACGGCGGCCCGATGGGCAGCTGGAACACCTGGCACTGGCGCTGGAACCCGTGGACGGCCGTGGCCCGCGGCTACGCCGTGCTGCTGCCCGACCCGGCCCTGTCGACCGGGTACGGCCACGCGTTCCTGCGCCGAGGGTGGGGGCGATGGGGTGAGGCCCCGTACACGGACCTGATGTCGCTCACCGACGCCGCGCTCGCCCGCGACGACCTCGACGGCGAGCGCACCGCCGCGTTGGGCGGGTCCTTCGGCGGCTACATGGCGAACTGGGTGGCGGGCCACACCGACAGGTTCTCCGCGATCGTCACGCACGCGAGCCTGTGGACGCTGGAGCAGATGTTCGGCACCACCGACGTGGCCTCGTACTGGGAGCGCGAGTTCGGCAGCCTCGACACCCATGCCGAGCGGTACGCGGCGGGCTCGCCGCACCACCACGCGGACCGCATCCGGACGCCGATGCTCGTCATCCACGGCGACAAGGACTACCGCGTGCCGATCAGCGAGGCCTTGCGACTGTGGTGGGACCTCACCCGCCACGAGGTCGAGGCGAAGTTCCTCTACTTCCCGGACGAGAACCACTGGGTGCTCACCCCGGGCAACGCCAAGGTCTGGTACGAGACCGTGCTGGCGTTCTGCGACCACCACGTCCTCGGCAAGGAGTGGGCCCGCCCAGGGCTGCTGTGACGGGCCAGGGTGGCCGGCCCCCAGGGTTGTGTCCGCCCGGGCCCGCGGATGGGTGAGACTGAGGCCATGCCCGCCCGTTCCGACCGGGCCGCCGAGGCCGGTCACTCCTCGGACCCGGCTGCGCTGCTCGCCTTGGCCCGCGACGTCGCCCATCGCGCCGGGCGGCTGCTCGTCGAGCGGCGTCCGCCCGGCGCGCTGGCGGTGACGTCGAAGTCCACGCCCACCGACATCGTCACCGCGATGGATACCGCGGCCGAGCGGCTGATCGTCCAGGCGCTGCGTGCGGCACGTCCCGGTGACCCGGTGCTCGGCGAGGAGGGGACGCCCGGCGCCGACGCGGATGCGGACACGGAACCCGGCGCGCACCCAGGTGGCGTGCGCTGGGTCGTCGACCCGATCGACGGCACGGTCAACTACTTCTACGGCATCCCCGCGTACGCGGTGAGCATCGCCGCCGAGGTCGACGGGGAGGTCGTCGCGGGCGTCGTGCACAACCCCGTGTCCGGCGAGACGTGGACGGCGACGCGGGGCGGGGGAGCCCGGCTCGACGACGACCCGGTCACCGTCAACGAGCCGGTCCCGCTGGACCGGGCTTTGGTCGGCACCGGCTTCGCGTACGCGGCGGAGCGGCGAGCCCGCCAGGCCGGCATCCTGCTCACCGCCCTGCCCGCGGTCCGTGACATCCGCCGGGCCGGGGCGGCCTCGCTCGACCTGTGTGCGGTGGCGTGCGGGCGGCTGGACGGCTACTACGAGCAGGGCCTCGCCCCCTGGGACCTGGCCGCGGGCGGGCTCGTCGCCCGTGAGGCCGGGGCACGGGTCGAGGGCGCGTACGGCAAGCCGGCGGGGGAGGATCTGGTGATCGCCGCGCCGCCGGGGGTATTCGAACCCCTGCACGACCTCGTGGCGCCGCTGTTCTCGGCCTGACCGGCGCCACGTTCACGCCCTGCTGCCCCCTGGAGGACAGCCATGCCGCACCTCGTGGTCGGCCCGATGTTGCGCTACGTCGACACGGGAAGCGCCACGGTGTGGGTGGAGACCGACACCCCCTGCGAGGTCGAGGTGCTCGGCACGTCGACCCGCACACTCACGGTGCACGGACACCACTACGGCCTCGTCGTGCTCGACGGGCTCGAGCCGGGGGCCAGCGTCCCGTACACGGTGAGCCTCGACGGCGTGCCGGTGTGGCCGGAGCCGGGCGCGGGGCCGGGCGACTCCCCGCCGCGGAGCCGTATCCGCACGCCGTCCGAGGGGTCCGGGTTGCGGCTGCTGTTCGGCTCGTGCCGGACGAGCGTGCCGCACACGCCCGAGGAGTGGCGCGTGCACGGGGTCGACGCGCTGCGGGCGTACGCCCGGCGCATGGCTGCCGCCCCCGATGACGCCGAGTGGCCGGACGCTCTGCTGCTGCTCGGGGACCAGGTGTACGCGGACGAGACGTCCGAACGGGTGCGCGAGGTCATGCAGGCGCGTCGGGACACCGAGAAGCCGCCGGGTACCGAGGTGGCCGACTTCGAGGAGTACGCCGCCCTGTACCGGCTGGCCTGGAGTGACCCGGAGGTGCGCTGGCTGCTCTCCACGGTGCCCACGGCGATGGTCTTCGACGACCACGACATCCGTGACGACTGGAACACCTCCGAGACATGGCGGGCCCAGATGGCAGCCCATCCCTGGTGGTCGGTCCGCATCCGGGGCGGGCTCGGTGCGTACTGGCTGTACCAGCACCTGGGCAACCTCGCACCCGAGGACCTGGCCCAGGACCGGGTCCTCGCCTCGCTCCGGCGGTGCGCGGACGAGGGCCGCGACGGGGGGGCGGTGCTCGACGCGTTCGCGGCGGAGGCGGACCGTGACCCCGCGGCGTACCGGTGGAGCTTCGTGCGGGACTTCGGCCGTACGCGGCTTGTCGTCGTGGACACCCGCTGCGGTCGCATGCTCGACGAGGGCAACCGCCTCATCGTGGACGCCGACGAGTGGTCATGGGTGGAGGAGAAGGCCGAGGCGGACGTCGACCACCTGCTGGTCGGGACCTCCCTGCCGTACCTGCTGCCGAGGGGGATCCACCACATCGAGGGCTGGAACGAGGCGGTCTGCGCCGGCGCCTGGGGCCGTCGGGCGGCGCGCGTGGGCGAGCGGATCCGTCAGGGCGTCGACCTGGAGCACTGGGCCGCCTTCCGGCGGTCTTTCGACGCCATGTCCAGGCTGCTGCGGCGGGTGGCCACGCGCCCCGGCGCGCCGGCCAGCGTCGTCGTCATGTCGGGCGACGTCCATTACTCCTACCTGGCCCGCGTACGCCTGCCCGGCGCCCCGTCCGGGGCCTCGGCGGTCGTGCAGGCCGTGTGCTCCCCCGTGCGCAACCCGCTCAGCCGGAAGATGCGCTACGCCAACGCCGTGGCACAGGTCGCGCTCGCCCGGGTCGTGGGGCGGGCGCTGGCCGGCGCGGCCGGGCTGCGCAGGCCCGAACTCGACTGGAGCATGGAGGGCGGTCCCTGGTTCGACAACGCGCTCGCCACCATCGTCGTGGACGGGAGGACCGCCCGGCTCCGGTGGGAGCGGGCGGTCCTCCGTGACGGTGTGGAGTCCGTGCTGGCTGTCTCGGACCTGTCGGTCACCCGTGGTTGAGCCGCCGCGGGCGTCTCGTGCGGCTCGGCTCAGGAAAGGGCTGAGCAGGGGCTAGAAGGGTTCGGCGACCCCTGGCCCGGTGACCCCCGGCTGCTGCCCGGTGACCCCCGGTTGCTCGGCGACGCCGTCCTCGGGGACACCGTGCTCAGCCGCGATCCGACGAAGGTCGTCCAGGGCGAACCCATGGGACTGCACTCCGAAGTCGTCACCGGCGGCCTCCGCCAGTCTCAGTTCCTCGGTGATGGAGCGGAGCCGCTCGGTGATCTCGGCGGTGAACTCGCCCATGGGCATGGCCTCCTCGTGGTCGACGTTCGCGGGTCGCGCGGGGGCGCGGGTCGCGAGGGGGTCGTGCGTCCAGGTTCGTGACGTTTCGTCCTGATGTCCGAAGCGGACCGCTCCAGCGTAGTGCTCGTGCTGTGGTGGATTTGCCCGGTGCCGGGGGCCATGCGCTCGTACCGTGGGGCGGAAACGCGGGGCCACATGGACACGCGAGGCATGTTCCCCGGTGGACGTGTGCTCAATCTCACAGCCGGATCGGCCAAAACCGGGCGGGATAAGGCTGGCTGACAGGGCACAATCTCCGCCCCGGATCGGGCACAACTTCGGCCTCCCGCGCGTTACACCCGCGCTGGACACCTCATGCTTCGGAAGGTTGCAGCACCATGGCCACTGACTACGACGCGCCGCGTAAGAACGACGACGACCTCGACCAGGACAGCATCGAGGAGCTCAAGGCGCGCCGAGTGGACAAGGCCGCGGGCACCGCCGATGTGGACGAGAACGAGATCGCCGAGTCCCTCGAGCTACCAGGCGCGGACCTGTCGAACGAGGAGCTGTCCGTCAGGGTGCTCCCGCGCCAGGCGGACGAGTTCACCTGCGCGCGCTGCTTCCTCGTCCACCACCGCAGCCAGCTCGCCAAGGAAGTCGGCGGGCAGTTCATCTGCACCGAGTGTGCGGCCTGAAGCACCGGCACCGGCACCGTCACTGGCGTGGGCGTGCGGGCGAGAGATTCATGCGGGCCGGTCGGCTGTCCGCCCCGCGGATGTCAGGGCCGGTCAGGTGACCTCTTCGAGCCCGGGTGGCAGGGCCCCCGTCGACTTGCGGTAGTACGCCGCGGCCTTGCGCGTCGCGAACAGCCGGGCGAGCCCCACGGCCGCCCCGCTGAGCAGGGCCCAGCCCACCGCCTCCGGCCAGGTGGTGTCCGGCGACTCCGGGTTCGCCGGGGGGTTCTTCCCTGTCGCCTTCTTCCACGAGGTCTCGACGACCTTCTTGGCGGCGATCCCCGCGACAACCGCGGAGAGCCCGCCGATCACCTTCCATGACGTCGCTCCGGCCATACCGGCATCCTGCCCCAGCCGGACGTCCGAAACCGCATCGGCAGGCCGGGGTACGGTGCGCTTCGTGTCTGCTCCGCGCGTGATCCCGTCCGCCGTCCCGCTGGGTGACGGCCCTTTCGACCGCCTCGCCGGCGAGCTCCTCGCGGACGAGCTGGCGGCGAGCCCGACCGGCGGGTCCGCGCTCGGCCTCACCGCGTACGACCCGTACCTGCCCGACCTGTCGGCGGACGCACTGGCGGCGCGGCACCGCGCCGAGGACGCGTGGGCCGAGCGCTTCGCGGCCCTGGCGGACGCGGACCTGAGCCCGGACGAGCGCATCGACCGCGACCTCGTCCACATGACGCTGCGGGGCCGGGCACTCATGCGCGACTGGGAGGAGTGGCGCCGCAGCCCGGACGCGTACGCCGGGGTGGCCCTCTCCTCGGTGTTCACCCTGCTGCTGCACCGGCTCCGCCCGGAGCGCGAGCTCGCGCCCGACGTCGCGGCCCGGCTGCGCGCCACACCGGATCTGCTCGCGCAAGGTCAGGCGAACCTCGACCCGGAGCTGGCCTCCCCGCTGCTCGTCCGGCGCGCGCTCAGCCAGGCGCGGGCCGGGGGCGCGTACTGCCGTGCGATCGCCGGTGAGATCTCCGACGAGTCGTTCCGCGCCGAGGTCGCCGCGGCGGGAGAGGTCGCGGGGCTGGCCTTCGACGAGTTCGTCACCCATCTCGAGGGGCTCGCGGAGAAGGCGCGTGGCGGCTGGGCGATCGGCGAAGAGCGGTACGACGGGCTGCTGAGAAATGCCGAGGGCCTCACGTACGGCGCGCGGGAGATGCGGGACCGGGGGCAGGCCACCTACGACGAGCTGGCGGCGCGGATGCGCGCGTACAGCCGCGAGCTGCGCGGCGACGACGACTGGCGCGCCCTGCTCGAGACGCTGAACACGGACCACCCGCCGACACCGGAGGCGATGCGGGACGAGTACGCCGAGGTGACGGCCGCCGCGCGGGCGTTCTGCGTCGAGCACGACCTCGTCACCCTGCCGCCGGGCGAGGAGTGCCGGGTGGTGCCGTCGGCCCCGTTCACCCGGGCGATGCTCGCCGTCGCGCACTACATCCCACCGCCGCCGTTCTCCGACCGCCGGGCCGGCCACTTCTTCGTCCCGTACCCGCCGGACGGCGCCACCCCGGAGCAGGTCGAGGGACGCCTGGCCACGAACAGCCGGGCCTCGATGTGGACGATCAGCGCGCACGAGGCCTACCCCGGTCACCACTGGCACCTCGCCCACCTGGCGGCGTCCGGGACGCGGCCGCTGCGCCTGGTGTACGGCTCGACGTACTTCACCGAGGGCTGGGGGCTCTACTCCGAGGAGCTCATGCGCGAGCAGGACTTCTTCCCCGAGCAGCGGGCCGTCGTGGGTCAGCTCGACGCACGGCTCTTCCGGGCCGCGCGGATCGTCGTCGACACCTCGCTGCACCTCGGGGAGATGACGGTCGAGCAGGCGGTGGAGTACATGTCCACCAAGGCGTCGCTGTCTCCGGAGACCGCGCAGGCCGAGGTCTCCCGGTACTGCGCCTGGCCGACCCAGGCCGCCTCGTACCTCACCGGCGCGCTCGAGATCGCCCGGATGCGCGACGACTGGCTGGCCGCAGGGCGCGGCAGCCTCCGCGAGTTCCACGACACGGCGGCCGGCACCGGTCGGCTGCCGATCGTCCTCGTCGGACGCTGCCTCGGAGGGGCGTGAGTCTCGGCGCCTGTCGGCCGGGCGTGAGGTCCGCCACGGATCCCGGCTCGATGCCCGTCCGCGGCAGGCCTGGGCGGTAGGGTCGGCGCCCGTGACACGCACGGCCCACCGCACCCGCGCAGCTGCGGCGACCCTCTCCCCGGACGGGGGCGCACGGTGAACGGTGCGCCCCAGGTGCTCGTCCGGCGGCTCGACCCCGAGCTGCCCATTCCCGCGTACGCCCACCCGGGCGACGCCGGCGCTGACCTGGTGACCGCCGTGGACGTCGACCTCGCCCCCGGGGAGCGGGCGACCGTGCCCACCGGGGTCGCGATCGCCCTGCCCGACGGGTACGCGGCATTCGTCCACCCTCGGTCGGGTCTGGCCGCACGCCACGGGGTCTCGATCGTCAACGCCCCCGGGACGGTCGACGCGGGCTACCGCGGTGAGGTCAAGGTGACGCTGGTCAACACGGACCCGCGGACGCCGGTCAGCCTGCGCCGCGGTGACCGCATCGCCCAGCTGATCGTCCAGCGGGTGGAGCGGGTGACGTTCTGTGAGGTGAGGTTGCTGCCAGGTTCCGCGAGGGGCGAGGGTGGACACGGTTCCACCGGGGGGTTCGCCGTCCCGGCCCAGGAAGGGGAGTGACGTGGTGGCACGCAGCCGACGGGACAGCAGGAACCGGCGCGGCAACCGCCGCCCGCGCCGTGCGCCGGGTACGCACGCCGGGGGCGTGGGCCGGCACACCGAGCACGAGGGTCTCGAGGACGCCGACAACGTCACCGAGGCCGAGGACCTCCCCGAAGGCGAGGACGCCACGCCGAAGCACCAGCACGAGCGGATGGATGAGCCCTCGGGCCCCTACGACGTCGCCGGGTTCGAGGACGACGGGCTCCCGCGCGTCGACCTCGGAGGCCTGCGCGTGCCGGTCCTGTCCGGGACGGAGGTCCGTGTCGACGTCCAGAACGACCAGGTCGTCGCGGCCAACATCGTGCTCGGCGACAGCGCGCTGCAGCTCCAGGCGTTCGCCGCGCCCCGCAGCAGCGGCATCTGGGAGGAGGTGCGCGCCGAGATCGTGGCCGGCATCAGCCAGTCCGGCGGGACGGCCGACGAGCAGCTCGGCGCGTTCGGCGTCGAGCTCCGCGCGCAGGTGCCCGTCCGCCGCCAGGACGGGCGTAGCGCCCTGCAGCCCGCCCGCTTCGTCGGGCACGACGGGCCGCGCTGGTTCCTCCGTGGCGTGGTGACCGGCAGCGCCCTGTCCGAGCCCGGCAACCTGGCCGTCCTCGAACGGGCGTTCCGGGCGGTCGTCGTCGTCCGCGGCGAGAACCCCAAGCCCCCGCGGGAGCCCCTCGACCTGCGGCTCCCGGTCGAGCCCGAGGAGGGCGAGCACGCGGAGGGAGCGGAGGAGCACAGCCTCGACCCGTTCACCCGCGGACCTGAGATCACCGAGACACGGTGAGCGCTTCGCTCGGTACGCTGCTAGCCGTGGACACGCCCGGATCGGCGACGGGGAGGAAGCGGCCAGGCCGGCTGCGACGCGCCGTGTCCCGGTTCACGACCACCCGTGACGAGCTGGACGCGCAGGACCTGATCAGCGACGCGCGCGAGTCGGGTGCGACGCCCGTGGCCGACTGCGGCGACCGGGACCGGGTCGAGGTCTCCGGCTTTCTCCGGACTGTGACGCTGCGGCCGCGGGCCGGCGTCCCGGCGCTGGAGGCCGAGCTGTTCGACGGGTCAGGTTCCGTCACGTTGGTCTGGCTGGGCCGCCGCCAGATCACCGGCATCGAGCCCGGCCGTACGCTCGCCGTCGAGGGGCTGGTGACGCTCGACGCGACAGGCCGGCGGCTCATCTTCAACCCGAAGTACACGCTGCGTCCGGGGGCCGAGTGAGCGGCGAGCCCACACCCGAGAGCTCAAAGACGCAGCAGAGCACGCTCGCAGAGGCTCAGCGGGACACGCTCGCGCAGGCTCTCGGCGGTCGGCGGGGGCTCCTCGACTCCGGGTTGCCGGGCATCGTCTTCGTCGCGGTCTTCACGCTGACCAGCCTGACACCGGCGTTGTGGGCTGCGGTCGGCGTGGGCGTCCTGCTCACTGTTGTCCGTCTCGTCCGGCGCGAGACACTGCAGCACGCGCTTGCCGGCTTCGTCGGTGTGGCGATCGCCGCGTTCATCGCGCACCGGACGGGGGAGGCGCGCAACTTCTTCCTCCCCGGCCTGTTCATCAACGCCGGGTACGGGGCCGCATACGCCCTCTCGATCCTCGTCCGGTGGCCGCTCATCGGCGTGGTGATCGGGCCGCTGGTCGGAGAGGGCACGGCCTGGCGCTCGGACCCCGCGAGGTACCGGGCGTACGCGCTCGCGAGCTGGGTGTGGGTGGCGATGTTCGCACTGCGGCTCGCCGTCCAGCTGCCGCTGTACCTGGCCGGCTGGGTCGTGGCGCTCGGCGTCGCCAAGCTCGCGATGGGCTGGCCCCTGTTCCTCATGGGCGGCTGGGTCTGCTGGCTCATCCTGCGCCGCGTGCCGACGACGACCCCGCACACGGACGGCTCAGACAGCCCGACGCGCCCGGCCTGACGTGCTCAGCCGTGCGAGAGGAGCTCGCCGAGCTGGGGCTCCATGTCCGGCGACGCGACGAACAGCAGCTCGTCGCCGGCCTCGAGCGGGTGGTCCGGTGTCGGCACGAGCACGCGGCCCTCGCGGATGATCGTGACGAGGGCGGTGTCCGGTGGCCAGGCCACGTCCCCGACGCGTCGCCCCACCAGGGCGCCGTCGACAGGCAGGGTCAGCTCGACGAGCTCCGCCTCGCCCTGGCGGAACGTGAGCAGGCGTACGAGGTCGCCGACGCTCACCGCCTCCTCGACGAGCGCGGAGAGCAGACGGGGCGTCGAGACGGCGACGTCCACGCCCCATGACTCGTTGAACAGCCACTCGTTGTTGGGGTGGTTGACGCGCGCGACGACACGCGGTACGCCGTACTCGGTCTTCGACAGGAGCGACACGACGAGGTTCACCTTGTCGTCCCCGCTCGCCGCGATGACGACGTTGCAGCGCTCCAGCGACGCCTCATCCAACGAGGAGATCTCGCACGCGTCGGCGAGCAGCCACTCGGCGTCGGCGACCCGTTCCACCTTGATCGCGGACGGGTCCTTGTCGATGATCAACACCTCGTGGCCGTTCTCCAGCAGCTCACGGGCGATCGAGCGGCCGACCTTGCCGGCCCCGGCGATGGCGACGCGCATCAGTGGTCCTCCGGGCCGTCGGCGAGCACGCGCTCGACGTGTGCGATGTCCCGCTCCGGCATCACCACGTGGACGAGGTCACCCTCCTGGAGGACCGTCTCCGAGTCGGGGAGCACGCCCTCGCCGAGCCGTGTGAGAAACGCCACGCGTGCCCCGGACGCCTGCTCGAGGCGGGTCACCCGGTGGCCGAGCCATCCGCCGTCCAGGTGCACCTCGGCCAGCCGCACGGTGCCGGACGGGTCGCGCCACTCCGGCTGCGCCCCCTCGGGCAGGACGCGGCGCAGCATCTGGTCGGCCGTCCACCGCACCGTGGCGACCGTCGGGATGCCCAGGCGCTGGTACACCTCGGCCCGGCGGGGGTCGTAGATGCGCGCCACGACGTTCTCCACGCCGAAGGTCTCCCGCGCAACCCGCGCCGCGATGATGTTCGAGTTGTCGCCGCTGCTCACGGCGGCGAAGGCGTGGGCGCGCTCGACCCCGGCCTCGCGCAGCGTGTCGCGGTCGAACCCGACGCCGGTGATCCGCCGCCCGGCGAAGGACGGGCCGAGCCGCCGGAACGCCTCGGTGGACTGGTCGACGACGGCCACCGAGTGCCCCCGGTCCTCGAGGCTGTGGGCCAGCGTGGACCCCACACGGCCACAGCCCATGATCACGACGTGCACGGTGGTCCTCTCTCGGGCGCCGCGGCGTGCCTCTCCCGGCAGGGGCAACCTACACGCCGCGACGCCCAGGCGACGGGATGCCCGGCTGACCCGGGTCCGGGGGTCCCACGCCGTAGCCTTGCCTGCCGTGGGCAAGCTGACCGACGTCTCCAAGCGGCTTTTCGTGGGCCGTCCCCTGCGGTCCGACCGGCTGGGGGAGACGCTGCTGGACAAGCGTGTCGCGCTCCCCATCTTCGCCAGCGACCCGCTCTCCTCGGTCTCGTACGCGACGCAGGAGATCCTGCTCGTCCTGACCCTGGGCGGCTTGGCGTACCTGTCCCTCACGCCCTTCGTCGCCCTCGGCGTGGTGACGCTGCTCGTCGTCGTCGTCGCGTCGTACCGCCAGCTCGTACACGCGTACCCGTCGGGTGGCGGGGACTACGAGGTGGCGCACAAGAACCTCGGCCCGACGGCCGGGCTCACCGTCGCCAGCGCCCTGCTCACCGACTACGTGCTCACCGTGGCGGTGTCCGTCTCGGCCGGCGTGGACAACCTCATCTCGGCGGTCCCCGAGCTGCACGAGTGGCGGGTGCAGCTCGCGATCCTGTTCGTCGGCCTGCTGATGGCGGTGAACCTGCGCGGGGTCAGGGAGTCCGGCCGGGCGTTCGCCCTGCCCACGTACCTGTTCGTCGCGGGCATCATGACGATGATCGTCGTCGGGCTGCTGCGCACGCTCTTCGGCGACCCGCCCGTGGCCGAGAGCGCGGAGTGGGAGGTCCATGCCGAGGTGAGCGACCTCGGGATGGTCGCGCTCGCCCTCCTCGCCCTGCGCGCGTTCTCGTCCGGGTGCACCGCGCTGACCGGGGTGGAGGCCATCGCCAACGGGGTGCCCGCGTTCAAGGAGCCCAAGAGCCGCAACGCGGCCACCACCTTGCTGCTCATGGGCGCGATCTCGCTCACCATGTTCATCGGGATCACCACGCTCGCGCTCGTGAGCGACGTGCACTACGCCGAGAACACCTGTGACCTCGCGGGCTTCGACGGCAACTGTCGTACCGACCCCCAGCGCACCGTGGTCGCGCAGGTGGCCGCGGCCGTGTTCGGCGGCGACGGCAACCCGCTCTTCTACTCCATCCAGGCCGCGACGGTGCTGATCCTCGTTTTGGCCGCGAACACCGCGTTCAACGGGTTCCCGGTGCTGGGGTCGATCCTCGCCCAGGACCGGTACGCCCCGCGTCAGCTGCACACCCGGGGCGACCGGCTCGTGTTCAGCAACGGCATCTGGCTGCTCGCCGCGTTCGCCGGGCTGCTCATCTTCGCGTTCGACGCGTCGGTGACGCGGCTGATCCAGCTGTACATCATCGGCGTGTTCACCTCGTTCACGCTGGGACAGAGCGGGATGGTCCGCCACTGGAACCGTCTGCTGCGAAGCGAGACCGACCGCGAGCGCCGACGGCGCATGATGCGGTCGCGCGCTATCAACGCGACGGGGGCGACGTTCACCGGCCTGGTGCTCGTCATCGTCACGATCACCAAGTTCACCCACGGCGCGTGGATCGTGCTCATCGCGATGCCCGTGCTCTTCGCGGTGATGCGGGGGATCCGGACCCACTACGACGCGGTCAGCGTCGAGCTCATCCCCGACGCCGACGCCACGATGTTGCCTTCGCGCAACCACGCGGTCGTCCTCGTGTCGAAGATCCACAAGCCGACGCTGCGCGCTGTCTCGTACGCCCGGGCGACCCGGCCGTCGTCGCTCGTCGCGCTCACCGTGGCCGTGGACCCCGAGGAGTCGCGTGCGCTGCAGGCGGAGTGGGACCGCCAGAACGTGCCGGTCCCACTGACCATCCTCGCCTCGCCCTACCGCGAGGTCACCCGCCCGGTGCTCGAGTACGTACGGACGATCCGCCGGGGGAGCCCGCGGGACGTGGTCACCGTGTTCATTCCCGAGTACGTGGTGGGCCGCTGGTGGGAGCACCTGCTGCACAACCAGAGCGCGCTGCGGCTCAAGACGCGGCTGCTGTTCCAGCCCGGCGTGATGGTGACGAGCGTGCCGTGGCAGCTGCGCTCGTCGACGCGGGTCACCGAGGCCGCCGAGGTCACCGAGCACGCGGAGGGCACGGAGGGCACCGAGCACGCCGAGGGGGGAGGGGTGCTCGGCGAGGAGGCCGGCCCGGACGGTGGCGCCACCGAGCCGACCGCGCCCGGCGGGCGGCCCTGATGTCGGCAGAGCGCGACGACGGGTCGGAGCCGGACAAGGGAGAGTCGCTCGCTGGTGCCCACCTCGACCTCGAGGTGGGCCCGGTCGCCCACGGCGGCCACTGCGTCGCCAGGCACGAGGGGCGGGTGGTGTTCGTGCGGCACGCCCTGCCCGGCGAGCGTGTCCGGGCCGTCGTCACCGAGGGACGGGCCAAGGACCCGTACCTGCGGGCGGACGCGGTACGCGTCCACGAGCCGTCCCCGGACAGGGTGAGCCCGCCGTGCCCGTACGCCGGGCCGGGGCGCTGCGGCGGGTGCGACTGGCAGCACGCCACCCTGCCCGCCCAGCGCCGCCTCAAGGCCGCGGTGGTCGCGGAGCAGATGCGCCGCCTCGCCGGGCTGGAGGTCTCGGTCGAGGTCGAGCCCGTGCCCGGCTCACCGGACGGGCTCGGCTGGCGTACGCGGGTGCGGTGGTCGGTGGACGACGAGCATCGGGCCGGGCTGCTGCGGCACCGCTCGCACGAGGTGGAGCCGATCGACGAGTGCCGCATCGCGCACCAGGACGTCTCCGGCGTGGGGGTCACGCACCACCGCTGGCCGGACGCGTCCTCCCTCGAGGTGTCGGTGGCGCCGGCCAGTGGGCAGCGGCTCGTCCGCGCGACCCCGGACCGGAGCGGGGGAGCGGTCACGTTCCCGTCGCTGCCGGACGACGTCTCCCTCGTCCTTGACGACGGGCGTGAAGGCGTCGTCGTCCACGGGCGCGGGGAGCTGTCCCACGAGGTCCACGGCCGTCCGTTCGCGGTGTCCTCCGCGGGGTTCTGGCAGGTCCACCCTGCCGCGGCAGACGTGCTCGCGGACGCGGTCGAGCAGGCGCTGGAGCCAAGGCCCGGCGACAGCGTGCTCGACCTGTACGCCGGTGCCGGACTGTTCGCCGCCACCCTGGCCGCACGCGTCGCCCCGGAGGGACGTGTCACGGCGGTCGAGTCGAGCGTGGCCGCGGCGTCCGACGCGCGGCGCAACGTCACCGGTCTGCCGGTACGCGTCCTGCGCGGACGGGTGGACCGTGCGCTCGAGGGGCGCCTGCCGGTCGGCGACGTCGTCCCCGAGCGGGTCGACCTCGTCGTGCTCGACCCGCCGCGGGCCGGGGCCGGCCGTGCTGTCACCGCGCAGATCGCCCGCCGCGAACCCCGCCGTGTGGCGTACGTCGCATGCGACCCGGCCGCCCT
>JBOGEN010000120.1:0-4463 GCA_050743265.1 Actinomycetes bacterium
GCGACGTGCCGGCCCGGGACCCGCTCCGGTCAGCCGAACTTCGTGTCGTACTTCGTGGCGAGGAGGTCGAGCGCGTACTTCCGCACGGCCGAGGTGATCGTGAACGCCTCACGCATCTCGGTCTCGACCTCGTCCCCTCGGGAGAGGGGGTAGCCACCGAGGGCCTCCTCGGCACCCTTCTGGAACTTGGGGTCCGAGGTCATGGGCTTCACCGAGTCCTGGTACGCCGAGACGATCTCGTCCGGCGTCCCCTGGTTGGCCCACAGGCCCTTCTGGTAGTCGAAGCCCGCGGCGAGGAACGCCTTGTACGCGTCCCACGCAGGGCCGGACGGCGGCTCACCGTTGAGCTGCTCGTACACCTCGGGGACGGTCGGGAGGTCCGGCAGCGCGGGGTCGCGCACGACCTTGCCGTCCTCGAGGACACCGAAGCTCATGAGCGGGACGGCCTTGCCCTCGTCGACCATCGGCTGCACGTCGGACTTGTACGCGGACGTGGTCTGGTAGTCGATGTTGACCTCGCCGCGCTCCATCGCGAGCACCGCCAGGTCGCGACCCTCCAGGCCCCACGTCGCGTCGATGTTCACGTCGAGCAGGTCGAACGCGATCAGCATGGACAGGTCGAGCCCGCTCGCGCTGATCCCCGCGTACGTCAGCGGCTTCGGCGGGTTCGCGAGGTCGCTCGCGTCCCTCAACCCGGCAGCGGACGAGGAGTAGATCGCGCCACCCGTGCCGTTGACGAGCAGCGGACGCATCTTGCTGAAGTCGTACTTCACCTGCGGGTGGCGCAGCATCCACTGGAAGTACGTCGTGCCGGAGGCGGCGAGCACCTCCGTGCCGTCCGTCGAGCCTTCCTCGACGAACTGGTTGGGACCCGTGATGCCCTCCCCCGCCGGGACGTTCTCGGGCAGGATCGCCGGCTCGTTCGGCAGGTTCTTCTCCAGGTACGGGTCCATGAACCGCGCCCAGGTGTCGGTGCCGCCGCCCTCGGAGAAGGGGATCGTCATCGTGATCTTCTCGGGGAACTCCCCCTGCGCGGCCGCCTGGTCCGACTCGGACGTCTTGGCGCAGCCGGCCGCAGCGAGGCTCGCGGCCGCGAAGACCGCGACGGCTGCGCGGAGAGGCCTTCCGCGTCTCGAGGTGCTTGCGGGCATGAGAGTCGTCCCTTCCTGGTCGTGCGCGCAGAGCGCCTCGACATTTCGGACATATTGCATACATCTTGCACCCAAGCCCTCCCGACGTGTTCGTGGGGGGTCGGGGAGGTCCCGAGGCGGCTAGGACCCACCCCGAGCTCGCCCCGCGGCTGATCGCGCGGGCCTGCCGCGGCGTCGACGCGCTGTCTCCCAGACAGAGGTGGCGCCCGGTCACGGCGTCCGGATGCGGGCCGACCGGCGTGATAGCGTCTCGCACTTTCTCGCGAGCACGCTCACGTCGCTGGAGGCCGCAGTGGGTCGCGCCGTCAAGGTGATCGCGCTGTTGAAGGCACAGCCCGGCATGAGCCGGGAGGAGTTCACGCACCGATGGGTCGAGGATCACGCGCCCTTCACCCTTCGGTTCCCCCGCCTCAAGGGGTACCGCCTCAACGTCGCCATCGAGGAGCAGGAGATGTCCGGCGAGCTCCCGTACGACGGCACCGCCGAGCTCTGGTGGGACTCGCTCGAGGACATGCGGGCCGACTTCGCCTCCGAGGAGGCTGCCGTCGCCGGGGCGGACGCCGACAGCTTCACGATCGTCCGGCAGCACATCTACACCGAAGAGCATGTGCTGCTCTGACACCTCCCGCGTCCGGGGAGACCTGGCGTGACGCGGCCGAACGTCTGCGTCGTCGGGGCGTCCAACATCGACCTGATCAGCTACGTCCCGCGCCTGCCGAACATGGGTGAGACGCTGCACGGCACCGAGTTCCGGATGGGGTACGGAGGCAAGGGCGCCAACCAGGCCGTGATGGCAGCGAAGCTCGGCGCGGTCGTGACGATGGTGACCAAGCTCGGCAAGGACGTCTTCGGGGACGGCACGCTCGAGAACTTCCGAGCCTGCGGGGTCGACACGCAGTTCGTCACGGTCACCGACGAGGCCTTCTCCGGGGTGGCCCCGATCATGGTGGACGACTCGGGGAACAACTCCATCGTCATCGTCACCGGTGCCAACGACCTCCTGACGGACGAGGAGATCGAGAGCGCCAGACCCGCCATGGCCTCGGCCGGTGCGCTCGTGTGTCAGCTCGAGATCCCGGTGTCTGCCGTGCTCGTCGCACTCCGCGCAGCGCGGGCCGAGGGAACGTTGACGGTCCTCAACCCGGCTCCCGCCCCGGCGCACGTCCCGGACGAGCTGCTCGTCCTCTGCGACGTGCTGTGCCCGAACCAGGGCGAGGCGGGAGTGCTCACCGGCCGTCGGGTCGACAGCGTCGAGGATGCCGTGGCCGCGGCCGGCGCTCTGCGAGAGCGGGGCGCTGGCAGCGTCGTGGTCACGCTGGGTGAGAACGGGTGCCTGGTCGCGTCCGCCGCCGGCGTCGAGCACGTGCCCGCCCCGTCGGTCGACGCGGTCGACACCACCGGCGCAGGGGACGCCTTCGTCGGGGCACTCGCGTACTTCCTGGGCAAGGGTGAGTCCCTGGTGGCGAGCTCCGCGTGGGCGAACGAGATCGCCGCGCTCAGCGTGCTCGGCCGCGGGACCCAGACCAGCTTTCCCGATCGGTCCACCCTGCCGGACCCGGTCGTGCAGGCCCTCGGTCCGTGACCGATCCACCGGCTCGCCCGCCCCAGCCCGTCGCAAGATCGGGGCAAAGCATCTGCCAGGCCGCTTGACGGGCCTGGACCCTGCTGACCGATATGTCTAGCATCCTGTCATTACAGGTGGCCAAGGCAACCCAAGGGTGGGCGGACAAGTGAGTGGACGGAGCCTTCGCGGGACGGGCATGGACCGGCGGGCGTTCCTGCGCGGCGCCGCAGGGGTGGGGGCCATGGCGGCCGGACTCCCCGCGGTCGGGGCGTGCAGCTCGGGCTCAGGGGAAGGAGGCCCGCTCACGGTCTTCACCCAGACCGGTCCGCCGATCGCCAGCGCGGTCGGGGCGTCTGCGGCGCCCTTCAAGGCGAAGCACGGCACCGGCGTCGACCTGCTGACGGCGCCGTTCGGCCAGCTGTACACGAAGACCCTGGCCGACTTCCAGACGGGCGGCGGCTCGTACGACGTCGTGCTGTGCGCCTCGAGCTGGCTCGGGGACCTGCACCCGTTCATCGAGGACCTCACCGACAAGGTGAAGGCAGATCGCTCCATGGACTGGGACGACGTGATCTACCAGGGGAACGCGCAGTGGGGTGGGCGCCAGGTCGCGATCCCCATCGACGGGGACAACCAGCTGTGCTACTACCGCACCGACATCCTGGAGGACAAGGGACTGAGCAACAAGTTCCAGAAGGAGTTCGGCAAGCCGCTCGCGCCTCCCGAGACGTGGGAGGACTTCATGAACATCGCGAGGTTCTTCGGCGACGGCAAGTACGGGGTCCACGGGGTCGTGGAGGCGTACCGCCACGGGGGCCAGGCCTTCTGGTACTACGCGTCGAACTGCGTGGCGTACTGCGCCCTGCCGAACCTGCCCGGCGCGATGTGGTTCGACCCCGACACCCTGGAGCCGCTCGTCAACAACCCCGGCCACGTCAAGGGGATGGAGAACTACGCGGAGGCGGTCGACTACGGCCCGCCCGGCATGATCAACTTCGACAGCAACGAGGTGCGCCAGCGGTTCGCGAACGGCGAGGCCGTGCTGGGGATCGACTGGGACGACACGCCGATCATCGGTGAGCTCCAGGAGAACAGCAAGGTGAAGGGCAAGATCGGCTCGCAGCTGCTGCCCGGGTCCACCGAGGTCTACGACCACAAGAAGGAGGACTGGGTCACGCTGCCGCAGCCGAACCGCCCCGGCTGGCTGGCCTTCGGCGGGTGGGTCGGGGTCATTCCCTCGTCGTCACAGAACAAGGACCTGGCCTACGAGTACCTCTCGTTCCTCGCCGGCCCCGAGTTCTCCTTGAAGATGGTCACCAAGAGCAACAGCGGCATGAACCCGTTCCGGCTGTCCCAGCTCACGAACACCGAGCCGTGGACGGAGGTCGGCTACCCCGAGGACGACCTCAAGCTCTACCTCGACGCGATGCGCGAGAGCAACACCGACCCCAATGCGGTGCAGGACCTGCGGCTCCCCGGAGCCGCGTCGTTCCAGGACAGCACCGAGGTCGCGGCGCAGCAGGTCGTGTCGGGCCAGAAGAGCGCCCAGGACGCCCTCGACGGCCTTGCCGACCAGTGGAACACCCTGAACGACCGCAAGGGCAAGGAGCGGCAGCTCAAGCAGTACAAGGCCTCGCTCGAGTCGTCCGTGACGTCCGGCTGACGGGTGGCTTCGTGACCACACCCGTGGGGACGGAGGCGCACGCCGGGCGTCTCGCAGACCGCCCGGCCGCGGGGCCGGGCGGGCC
>JBOGEN010000121.1:0-33057 GCA_050743265.1 Actinomycetes bacterium
GTACAACCCGTTGTTCATCTATGGCGACTCGGGGCTGGGCAAGACGCACCTGCTGCACGCCATCGGCCACTACGGGCAGCGGCTCTTCCAGAACGCGCGGGTGCGTTACGTGAGCTCCGAGGAGTTCACCAACGACTTCATCAACTCGCTGCGCGACGACAAGCAGTCCGCTTTCCAGCGGCGTTACCGCGACAACGACGTGCTCCTCGTGGACGACATCCAGTTCCTGGAGAGCAAGGAACGGACCCAGGAGGAGTTCTTTCACACGTTCAACACGCTCCACAACGCGAACAAGCAGATCGTCATCTCGTCGGACCGGCCGCCGAAGCAGCTCTCCACGCTGGAGGACCGGCTGCGCAACCGGTTCGAGTGGGGCCTGATCACGGACGTCCAGCCCCCCGAGCTCGAGACCCGCATCGCGATCCTGCGCAAGAAGGCGGCAACCGAGAGGCTCGCGGCCCCGCCCGAGGTACTCGAGTACATCGCCAGCAAGATCGCCACGAACATTCGTGAGCTCGAGGGTGCCCTCATCCGGGTCACTGCGTTCGCCAGCCTCAACCGCCAGCCGGTCGACCTGGCCCTGGCCGAGCTCGTGCTCAAGGACCTCATCCCCGAGCGGGAGGGTCCCGAGATCACCGCACCGACGATCATGGCGCAGACGGCCGCGTACTACGGGCTGTCGATGGAGGACCTGTGCGGGACGTCCCGCAGCCGGGTGCTCGTCACCGCCCGTCAGGTGGCCATGTACCTGTGCCGAGAGCTCACCGAGATGTCGCTGCCCAAGATCGGCCAGCAGTTCGGCGGGCGCGACCACACCACCGTCATGCACGCGGACCGCAAGATCCGCTCGCTCATGGCCGAGCGTCGCTCCATCTACAACCAGGTCACGGAGCTGACCAACCGCATCAAGTCCCAGGCGCGTCAGCAGTGACCCGGCGGCCCCCACCCTGGGGCTCGTACGCCCGCGTCGGTCGTGGTGGCGTCCCTCGCCTGTCCACAGGTTGCCGGCGGGTTACCCGCACATGTCGGCTCGCCGTCCCCAGGATGTCGCCCCACCTGTGTACACAGGGTGTGGACAACCCTGTGGACCCGTGTGAACAACCAGGGGACGGCACTGTGGACCACCTGTGCACTCACCACCATCGCCTGGGGACGAGGCAGCAGAGCGAAGCCTCGATCCACAGGCACGGGCCAGTCGTCCATAGGCCGTGCACAGGGGCGGTGGACGGCCATGTCAGTGCTGACCTGCCTACTCCACGGCTTTCCACAGTTTCCACCGTGCCTATGAACACCACTACACCTGGATACGAGGATGATTTCCCCATCAAGGGAGGGTGGGGAGATCTGGGGACGGCCGGCTCCCCCCACCCCCGATACGAGCGCAGGAGGCGGTACGCGTGAAGTTCCAGGTACAGCGTGACGTACTCGCCGAGGCCGTGGCCTGGACGGCGCGGGGGCTGCCCGCCCGGCCGCCGGTGCCGGTTCTCGCGGGTCTGCTGCTGGAGGCCTCGCCCTCGGGGCTCAGCCTGTCCGGGTTCGACTACGAGGTCTCTGCCCGCGTCGACGTGGCGGCCGACGTGTCCGAGCCGGGCCGCGTGCTGGTCTCGGGCCGTCTGCTCACGGACATCTCGCGCAGCCTCCCCGACCGGCCGGTCGAGGTCGCCCTCGAGGGGACCCGTGTCGCCGTCACCTGCGGGAGTGCCCGGTTCACGCTGCTCACGCTTCCGGTGGAGGACTACCCGGCGCTGCCGGAGATGCCGACCGCCAGCGGGCGTGTGCCCAGTGACGTGTTCGCCACCGCGGTGAGCCAGGTGGCCGTCGCGGCCGGGCGGGACGACACCCTGCCGGTGCTGACCGGCGTCCGGGTGGAGATCGAGGGCGACTCGGTGACTCTCGCGGCCACCGACAGGTACCGGCTCGCCGCGCGGCAGATCAGCTGGAAGCCCGAGCAGCCCGACCTCTCGGCCGTCGCCCTCGTGCCGGCACGCACCCTGGCCGACACCGCGAAGACCCTCGCCGGTGGCGGGGACGTGCAACTCGCTCTGTCGGGCGGCCCCCAGGGCGAGGGCATGATCGGCTTCGAGTCCGGCGGCCGGCGTACGACCTCACGTCTGATCGAGGGCGAGTTCCCGAAGTACAACTCGCTGTTCCCGTCCGAGGCGGGGTCGGTGGCGCGCGTCGAGACGGCGCAGTTCATCGAGGCCGTACGCCGGGTGTCCCTGGTCGCGGAACGCAACACCCCGGTGCGGCTGTCGTTCTCCGGCGACGGCTGCGTGCTCGAGGCAGGCACGGGCGACGAGGCCCAGGCGTCCGAGTCGGTCGAGGCGGAGTTCACTGGGGACGACATCGAGATCGCGTTCAACCCCTCTTACCTGCTCGACGGGCTGAACGCCACCGGTGCCGAGCGGGCGGCACTGTCGTTCACCGCGTCCACCCGTCCCGCAGTGATCACCGCCGTGGACGACTCCGACGCCGACTACCGCTACCTGATCATGCCGGTCCGCGTGTCCGGCTGACTGCCGCGCGGCCGGCGGCCGAGCCGTCGTCCGCGTCCGGCCCGAGCGTCGTTTCACGTGGAACGGGAGGCCCCATGCAGATCGGGCTGATCGGGCTGGGCCGGATGGGCGGCAACATGGCCGACCGCCTGCGTACGGCGGGTCACGAGGTGGTGGGGTACGACCACGACCCGGCGCGGCGGGACGTGGCCACACCGGCCGACCTCGCCGCCAGGCTGCGTCCACCGCGCGCGGTGTGGGTGATGGTCCCGTCCGGTCCGCCGACCCGGGAGGTCGTGCGCTCGCTGGCAGAACTGCTCGAGACGGGCGACGTGGTCGCCGACGGCGGCAACAGTCACTGGACGGAGGACCGCGGGCTCGCGGACCTGCTCGGCGCCCGCGGCATCGGGTTCTGTGACGTCGGCGTGAGCGGTGGCGTGTGGGGCCGCGAGGAGGGCTACGCACTGATGGCCGGCGGGTCGCCCGAGCACGTCGCCATGCTGCAGCCAGTCTTCGACGCGCTGAAGCCGCCGGGCGAGGCCGGGTTCGTGCACGCCGGCCCGGTGGGGGCGGGCCACTTCGCCAAGATGGTGCACAACGGCATCGAGTACGGCCTCATGCAGGCGTACGCCGAGGGGTACGAGATGCTCGCCGCGAACGACGTCGTGACCGACGTCCCCGGGGTGGTCCGCAGCTGGACCGGGGGCACGGTGATCCGCTCGTGGCTGCTCGACCTGCTCGTCCGGGCGCTGGAGGAGGACCCGGGGCTGGTCGGCCTGCTCGGCCGCGCGGACGACTCGGGTGAGGGTCGCTGGGCGGTGCAGGAGGCGATCGACCTCGCGGTGCCCGCCCCGGTGATGTCGGCCGCGCTGTACGCCCGCTTCGCGTCCCGTCAGGAGGACTCGCCCGCGATGCGTGTGGTCGCCGCGCTGCGCAACCAGTTCGGCGGGCACCCGGTGACGCCCTCGGGCCGGCTGTGAGTGACTGACTCCCATGTACGTGCAGCACCTCTCGCTCACCGACTTCCGGTCGTACGCCGGGCTCGAGCTGGCCCTCGAGCCGGGCGTCACCGCGTTCGTCGGGCCGAACGGGCAGGGCAAGACCAACCTCGTGGAGGCGCTCGGCTACGTCGCCACCTTGGCGAGCCACCGCGTCGCCTCCGACCAGCCACTGGTCCGCCTCGGCGCCGAGCGCGCCGTGGTGCGAGCCGCGGTGGTGCGGGACGAGCGGCGGCTGCTCGTCGAGCTCGAGGTCAACCCCGGACGCTCCAACCGGGCCCGGATCAACAAGGGCCCAGTCCCCCGTCCGCGTGAGGTGCTGGGCCTGCTGCGGACAGTCCTCTTCGCCCCCGAGGACCTCGCGCTGGTCAAGGGTGACCCGGCCGAGCGGCGGCGTTTCCTCGACGACCTCGTCGTCGCCCGCGCGCCGCGGTTCGCCGGCGTCCGGGCCGACTACGACCGCGTCCTGCGGCAGCGCAACTCGCTGCTCAAGACCGCGGGGGCGACCGTACGGTCGGGCAAGGCCGACCTGCGGACCCTCGAGGTGTGGGACGGGCACCTGGCCCGGACGGGCGCCGAGATCCTGTCGGCTCGTCTCGACGTCGTCGAAGCGCTGGGCCCACTTGTCGACAAGTCCTACGACGAGGTGGCTCCCGAGGGCGGCGCGGCCGGGCTGGAGTACCGGTCCTCGCTCGGGTCCGACGCGCCCCTCGTCCCCGATCGGGAGGCCCTGGCCGAGGTGCTGCTCGGCGAGCTGGCCCGTGTCCGCAAGGCCGAGCTCGAGCGGGGCGTCTCCCTCGTCGGGCCGCACCGGGACGACCTGCTGCTGCGGCTCGGTGACATGCCCGCGCGGGGGTACGCGTCGCAGGGAGAGTCGTGGTCGTTCGCGCTGGCGCTGCGCCTCGCTGCGTACGAGATGCTGCGTGCGGACGCTGGGGACGACCCCGTCCTCATGCTGGACGACGTGTTCGCCGAGCTCGACATCGGACGCCGGGAGCGCCTGGCCGCGCTGGTGGGCCGGGCCGAGCAGGTGCTCGTCACGGCGGCCGCCAGCCCGGACGTCCCCGAGTCCCTGTCCGGGGCGCGCTTCGACGTGGCCGGTGGGGAGGTGCGCCATGTCCGATGACCCGGGCTCCGACGACGTACCCCCGGCGGGCGGCACGCCTGGCCCGGACGCCGAGCCGCAGGTTCCCGAGGGCCCGCAGGTTCCCGAGGGCCAGCCGGAGTCGTCCGGGGTCGACCTCGCCCGCGCGGCCCTGGCCCGCGCGAAGGCCAACGCGCGCGAGCGCCGCGGCACCGGCCCGTCCACCGGCAGCCGGGACACTCGCGGGGGCAGGGCCGGCCAGGGGGCTGGCGGCCGGCGGGGCCGGGACCAGGGGGTGCGCAGCGGGGCCGGTCCGGACGACCGCGACCCGCAGGTCCTGGCGGCGTCGATCTCGCGACTGCTCTCCGAACGCGGGTGGGAGACCGAGGCGGCGGTCGCCGGGGTGCTCGGCCGGTGGGACGTGCTGGTCGGGCCCGAGATGGCGGCCCACTGCCGGCCGGACTCCTTCACCGACGGCGTCCTCACCGTGCAGACGGACTCGACCGCGTGGGCGACCCAGGTGCGGCTGCTGGCTCCGCAGCTCCTGCGGCGGCTCAACGAGCAGCTCGGGCACGGCACCGTGCAGCGGGTCCAGGTCCGGGGCCCGCAGACCCCGGACTGGGGCCGGGGGCCGCGGCGGGTCCGGGGGGCCAGGGGGCCGCGTGACACGTACGGCTAGCGCGGGGGTGTCCTGGGCGAGCGGGGCGGCCACGGGCGCGGCCCACACTCGCGCCGTGACCTCCTGAGGCCGGTGTCCCGAGTAGGGGGACCCTCCCGTTGTCCCGTTCGTCCCGCTGGCGGTACGACAGGGGGCGGCGCGGGCCACTCCTGAACCGGGGACCCGGTAGAATTGCGTCGGTTGACCCTGACGCCAGCAACCTGTCGTCAGTCGACCCGACCAACCGGACGCCGAGCAGCCGACCCCGCCGCGGCTCGCCGTGCCGAGCGGCATGTCCCCGGCAGGAGGAACACCGACCCGTGTCCTACGACGCTACGTCCATCACCGTTCTCGAGGGCCTCGAAGCCGTCCGCAAGCGCCCGAGCATGTACATCGGCTCGACCGGCGAGCGGGGTCTGCATCACCTCGTGTACGAGGTTGTCGACAACGCCGTGGACGAGGCGCTGGCCGGCTACTGCGACGACATCAGGGTGACCATGCTCGCCAACGGCGGGGTGCGGGTCGTCGACAACGGCCGGGGGATCCCGGTCGACGACGTGGTCTCCGAAGGCCGTCCCGCCGTCGAGGTCGTGCTCACCACGCTGCACGCGGGTGGCAAGTTCGGCGGCGACGGGTACGCGGTCTCCGGTGGCCTGCACGGGGTCGGGGTCTCGGTCGTCAACGCCCTGTCCACCCGGCTGGACGTCGAGGTCCGCCGCGACGGGGCGGTCTGGCAGCAGATGTACCACGCCGCGGTCCAGACAGGCTCGCTCGAGCGGGTCGGCGACACCGAGGACACCGGCACCACGGTGACCTTCTGGGCCGACCCTGACGTGTTCGAGACGACGGCGTACTCGTTCGAGACGCTGGCCCGTCGCTTCCAGGAGATGGCGTTCCTCAACCGGGGCCTCTCGCTCACGCTGCGTGACGAGCGGTCGGAGCACACCGAGGACGGCCAGCCCCGCGAGACCACGTGGCGCTACGAGGGCGGCATCACCGACTTCGTCCGGCACATCAACGCGAGCAAGGACGGGGTGGTGCACCCGAACGTCATCGAGTTCGAGGCCGAGGACACCGTCCGCAAGATCTCGGTCGAGATCGCGATGCAGTGGAACACCCAGTTCGCCGAGGGCGTGTACACGTTCGCGAACACGATCAACACGCACGAGGGCGGCACGCACGAGGAGGGCTTCCGCTCGGCCCTCACCAGCATCGTCAACCGGTACGCCAAGGACAAGCGGCTGCTCAAGGACCGCGACGACAACCTCTCCGGCGAGGACATCCGCGAGGGCCTCACCGCGATCGTGTCGGTGAAGCTGGCCGAGCCTCAGTTCGAGGGCCAGACCAAGACCAAGCTCGGCAACACCGAGGCGCGGACGTACGTGCAGAAGGTGGTGTACGAGAACCTCACGGACTGGTTCGAGCGCAACCCGTCCGAGGGCGCCGACGTCGTCCGCAAGGGCATCCAGGCGGCGACCGCCCGCATCGCCGCGCGCAAGGCACGCGACCTGACCCGGCGCAAGGGCCTGCTCGGGGGCGGCGGCCTGCCGGGCAAGCTGGCCGACTGCCAGTCGACGGACCCGGCGGAGTCCGAGCTGTTCGTCGTCGAGGGCGACTCCGCCGGCGGCTCGGCGAAGCAGGGCCGCAGCGTGCGGACGCAGGCGATCCTCCCCATCCGGGGCAAGATCCTCAACGTCGAGAAGGCGCGCATCGACAAGGTCCTGCAGAACAACGAGGTGCAGGCGATGATCAGCGCGCTCGGGACCGGCGTACACGACGACTTCGACCTCGAGAAGCTGCGCTACCACAAGATCGTGCTGATGGCCGATGCCGACATCGACGGTCAGCACATCCGGACGCTGCTGCTCACGCTGCTCTTCCGGTTCATGCGCGGGCTCGTCGAGGCCGGGAACGTCTACCTGGCCCAGCCGCCGCTGTACAAGATCAAGTGGGACCGCCGGGGCACCGACATCGACTACGCGTTCTCCGACCGCGAGCGGGACGCCATCGTCGCGGCGGGCAAGACCGCGGGCAAGACCGACCCGCAGAAGCACGACGGCGTCCAGCGTTTCAAGGGGCTCGGTGAGATGAACCCCCAGGAGCTGTGGGACACCACGATGAACCCGGAGACGCGGGTGCTGCTGCAGGTGACGATCGACGACGCCGCGCAGGCGGACGAGCTGTTCAGCGTACTCATGGGCGAGGACGTCGACTCACGCCGCAAGTTCATCCAGCGCAACGCCAAGGACGTGCGCTTCCTCGACGTCTAGCGCTCCCGCGCGAGCCCGCCGACGCCGACCGCTGTTCGGACTGCCGAAAGGGACACAGAAGCCGTGACCGACGTGACCACCCCGCCCCCGGGCGATCGCACCGAGCCGATCGCGCTCGAGGTCGAGATGCAGCGCAGCTACCTCGACTACGCGATGAGCGTGATCGTGGGACGCGCGCTGCCCGACGTGCGGGACGGGCTCAAGCCGGTGCACCGTCGCGTCCTGTACGCGATGTTCGACGGGGGCTACCGCCCGGACCGCGGCTACTTCAAGTGCGCCCGGGTCGTCGGCGACGTCATGGGCAACTACCACCCGCACGGCGACTCGGCGATCTACGACACCCTCGTCCGGCTGGCCCAGACCTGGTCGCTGCGCTACCCGCTCGTCGACGGCAACGGCAACTTCGGCTCGCCCGGCAACGACCCCGCCGCCGCGATGCGGTACACCGAGTGCCGGCTCGCCGCTCTCGCGATGGAGATGCTGCGCGACATCGACGAGGAGACCGTCGACTTCGCGCCCAACTACGACGGACGCTCCCAGGAGCCGATCGTCCTGCCGAGCCGGTTCCCCAACCTGCTCGTCAACGGCTCTGCCGGCATCGCGGTCGGCATGGCCACGAACATCCCGCCGCACAACCTGCGCGAGGTCGCGTCCGGCGTGCAGTGGGCGCTGGCGAACCCGGAGGCGTCGCCCGAGGAGCTGCTCGCCGCGCTGCTCGAGCGCATCAAGGGCCCGGACTTCCCCACCGGTGCGCTCATCGTGGGCCGGCGGGGCATCGAGGAGGCGTACCGCACGGGTCGCGGGTCGGTGACGATGCGCGCGGTCGTCGAGGTCGAAGAGGACGCTCGCGGGCGGCAGCAGCTCGTCGTCACCGCGCTGCCGTACCAGGTGAACCCCGACAACCTCGCGCTGCGCATCGCCGAGCTCGCCGACTCCGGCCGCGTGTCCGGCATCGCCGACGTCAGGGACGAGACAAGCGCGCGGGCGGGTCAGCGGCTTGTCATCGTCCTCAAGCGGGACGCCGTCGCCAAGGTCGTCCTCAATAACCTCTACAAGCACACGCAGCTGCAGGACAACTTCGGCTGCAACATGGTCGCCCTCGTCGACGGCGTGCCGCGGACGTTGCGGCTGGACGAGTTCATCCGGGCGTACGTCGCGCACCAGATCGAAGTCATCGTCCGGCGTACGCAGTACCGGCTGCGCAAGGCCGAGGAGCGGGCGCACATCCTGCGTGCGCTGCTCAAGGCGCTCGACGCGCTGGACGAGGTCATCGCGCTGATCCGGGCGAGCCAGACCGTCGAGGCGGCGCGCACCGGCCTGATGGAGCTGCTCGACATCGACGAGGTGCAGGCGACCGCCATCCTCGACATGCAGCTGCGTCGACTGGCCGCGCTGGAGCGGCAGAAGATCATCGACGAGTACGACCAGCTCATGGCGCTGATCACCGACTACAACGAGATTCTCGCCTCGGAGGAGCGGCAGCGCCAGATCGTCTCGGAGGAGCTCGCCGGCATCGTCGACAAGTTCGGGGACGACCGGCGGACCCTGCTGGTGCCGTACGACGGCGACATGTCCATGGAGGACCTGATCGCCGAAGAGGACGT
Organism: Actinomycetes bacterium; assembly: GCA_050743265.1. GTDB lineage: Bacteria > Actinomycetota > Actinomycetes > JBOGEN01 > JBOGEN01 > JBOGEN01. The sequence goes on from JBOGEN010000121.1 coordinate 9,110, forward strand.
CGTCGTCACCATCAGCCGCGGCGGGTACGCGAAGCGGACGAAGACCGACCTCTACCGCGCGCAGAAGCGCGGGGGCAAGGGCGTCCGCGGGGCCGAGCTGCGCACCGACGACATCGTCGAGCACTTCTTCGTCACGACCACCCACCACTGGATCCTGTTCTTCACGAACAAGGGACGCGTGTATCGCGCGAAGGCGTACGAGCTGCCGGAGATGGCGCGGTCGGCTCGTGGGCAGCACGTCGCGAACCTGCTCGAGTTCGCCCCCGACGAGCACATCGCCCAGGTGCTCGACCTGCGCGACTACACCGTGGCGCCGTACCTCGTCATCGCGACGAAGCAGGGCCTGGTCAAGAAGACCAAGCTGGAGGAGTACGACAGCCCGCGCTCGCGCGGCATCGTCGCGGTGAACCTCAGGGAGGGCGACGAGGTCATCGCCGCGCGGCTGGTCAACGCCGAGGACGACCTGCTGCTGGTGAGCCGCAACGCGCAGGCGATCCGGTTCACGGCCGCCGACGACTCGCTGCGGCCGATGGGACGCGCCACGAGCGGCGTGATCGGCATGCGGTTCAAGGGCGGTGACGAGCTACTGGCTATGGAGGTCGTCCGACCGGGTACGGAGGTCCTCGTGGCGACGGATGGCGGCTTCGCGAAGCGGACCCCGGTCGAGGGCTACCCGACGAAGAACCGGGGCGGGCAGGGCGTGATCACGGCCCGGATCACCGAGTCCCGCGGGGCCCTGGTCGGGGCGCTCGTCGTAGCCCCGGACGACGAGATCTTCGCGATCACCGAGAGTGGCGGGGTGATCCGTACGCGGGCCGAGGGCGTGAGGAGCGCGGGCCGGGACACGATGGGCGTCCGGTTGATCAACCTCGCCGACGGAGACTCGGTGGTGGGCATCGCCCGCAACGAGGAGACGACCGCCGCCGCGGAGGCCGCCGTGGACGCCGCGGCAGACGAGGCACCCGGGACACTTTCCGTGACGGAACCCGCTTCCGATGTCACCCTGGAGGCCGATGCCACTCTGGAGCCCCATGTCACTCTGGAGGCCGACGAGCCCGACGACGAGGGCTCACCCGGAGAGGGGAGCGCGTGACCGTCCGGAACGGGGCACCTGCGGAGACCGTGCAGATGGCCGGTCAGGCCGGCCCTCGCGTCCGCGTGGCGCGGCTGCGCATGTCCCGGCTCGACCCCTGGTCGGTGATGAAGGTCGCGTTCCTGCTGTCGATCGCGGTGTTCGTGGTGCTCCTCGTGGCCGTCACGCTGGTCTGGCTCGTGCTCGACAGCATGGGGGTCTTCGAGTCCGTCGGCCGCACGGTCGAGGACGTCACCGGCGCTGGGGAGACCGACGCCTTCGACCTGGTGGCGTTCCTCGGCTTCGGCCGCGTGCTCGGGTTCACGACCATGGTGGGGCTGCTCAACGTCGTCCTGGTCACGGCCCTGGCCACGCTGTGCGCGTTCCTGTACAACATCGCGGCCTCACTGGCCGGGGGCATCGAGGTGACCCTCACCGAGACCGAGAACTCTGTTTGGGGCCGCCCGAACCCGTGAGATAGCCTGAGCCGTCGCGACCGCGGTCGTGGCTCAGCGGGCCTATAGCTCAGACGGTTAGAGCGCATCCCTGATAAGGATGAGGTCGCTGGTTCAAGTCCAGCTAGGCCCACCCGTCTGACTCTTCTCGCCGTCGAGCCTCCCCTCGGCCCGGGGGCGCATGACACGTACCCTGCGGATGATCGTCCGATGTTCCGTGTGCAAGGCTCGCCGTGCACACGTCCGAGGGAGCTCGCCGAGCACCCGTCCGAAGGGAGGGAGTGGCGCTCCGTCCGGCTCGCGCATCCGCCCGCGGCCCCGCGCCACGACTCGAGATGAAGAAGCTGCTGCTCCTCGCCATCGCCGCTGCCGGTGGGTTCGCCGCGTACCGGCGACTTCAGGCCGACCGGGCCGAGCAGGACCTGTGGACCGAGGCCACCTCGTCCCCTGACCTGCGCTGACGCCTGGCGCCGGCGCCTGACCCTGAGGGCCGGTCGCTACGATGAGCGGCCTGCGACCGGCTTTCTCGGGGACGTAGCTCAAGTGGCAGAGCACCGCCTTTGCAAGGCGGGGGTTAGGGGTTCGAGTCCCCTCGTCTCCACCCCTTTGTGACCTCGGCTTCTCCGCCCGGGCGACCAGCGACGGAGATCATCTCGGGTCCGGTGTAGCCAAATCTGTAGCCAAGGGCCCGCAGATCAGTCGCCGAGGGCAGGGTCCATCGCCTCCGCAGCGGCCTGCATGCTCGACGGCAGGACGTGTCCGTACAGGTCCATAGTCAGGCGGAACGTGGAGTGGCCGAGGATCTCCATGACCGTCCGCGGCTCGACCCCGTGCGCGAGCAGGAACGTCGCGCAGCCATGCCGCAGATCATGCAGGCGCAGCCAGTCCAGGCCGGCGCGCTCGCTCGGCCCGGTGCCACGAGGTATCGCAGCGGTCCGCGGGTCATCCGGAGCTTGCCTGCTTAGTCCCGGGCGGACGCGAGCAGGGTGAACCAGACTGACTTGCCGGTGCCGTCGTGATGGACGCCCCAGTCGTGGGCGTATGCCTGCACGATGTGGAGGCCGCGGCCGGATTCGGCTGTTGGGGTCGGGTCTGCGGGCCGGAGGTCGCCGGGGTGGTCGTCGGTGACGGCGACGGTGAGCATGGATTGCTCGAAGGTGGCGGTCACGGTGACGGTGCCGCCGTCGGTGTGCAGCAGAGCGTTAGTGGTGACCTCGCTGACCAGGAGGGTGACGTCGAAGGACAGCTCTTCACAGGACCAGCGCGCGCACAGGTCGGCTAGCCATTGGCGCGCCCAGCCGGGACCTCGAAGGTCGGGGGGCAGCCGCAGCGTCTTTTCCATCCCTCCGCCCGAGGTCGCGGCTTGATCGGTTGCGGGGGGTAGTCCAGGTATGCCTGGTTCTGGGGTGGGCTAAACCCCGGGTCGGCACCACGGTGGGGGCCTGCCGAGGCATGCTTGAACGAGACCACACGCGGGTACCGCCCACGGCGATCTCGTTCGCTGTGGCGCGAGACCGTGAGTCAGGCGTGACGCGCGCAAGGTCCGTGCCCGTAGGGCCGCCTCGCGACGCGCACGGTGCGGGAGTGAGAAGGATGGGTGACGAGGCCGACCGGATCGCCGACGAACGCGACCGGGTCGCCGATGAACGCGAGGCCAGGGCCGACGAGCGAGAGCAGCACCTCGACGGACAGGCCGCGCTGCTCCGAGACCTGTTCGCTCGGGCCGATCAGCGGGATCTCGCCGCCGAGGTCCGTGACCGCCGCGCCGAACAGCGCGACATCGACGCCTCCGCCCGAGCGAACGACACCGAGGACGCGCAAAACGACCGTGACCGCTCTGCGGTCGATCGCATCATGAGCGGTCGTGACCGCGACCGCGCCGCCGAGGACCGGGCGACCCTGCACGAGATGTCCCTATGTCGACCTGGTCGCCCGTGAACACCAGGCAGCCGGACGGGCCCAGGCCGCATCCGACCGTGAGCAGGCCGCCCGGGACAGGCACACTGCTCGGCGAGCACGAGACGGCGACGGCCAGCACCCAGACAACCCCCCGAAACGCCACTGAGTGGCCATCCCCGCTCCGTGACCCAGTCTCCGGGCCGCCCCCGGGTCGCCGTCCAGGGCCCTACGAATCGAAGCCGCGAGAAGCTCTGCTCAGTCCTGAGTGTCGGCGTCCTGCCGAAGCTGCGCCGCGCGTTGCCTGGCTGCGAGGGCTCCCTGGCTTGCATCAGCGGCCAAGCCTCGCCGGCGTTCCGCGAAAGGCCCACCCTGGTCGGCCATCTCCAGCAACATGCCGGCCAGGAGATCCTCGGTCACCGCGAACTTCTCTGCCGCTACCGCCATCCGCAGCCGGAGTTCGCGGCGCTCCTCATGCGAACGCGGGACAGGATCGAGGGGCTCACGTGGCGTGTCGTCGGTACGTCCGGCGTCTTCGCCGTGCACGTCCACACTGGCCACTCTAGATCGCCGCCCATATCCCTCCTCTGCGCGGCCCTCAAATCTCCGCCGTCTCAAGCGCGCCGGCTCCGCCGGCGCGTGTGCGGTCGCACGGCTCGGGCTTGCGTGCGGCGCTGGCGCGCCGTCCTCGCCCGGCCGGCGCCCGCCCGCGTTGCGGGTAGGCGACAGACCCGTGAGGCCGAGCGGCAGACCCGTTCAGTGCGCGCAGCAGTCGTGCCCCGACTTCTCGCCTGACGTTTCGCCCGTTCCGAGGGCGGGGTCGCAGCAGGCGTCACCGCGCCAGGCCTCGACTCCTTCCCTGACGGCGACAGCGGCGATCAGGAGAGCCACCAGGGGGTCGGCCCAGGACCAGCCGAGGGTTGCGTTGAGCACCAGCCCGACGAGCAGAATCACAGACAGGTAGGTACAGAGCAGGGTCTGGGTGGAGTCGGCGACCACGGTGGCCGAGCCGAGTTCACGTCCAATGCGGCGCTTGGCCGCGACCAGCAGCGGCATCACGACCACCGAGGCCGCAGCCAGGGCGATGCCGACTGAGCTGGGATCCGGCTCGCCCGCGCCGACCAGGGCGCGTACCGACTCGACGGTGACGTAGGCGGCCAAGGCGAAGAAGGCGACGGCGATGAGGCGCAGGGTGCGCCGTTCCCTCGTTTCGGGGTCGGAGCCCCCGCCGAACTGCCAGGCCACCGCGCCCGCGGAGAGCACCTCCACAGCAGAGTCCAGGCCGAAAGAGACCAGCGCCACCGAGCCGGCAGCCAGCCCGGCGGCGATGGCGACGACGCCTTCGAGGGTGTTGTAGCCGATCGTGGCCCAGGCCAACAGACGGGCACGACGATGCAGCTGCGCCCGCCGGTCAACAGTCAGGTCGGCCGTGGTCACGCCGACCCCTCTGCCGAGACCTCTGCCGGCTCGACCACGCAAGCGGCCGATGGGTTGACCGCGAGCACCACGTCGAGCAGGTCACCGAGCGCGTGCACCAGGCGGCCATCGACGAGCTCGTAGCGCACCGAGCGGCCCTCCGGGGTCGCCACCACCAGGCCGCACCCGCGCAGGCACGAGAGGTGGTTGCTCACATTCGACCGGGTCAGCCCGAGATGAGCCGCCAACTGGGCTGGATAGGCCGGCCCGTCCAGCAGCGCGAGCAGCAGCCGCGACCGGGTCGGGTCGGCCAACGCGCGCCCGATCCGGTTCATCGCCTCCATACGGTTTGGAATGGTCAACACGGCAACGACGGTACAGCACACGCTGAACAATAGCCGGGTCGATGACCTTCACGCTTTCCGCTTTTCGGTCTGGGACGAGCCAACGTGGACCTAAGGCCCGTTCCTGCGGCCAAACGGCCCTGCTCCGCGACTCACCGCAACGCAGAGACTGGCCTCACGGGGCGAGGTAGGCGGGGTCGACATGAAGAGTTGGCTGGTGGCCCTGATAGGGGTCATTGCGGTGCTGGCGATAGTGGCCACCGCGGCGATCTCCATGACCTCGGACGAGCCGCTCTACGCCCGCCACCAGCCGATGCATCCGCAGACAGGGCCGGCATCGCCGGAACCGGCATGGTCCTGGCATGGCATGCACCGCAGATCGCTCGACGAGCACGAGTACCTGGCCGAGATGGTCGCCCACCATCGCGAGGCGGTCTCTGCCGCCCACCAGCTCAAGCGCTCGTACCGTCCCGAGATGCGCGCCTTGGGCGCCTCGATCGTGACGAGCCAGTCCGCGCAGATCCACCATATGAGCCGCTGGCTGAGGCAGTGGTACCCCAACCGCTCGCACGACGTTGGCTACCGGCCGATGATGCGAGACCTGACCACCCTGACCGGGGACGCTCTGGACCGTGCCTTCCTCCAGGACATGATCGGTCACCACATGGCTGCGGTGATGACGTCGCAGCACCTGCTTACGCGCGGCATCGCCCAGCACCAGGCCGTCGCCCGGCTGGCCGCGACCGTCCGCAACGATCAGCGCACCGAAATCATCCAAATGAGACGCTGGCTCACCGTGTGGTTCAACGAGGGCTGGCGCCACTGGCCAGGCCACGACAACCCACGAGGGTGGGAGATGGGCCCAGGCACGATGATGCCCATCAGATAACTGGAAACGCGGCCATCCCCACTCCGCGGCCAGTCTCCGAGCCGTCCGCTCCCCGTCAAGGGCGCCGCCGGCGTCGCACGCGATGGCTTGCGGCCACCCTTGACGGCTCCCTGCCGGCCTACGGGTGGCAGCTGCAAGGGGATGGCCGAGGAACGGTCCGCCATCCCATCTCATCCGCACGGGGTCCGCACCTGCCCAAGCATCGCCCGTGTAGCCAAGTCTGTAGCCAAGACGCCAGGCTCGGGAGATCAAGAGCGGACGCCCTGCGACACGTCCCGGAGGCCTGAGACGGATTGGGACGTCCCACGAGACCCAAAATGATCTTTGCAAGGCGGGGTTAGGGGTTCGAGTCCCCTCATCTCCACCACACCTGACCTCGGCATCCCCGCTCGGACGATCACCAGCAGAGGTCATCTCGGCGCTGGTGTACCCACGTGTGTGGCCAACGCCTCGAAGATCAGCCGCCCGAGCACACAGTCCGTCGCCTCCGCGGCGCCTGCATGCCCGACGGCAGCACGTGCCCGTACAGGTCCATGGTCAGGCCGAACGTGGAGTGACCGAGGGTCTCCATGCCCGTCCGCAACTCCACGTTGACCTCGACGAGGCCCGGTGGCTTGGGCGGTCCCAAGCCGAGTGTCACAAGAGTTTCCCGGCCGGTGTCTCCATGTCGACGAACGAGATCGAGGAGGAGACATGGCGAGCCAGACCCGGATCCCGCCAGCCGAGGTGACCGGCCTCTACGGCGCGATGGTCAAGCGGATGTCCCGCAAGTTGCTCGGCGACGTACCCGACGCGGTCGGAGTGATGTGGCACAACCGGAAGGTGCTGAGCTTCGGCTTCGGCGTCGGACGCAAGGCCACCAAGTGGGACCGGTGCGACGAGAACCTCAAGTCGTTCGCACACATGGCCGTGGCGAGCGTGGTCGGCTGCGGCTTCTGCCTCGACCTCGGCTACTTCCAGGCGCACAACGAAGGGCTCGACCTGACCAAGGCGCGTGAGGTGCCCCGTTGGCGCGAGTCCGACGCGTTCAGCCGGCTGGAGCGCGACGTCATCGAGTACGCCGAGGCGATGAGCCAGACCCCACCGACGGTCACCGACGAGCAGTCGGCCCGCCTACTCAAGGCGCTCGGCGCGCCCGCGCTAGTCGAGCTCACCGCGTTCATCGCACTGTCGAACTTCATGACCCGCAACAACGTCGCGCTCGGCATCGAGTCACAGGGCTTCTCGGCAGCATGCGGCTTGCCGCCGTTGGCCGAGCCGAGCGGCACCGTACGGTCTTAACCATGAGCGGGGACCCGTTCATCACCCACCGCAGCCTTCTGTTCACGGTCGCCTACGAGATGCTCGGCTCGGCGGCCGACGCCGAGGACGTGGTCCAGGACACCTGGCTGCGATGGGCGGACGTGGACCGGGCCGAGGTACGCGACCCACGCGCCTACCTGGTCCGCATCGTCACGCGGCAGGCGCTCAACCGGCTACGTACGCTCGCCCGCCAGCGGGAGGAGTACGTCGGCGAGTGGCTGCCCGAGCCGCTGCTGACCAGCCCCGACGTTGCCGAGGACTTCGAGCTCGCCGAGAGCGTGTCGATTGCCATGCTCACCGTGCTGGAGACGCTCGGGCCCACCGAGCGCGCGGTGTTCGTGCTGCGCGAGGTCTTCGACGTGCCGTACGAGGACATCGCCGAGGCCGTCGGCAAGACGCCGGCCGCGGTCCGCCAGATCGCGCTCCGGGCGCGGGGGCACGTCGCCGCACGCCGGCCGCGGATGCAGGTGGATCACGAGCAGCAGCAGGAGGTCGTGGAGCGGTTCCTGACCGCGCTCCAGGGCGGCAAGCTACAGGGCCTGCTCGACGTGCTGGCCCCCGACGTGGTGCTGGTCGCCGACGGCGGCGGCCTGGCGCCTGCCGTACAGAAGCCGATCGAGGGTGGCGAGCGGGTGGCGCGGCTCCTCTCCAACTTCGCCAAGATCGCTCCCGACGCCCGGGTCACCACCGTGGGGTTGAACGGCGCCCTCGCGGCCCGGATCGACCTCGACGGCGAGATCCACACCGCGGTCAGCCTGACCGTCGAGGACGGCCGGATCACCCGCATCTACGCGATGCGCAACCCGCGCAAGCTCACCCGGCTCGACGCCGAGGCGCCGCTCAGCCGGTGATGCCCCGACCTTTCGGAGAGCATGGAGCCGTCATGCCGCCCGGGCTGGGACTTCGGGATCTGCGAGAGATCCGGCAGGGAGACATCCGCGTCTGTGTCCGAGCGCCATGGGGGCGCGCCAATCGGCCGCGTCCCAGGCGTCCATGATGTAGATGCGCTTGTGAGCGACCTTGTCGCCACGGACCTGCACAGGTTCACCGTGAGCACCCAGGGTTCACCGTTGCATCTCTGGGCGACCTCGTACGACCACTCGACGCCGGTGCGACCGCGGCAGCCGACCGGGCAAACCCGCCGCTCGAGGCGGGAGGTCAACTACCGCGGATACCGCAGCCCGGGGTTCAGGTCATGGCGAACCGTAGACGGCGTCCCAGTTCGGCACCCACATGCGCAGCAGTTGTCCGCGCTGGACGTACTCTTCGACGGTCCCTGGTCCCGTTCCGGCAGGTAGCCCGTCCGCGACGTGGTGCTGGGCCGTGAGCAGGTACGACCCGTCCGGCGCCTCCACGATGCCGCTCGTCTCCTCGTCGCGGAAGCGAGGGGGAAGCCCGCTGACGAGAGCCGGGTCGAACCGCGCCACGACGCCGAGGGCGCCGTCGGACAGGCGGTACGCCACGACCCGGGACACGTGCAGGTTCTGCCCCGGGTCCTCCTGGATGAGCAGGTTCCCGTGCGAGTCGATCGCGATGTTGTCCGGCTTGGACAGGTACGGCGGCTCGGAGCCGTCGAGCAGCAGGGTGAGCGTGCCTCCGAGCTCGGGCTGACTCACGTCGTCGAACCGGAGACGCCACACCCCACCTCCGTCGCGTTCGGTCGTCGTCTCGTCCGGGTTGCGGATCGTGCTGCCACCTTCTGTGGTCGTGAAGTAGTAGTCGTCCGGGCGCGCCGGGTCGAAGTGGCCGTCCTCGACCCGGTTCAGGGTGAGCCCTGCGGCTGCGGCATCCGCGTTCTGCGCCACGCCGCTCTGGTTCCAGTCGACCTCTGCGAGGTCGAACGGCGCGGGCGTGTTCTTCCCGTGCGTGGCACGGAACTGCGCGTCCGTGCGCGCCCCGTCGACGTCCACGACGAACTGGGTGCCGTTGGTCAGCCCGGCCTTGTCCGCCTTCGTGCCGTCGTGCTGCTTGGTCCCGGCGTACACGCGCACCTGGCCGGACACGTCGTCGTCGTTGCCGACCACGACCGTGCCGTCGTGCCCGTGTCCGCGGGCACGGTGTTCTCGTACGCGAACAGCCCGATGCGCGGCAGGTGCTGGGCGTGCCCGTCCTTGTCGACGAGGAACACCCGACCCTCGGTGGCGGGCTCCTCGTTCGCGAAGTACAGCGGCTGGTTCCACCCTGCACCGGACTCCGCGTCGTACAGCACCCCCGCCGGGGCGAGCGTCCCCGAGCAGAATCGGCTGAACGCGGGCAGGTGAGCGCCCTCGACAGCGACCGGGGCGCCGGGAGGGGGAACGGGGGCGTCCGCGTACGCGCCCCCGGGGTAGTCCCAGTACGAGACGTCCTGGATCAGGTCGGACCCTTCCTTGACCCGCCCGGTCTGCGGGTCGAGGACCAGCCTCGAGACGAAGGCGCCGCGCTCGCCGTGTGCGCGGACGATGCCGCGCTCAGCCGCGAGCTCGTGGTTCATGTAGACGACGAGGTTCTCGCCCTGACGGAACGCACCGAGCCCGTCCGGGAACCCCACCATCCGGTACCCGTTGCCGGCTGTGCCGTCCGCGACGGTGAACAGGGACTGCACCTCGACGTCCGCCGCCACGGGGAGCACCCACGGCGGGGCAGTCGTCGAGGGGCCGGTGCTCGCCGCCGAGAGCGGCGAGACAGGAGCGACAGGGAGGGTGACGGTGAACGCTGCCGCGGTCGCCGCACACGCGAGTACAGAGGTCCGGGAGGGCAGAGAAGGCGAGGTGGGCATGACAGACCCCCACAGGAGGCAGGCTTCGCTGGTCCAGGGGGCGGTGGCTTCCGCGGGGTCGACCGACCGTTGCCTTGATTGACCCACCGCCCGCAGTGACCGTCAACGAGATCGGCACCCTGGACCGGGCACGAGGGAAGAACTTCCGTCCCCTTGACCGTGCGTCAGGCGCGCCCCGACGTGTGCCGAGCTATGGCCGGTACGACGACGTCCCACAACGAGGGCGGGGGCTCCTGGTGACCTATCCCCTCCAGCGGGATGAGCGTCGCACCCGGGATCTCGGCAGCGAGCGCCTCGCCGTGGCCGTACGGGAAGAGCGGGTCGTCCGTGCCGTGCAGGACCAGGGTGGGGACATCGAGGTCGGCGAGCCGGAACGGAGCCGACGCGTCGTCGTCCACGAGCAGCCAGTGGTTGGTCATGCTCGCCGCGATGTCGCGAGTACGGGCGACCACGACGGTCGCGATGCGGCGCGTCCGCTCCTCGTCGAAGCCCAGCGATCCTGCGAAGGGCCGTACGCTCTCGACGACGTAGTCGACCACCGCGGCGCGGTCGCCCCAGTCGGGCTCGGGATCGGGGTTCTCGAACCACGCGGCGACCCGGGGCTCCATCGACGGCAGGCTGGTCTGGTCGGCGCGTTCTCCCGCGGCGCTGGTCGCGATCAGGCTGAGGCTGAGCACCCGGTCGGGGTGCCACGCGGCGAGCTCCTGGGCGATCCCGCCCCCCATGGAGACGCCGACCAGGTGGGCGCGGGCGATGCCGAGCGCGTCGAGGATGCGGAGCGGGTCGGTCGACAGGTCCGCACCGGAGTACGACGGCTCTCCGACAGGGGAGGTCACCGAGCGGCCGGTGTCGCGGTGGTCGTACCGCACGACGAGTCGGCCCTCGTGCGCGAGCCGCTCGCAGAACTCGACCTCCCACCAGTCCATCGACGCCGCCGCGCCGGAGATGAGGACCAGTGCCGGGTCCGCCGGGTCGCCGAACCTCTCCAGGCACAGCTCGACCCCGTCGACGGTGACGAGTCGCTCCGCCATCAGGTGACCCCGCCCATCAGGTGGCCCCGCCCATCAGGTAGCGCCACCGAAGAAGACCTGGGTCTCGACGAGCTGACCGCCGCGCACCGTGCTGAGCTCGGCGTTGCGGTATTGGCCGCCCGCTTTCAGCGCGTACTCGTACACGATGAAGACGTCGCCCTCGCCCGCATCGACCACGTGCAGGAGCTCCTGCGAGACGAGGCGGTCGGTCGTGGGGAAGCAGCGCTCCATGAACGCGGCCTTGTCGATGTGGTCGTCCTGGGGGCTGGTGAAGACGAAGTCGTCCGCCAGGAGCGCCTCGACCGCGGCACGGTCCTGCGCGAGGTAGGCATCCATCGCGGCACGCACCACGTCGGTGCCGGCGCTGCGGGCGTTGCTCGACATGTCTGTCATGGCGTCCTCGGCTGGTCAGGCGGTCGGAGCGAGCAGGTGAGCACCACACCACCACAGACCAGGGTGCCGTCGGTATCCGACATCTCGCCTCGGCTGTCGGCGGGCGGGCGGTCAGGAAGCAGACCGTGCTACCGCCTGCCGTCGAGCCAGATCGTCCACGGCTCGATCGACCCGATTCGGAGGAGCCCCATCGTCGCCCAGGGGTCGGCGGCGAGGCGTCCCTCGACCGCGTGCTCGTCCGAGGCCTCGACCGCGTGCATGGTCCGGCTGCCGTCGCCGAGAGCGGGCCACCGAGGATGAGGAAGCCCTCCTCGACGAGGCTGTCCATGAACGCCGCGTGGTCGTCCCACGCGTCCTGCTCTCGGATGGGGCGGGGACGCGTCCCAGCTCGGCCCGTGGATCATCGTCAGCGCGAAGACGGTCACGGCCCGAGAGCGTACGGGCGGGTACCCCCAGAAAGGCCTGGCCTGAGGTGACCGAGATCCCGCTGCCCGGCGGCTCCGGCGTGAGGCCCGGCCACCCCTCCCGCCCGGGCCGCGCAGGCGCTGGTCAGCGCAGGCTGCTGCTCTCGCTGTCGCGGGCGTCGACCGCCTCGTCCGCCGAGCCGGACTCCCTGCCGGCCAGCGTCGACCGCTCGTCCTCGACCGTGGACGGGAGACCCTGCGCCGAGAGCCGGGACCAGGCGGTCAGCGCCCCGGCCGCGGCCCCGGCCACCCCGACGAGCACGAGGAGCCGACGCCCCCAGCGGCGCTTCTTCTTCGGCGGCTCGAGGTTACCCTTCAGCGCGGCGATGGCGGCCGTGCCGCGGTGCAGTGCCTCCTCGCGGACGGGCTCGCTGGCCGCGAGACCGCGGGTGACGGCGTCGCTGAGCTTCGGGACGACGTCATCCTTGACCCGGTCCCGGGCGGTCTCGTAGTGGGGGTGGACCCATTCGGCAGCGTCACCGGCGTAGGAGACCGCGGTGTCGCGGGCGCTCCCCAGCCGGGGTGCGACGGACGTGTTCACCGTCTTGTGCGCGCTGCGCCGGGCGCGCTGTGCCGTCCTCGACGCCCTCTCGGCCTTGCGACGCGCGGTCTTCACGCGGGACACGGGGACCTCCTCGGGGCGGGTTCTTCTCGCTGTCGATCACATGCCCAGGGCGTGCGGGCGGAAACGCGACCACCCGGTTGCGCTGGTCTCCCTGCGTGCGAGGATGCCTCATCTGACCGTGCCCGTCACCCCGAGAGAGGCTTGCCGTGGCCGAGCAGCTGTACGCCACACTCCGTACCAGCCAGGGCGACATCGAGGTCCACCTGTTCCCGGACCACGCACCGAAGACGGTGCGTAACTTCGTCGAGCTGGCCGAGGGGTCCCGGGAATGGGTCGATCCCCGCACAGGCCGTAAGACCACGGACAAGCTGTACGACGGCACCGTCTTCCACCGGGTGATCTCCGGCTTCATGATCCAGGGCGGTGACCCGCTCGGCACCGGTACCGGAGGCCCCGGCTACCACTTCGCGGACGAGCTGCACCCGGAGCTCGCGTTCACCCGCCCGTACCTCATTGCGATGGCGAACGCCGGCCCCGGCACGAACGGCTCGCAGTTCTTCATCACCGTGGGCACGCCCGAGTGGCTCACCGGCAAGCACACGATCTTCGGCGAGGTCACCGACAGTGACGGGCGTAAGACGGTGGACGAGATCAACGCCGCGAAGACCGACCGGCAGGACCGACCGGCCACTGACGTCGTGATCGAGTCGGTCACGGTCGAGCGTCGCGCCGGCTGACCGGCCCGCCATGGCGAGCCCGGCCGAAGGGCCCGGCGACTGGGAGTCGGGTCCGCCCGAGGTGCCCCACTGCTACCGGCACACGGACCGCGAGACCTACATCCGCTGTACGCGCTGCGGTAACCCGATCTGCCCGGACTGCATGCACGAGGCCTCGGTCGGCTTCCACTGCCCCGCCTGCCTGACCGCGGGCAACCGGGCCGTTCGCCAGGCCCGCACCATGTTCGGCGGGACGGTGCACCAGGACACCGGTCTGGTGACCAAGGTGCTCATCGCGATCAACGTCGTGGTCTTCCTGCTCCAGCAGACCATCACCGGGTTCGAGCAGGACTTCTTCCTCGTGGGCCAGGCGCTCACCGGGGACGGCGTGATCGGCGTTGCCGAGGGCCAGTACTGGCGGCTGCTCACGGCTGCGTTCCTGCACGGCAGCCTGCTGCACATCTTCTTCAACATGTACCTGCTCTTCGTGCTCGGGCCGACGCTGGAGCAGGTGTTCGGACGGCTGAGGTTCGTCGCGATCTACCTCGGGTCGGCTCTGGCCGGCTCCGCGGTCTCGTACATGTTCAGCCAGGACAACGTGCCCGCGCTGGGCGCGTCCGGAGCCGTCTTCGGGCTGTTCGGCGCGACCCTCGTGGTCGGCAAGCGGATGCGCTACGACATCCGCTACGTCGTCGTCCTCATCGTGCTGAACGTCGTGCTCGGGTTCGTCATCCCCAACATCGACTGGCGGGCCCACCTGGGCGGCCTGGCCGGGGGGACGCTGCTCGCGGCAGCGTTCGCGTACGCCCCTGCGCGGCTCCGTCTCCCGCTCGGGATCGCCGCGTCGGTGGTGCTGGCGGCCGTCGTCGTGGGGCTCGTCGCCGTGCGGACGGCCGGGCTGCAGAACGGCGTCTGAGCCGCGTCGGGCGCCGGGCGGTCCCGGTGTCCACCGGGTTCTCCACAAGTTGTCCACAGGCTGATCTCGGTCGTCCCCAGTGTGGACAAGAGGTGTGGAGGAGTTACACAAGTGTGGTTTCGCTCGTCACGAGCAGTGAGGCAGGGTCACCACAGGTGACCCACGGACTCGAGCAGGGCGCTGACCTGCATCGTTCCGCGTCCCTCGGGCGCGTCAGCGCCACTGGGTGGAGACGATGAATCCCCCGGTGATGAAGCCGAAGCCCACGGCGAGGTTCCAGTTGCCCAGGGCGCTCATGCCCCAGAGGTCTCCCTGGGTGATGTAGAAGACGACGATCCACAGGAGGCCCAGCACGAACAGACTCACCATCAGCGGGGCGACCCAGGCACGGCTGGGCATGTCTGCCGGGGAGGTGGTCGGGGGCGGCGTGTACGTGGTCTTGCGGCGGATACGGGACTTGGGCACGGCTCTCTCCTCGGACCGCGACGGCATGCATGGCCGGGGGAACCGGCAATGGGTACCGGCTCGTCGTTTAGCGTAGTCAGGGGCGCCAGAGGGCGCGCCGGTACTCCCGGGGCCGGCCGCCGGGGAGCCGCTCCCGAGGGCGGTCGTCAAGATTCCTTCCCGGCCCCTCGACCGGCCGCCACGGGGCCTCGACCGGTCCCCACCGGGGGCCCACCGGCCCAGCGGCGAGAGGAGCACCGTGCCCGGCCTCGACCTCGGTTGGCCGGCCTCCCACCGCGGCCGCCGCGTCTGGGCTCTCGCGGTCCCCCTCGTGTTCGTACTCGCCGGCGTCCTGTTCGCGACGAGTGCCGAGACCGCCCAGGGCACCGACCTGCGTGCCGGACGGCGTACCGAGCTGACCGACCTGATCCGGGCCGAGGAGGAGCGGGTGGCATCCTCGCAGCGCCAGCTCCAGGACCTCCGGGCGGAGGTCGACTCCCTCTCCGGCGACGTCGGCTCCGGCAGTGCCCGTGGCGAGCAGACGCTGGCGGCCGTGCAGAGGCTGCGGCGCCCCGCCGGGCTCGTCCCGGTCGAGGGCCCCGCGATCAGCGTCACCCTCGACGACGCGCCACGCCCGACGGACGGGAGCGAGCTGCCGGGCAACCCCAGCCCGGACGACCTCGTGGTGCACCAGCAGGACGTCCAGGCCGTGGTCAACGCGCTGTGGGCCGGGGGTGCGGAGGCCATGCAGCTGATGGACCAGCGGGTGGTGTCGACGAGCGCGGTGCGCTGTGTGGGCAACACGCTGATCCTGCACGGCGTCGTCTACTCGCCCCCGTTCACGGTGACCGCGATCGGGAACGTGGAGCAGATGCAGGCGTCCCTGGACGCGGCCCCGCTCGTCCTGCTCTTCCGCCAGTACGTGGACGCGTACGGGCTCGGGTACGAGGTGGACACGGAGACCGAGCAGCGCCTGCCCGGCTACCGAGGGCCCCTGCAGATGGAGCACGCGCGGGTGCCACAAGAATGAGCGGCGTGCGCACCCTCGCCAGGGGCTTCGGCCAGCTGCTCATCACTCTGGGACTCGTCGTCCTCCTCTTCTGTGTGTACGAGCTGTGGTGGACGGGCGTGGTCACGCACCAGGCCCAGGGCTCTCTCGAGGACCGGCTGAGAGACGACTGGTCCCACGAGCGCGGGCAGGTCCGCACCAAGGACTTCGACCTCGGATCCGGAGTGGGCCTGCTCAGCATCCCGCGGCTCGGCCGTGACTGGAGCTGGGTCGTCGTCGAGGGCGTCACGCCTTCTGCGCTCAAGGACGGGCCCGGTCACTACCCCGGCACGGCCATGCCCGGGCGGGTCGGCAACTTCGGCGTCGCCGGCCACCGGGCGACCAACGGCGAACCGTTCGCCCACCTCGACGCCGTACGGCGCGGCGACTCAGTGTCGGTGGAGACGGCCCGGGCCGTGTACCGGTACCGGGTGGAGCGGACCGAGATCACCTCGCCGACGAACGTCGACGTCGTCGCTCCCGTCCCGGGAAAACCCGGCAAGACGCCCCACAGGCGCCGGATCACGCTGACCACGTGCCACCCGCGGTGGGCCTCGACCTACCGCCTCATCGTGTACGGGGTGCTGGACTCCGTCGACAAGAAGCCCACCGGCCGAGCCAACGCCCTGGGGGAGTGAGAGGACACCGATGTACACCTGGATCTGGCGGCACCTGCCCGGCGGCGTCCCCGGCAAGCTCCTCGGCTCGCTCGTGCTCGTGCTCGTGGCCGTCTACGTCCTGTTCACGGTGGTCTTCCCGTGGCTCGAGCCGCGGCTGCCGTTCAACGACGTGACGCTGTCATGACCCGCATCCTCGTCGTCGACAACTACGACAGCTTCGTCTACAACCTCGTGCAGTACCTGGGGCAGCTCGGCGCCGACTGCGACGTGACCCGCAACGACGCCGTCCGCCCGGAGGACGCCGACCCGTACGACGGCGTCCTGCTCAGCCCCGGGCCCGGCCGCCCCGAGGGGGCCGGCGTCTGCCTCGACATGGTGCGGCACGTGGCCGGGCGCGTGCCCCTGCTCGGCGTCTGCCTCGGGCACCAGGCGATCGCGGTCGCGTACGGGGGCACGGTCTCGCGTGCGCCGGAGCTGCTGCACGGCAAGACGAGCGTCGTGCACCACGACGCGGTCGGCGTGCTGTCCGGGCTGCCCGACCCGTTCACCGCGACCCGGTACCACTCCCTCGCCGTCGACACCCGGGCCCTGCCGGACGTCCTCGAGGTCACCGGGCGTACGGAGTCGGGTGTGGTCATGGCCCTGCGCCACCGCACGCTGGCGGTCGAGGGCGTCCAGTTCCACCCCGAGTCGGTGCTCACCGAGCACGGGCACCGCCTGCTCGCGAACTGGCTCACCGTCTGCGGTGACGCCGAGGCACCGCAACGGGCGGTCGGGCTGGCCCCGGTGGTCGCCGGCGCCGAGGGCGCCTGACGGCGCTCCTGGGGCTCAGAACGCTGCGATCCTCGGGCCGGGGCCGCTGTAGCGTCCCGCGCATGGAGCAACGAATCAGTCTGATCACGCTGGGCGTCTCCGACATCGGCCAGGCTCGCCGGTTCTACGAACAGCTGGGCTGGCAAGGCCAAGAGGTTGAAGAGACCGTGTTCCTGCAAGCAGGAGGAAGCGCGCTGGTCCTGTGGGGTCGCGACAAGCTGGCTTCCGACTGCGGCATCCCCGACTACCAAGGCCCCGGCTTCGAGGGGATCGCACTCGCTCAGAACGTACGGTCCCAGACCGAGGTCGATGACGTTCTCAGGACCGCACACGACGCAGGCGCCACCATCACTCGGCCGGCGTCCACGACGTTCTACGGCGGCTACGCCGGCGTCTTCACCGACCTCGACGGCCACGCCTGGGAGATCGCCTACAACCCCGGCTTCGCTTTGGCAGACGACGGCTCCCTCACCCTCCCCGACTTCGGGTAGCGGGAGCGGGCGCGCTACGCGACCCGGCTCAGCCGTCGTCCGGGAACGGGAACGTCTCCGTCTCGGACGGCGTCGGCTCCGGCGGCGGGACCGTCTCGGTGACCGTCGGCGCCGGCTCCGGTGGCGCCTCGGCCAGCGTGATGCTCACCGTCGATCCCAGCGGCAGCGACTCGCCGGCGCCGGGCGACTGGGTCACCACGGTGCCCGGCGACGCGTCGTCGGTCTGGGTGGACGACGTGCTCACCCGGAACCCGGCGTCGCGCAGCGTGGAGCGGGCCACGCTTCCCGGCTGGCCGCTCACGTCGGGGACCTCGTTCTGGCCGCTGGCCACCGTGAGGTCGACCTCGCTGCCCCGGTCCACGGTGGAGCCCTGGCCCGGGGAGGAGGAGAGGACAGTGTCCGCCTCCTCGGCGGAGTCCTCGGGCCGTACGTCGCCGACGGCCAGCCCGGCGTCGTCCAGAGCCTGCGCGGCGTCCTCCCGGGACTCCCCCTGGATGTCGGGGACGGTCACCTGCTTGCTGCCACGGGACACGACGAGGTCCACCTGGCTGCCGGTGTCGACCGTAGCGTCGGCTGCGGGACGCTGCTCGATCACGCGTCCGGCCGGACGCGTGCTGAACTCGCGGCGCACCTCCCCCAGCTCCAGGCCCGCCTCGCGCAACCTCTCCTCGGCGGCGGCCCGCCTGAGGCCGCCGACGTCGGGCACCGAGACGTCCTTGACGCTGTCCCCGAACAGCTGGCGGCCGAGCAGGGCGGCCAGCACGAAGACCGCGATGACGGCCAGCGCGAGAAGGACCCACGCCCACGTACGCCGCCGTCGCGGCTCCTCCTCCTCGGCGACCTGCGGCATCGCCGTGGTCTGCGACATCATCTGCGTCGCCTCGTCGCCGAACACCGCAGGCGCCGCCACCGGCTGCCCGGCGAGGGCGCGCTCGATGTCGGCCCGCATCTCGCCCGCGTCCTGGTACCGGTTCTCCGGGTTCTTCGCCAGGGACTTCATGACGATCGCGTCCACGGCCTCGGGGATGTCCGGGTCGAGGTGGGACGGCGGGATGGGGTCCTCACGCACATGCTGGTACGCCACCGCGACCGGGGAGTCGCCGGTGAACGGGGGACGTCCGGTGAGCAGCTCGTACAGCAGGCAGCCGGTCGAGTAGAGGTCGCTGCGCGCGTCCACTGTGGCGCCGCGGGCCTGCTCCGGGGAGAGGTACTGCGCGGTGCCGATGACGGCGGCCGTCTGCGTCATCGAGGACGAGGTGTCCGCGACGGCGCGGGCGATGCCGAAGTCCATCACCTTGATGTCGCCGTTCTGGGACAGCATCACGTTGGCGGGCTTGATGTCGCGGTGGATGATGCCCGCCCGGTGGCTGTACTCCAGGGCGCGCAGCACGCCCGCGGTGACCTCGAGCGCCCGGTCCGGCAGCAGGCGGCGCCCGTCGATCATGAGGTCGCGCAGGGTCTGGCCCTCGACGTACTCCATGACGATGAACGGCAGGAACACGCCGTGCACGAGGTCCTCGCCGGTGTCGTACACGGCGACGATCGACGGGTGGTTGAGGCTCGCCGCGGACTGGGCCTCGCGCCGGAACCGGGCCTGGAACGTCGGGTCGCGCGCCAGGTCGGCCCGGAGCGTCTTGATGGCCACCGTGCGACCGAGGCGGACGTCTCGCCCGAGGTGCACCTCGGCCATGCCGCCCCGCCCGAGCACGTCCCCCAGCTCGTAGCGGTCACCGAGGCGCTGCGCGTCAGTCATCGCGCTACTGGCCCTCCGTGCCGGTGCCGCTCAGGGGCGTCTCCGACGGTGTCGGTGTGGTTGTCGGCTCCGGGGTGGGGGTCGGCTCCTCCGTCTGGTCCGGGTCCTGGGTGGGGCTGGGCTGGGTCGTCGGGTCCGGCTCGTCGGGCTGGTCGCTGCTCCCGGCCGGGGGCTCGGCGACGGTCACCGCGACCGTGGCCCCCTCCTGCAGCGTGCCGACCGGGCTCACGTCGATCACGTTACCGGCGGTACTGCCCGACTCCGCGGACCTGCGCTGCACGGCGAGGCCGAGCCCGGTGAGCTCGGCACGTACGGGGTCGTACGGCCGCCCGACGTAGTCGCCCTCGGAGATGGTGACGGTGGCGGGTTCGGCCGCCTCGGCGTCCCCCGAGCCCTCCTCGGCGCCCCCGGCCGCGGTGGTCGCGCTCGGGGTGGACGACGCGGTGCTCGTGGCGGACGGGGACGGACCGGCCTTGGGCCCTTGGCCTGCCGGCTCGTCGTTGAGTGCCCCGGTGAGCACGGCACCACCGAGGAGGAGCGCGCCGAGGGCCAGCGCGACCATCCCGGCGCGGGCCCGAGCCGTACGGTTGCGCCACCAGCCGCCCTTGCCGCTCTCGTCGGCCTCCTCGCCACCGACCGTGGGGATCGGGGCGGTGCCCCCCTCGCCCGTCGGCTCGCCCACGCGCGTCCCGTCGGCGCCGCCCACCGCCGTGGCGGCGGTGACCGCTGCGCCGGCCCCCAGGACTGTCGGCGCCGGGACGAACGGCGGCATGGTGGCACCGACCTGCGGGCTCAGCCCGCGCAGCTCGGCCGTACGCCGGGCCAGGTCGGCCGCGGAGGCGGGACGCTCGGCCGGGTTCTTCGCGAGCGTCTGCAGGACGAGGTCGCTGACCCCGGGCGGGATGGTGCCGGGCAGCGGTGGTACGGGCTCGCGGACCTGCGCCATCGCCACCGCGATCGCGTTGTCGCCCGGGAAGGGACGCTCGCCTGTCAGGCACTCGTACGCGACCACGCCGAGCGAGTACACGTCGCTCAGCGGGCTGGCCTGGTCGCCGGACGCCTGCTCGGGGGACAGGTAGTGGGCGGTGCCCATCACCGAGCCGGTCCGGGTGAGCGGCACCGCGTCCGCGGCACGGGCGATGCCGAAGTCGGTCACCTTGACCTCGCCCTCGGGGGTGACGAGGAGGTTGCCCGGCTTGACGTCGCGGTGGACGACCCCACCGACGTGCGCGGCGTGCAGGGCCATCGCGGACTGCCCGACGAGGTCGAGCGCGCGGTCGACCTGCTGCGCGCCCTCGCGCGCGAGCAGCGACGAGAGCGGCTCCCCGGGCACGAGCTCCATCACCAGGTACGCGCTGCGGTCCAGCTCGCCGTAGTCGTAGACCTGGGCGATGCCGGGGTGGCCCAGCGAGGCGGCGCTGCGCGCCTCGGCGCGGAACCGCTGGAGAAACGTCGGGTCGTCCACGAGCTCGCTCTTGAGCACCTTGACCGCGACGGTGCGGCCGAGCACCTCGTCGGTGGCCTGCCAGACCTCGCCCATGCCGCCGCTGGCGACGGGGGCGTTCAGCAGGTATCGGCTGCCGAGGACCGTGCCGGGTTGTGGGCTCACCTGTTCAGCACCGCTTCCATGACTGCCTTCGCGATCGGGGCGGCTGTCGTGCCGCCACTCGCGTCGCTCCCGTCGTCGCCGCCCTCCTCGACGACGACGGCGACGGCCACCTGGGGGTCCTCGGCGGGGGCGAAGCTCATGAACCACACGTGCGGCGGCTTGCTCGGGTTGTGCTCCGCGGTGCCGGTCTTGCCGCCGACGCGTACGCCCGGGATGGCGGCGTTCACGCCGGTGCCGTTGTCGACGACGGACACCATCATCGCCTTGAGCTGCTGCGCGACGCCCGGCTCGACCGCGCGGGTCAGCTCGTTCGGACGTGCCGTCTCGAGGATGGACAGGTCGGGCGCCCGCACCTCGTCCACCAGGTACGGGGACATCACCGAGCCGTCGTTGGCCACCCCGGCGGCCACCATGGCCATCTGCAGCGGGGTCGCCGCGACGTCGTACTGGCCGATCGCGGAGAACGCCGTCTGCGGCAGGTCGACCTCCTCGGGGAACACGCTCTGGGTGACGCCCATGGGGACCGAGTAGTCCTGGTTGAAGCCGAAGCGCTCCGCCTGGTCGCGCAGCGCCTCGTCGCCCAGGTCGAGCCCGATGTTGCCGAACGCGGTGTTGCAGGACAGCTCGAGCGCCTCGAGCACGCTGATGCGGTGGTCCCCGCACGCCGAGTCGGCGTAGTTGGGCAGGTCCACCGTCGTCTGCGGCAGGTCGAGCGCGCTGGGGGCGTCCACCTCGGTGTTCGGCGAGTACTTGCCGCTGGACAGCGCGGCCGCCGCGGTCACCACCTTGAACAGCGACCCCGGCGGGTAGCGCTGGGCGATCGGCCGGTTGACCAGCGGCGCGTCTTCGTTGTTGTTCAGCCGCTCCCACGCGGAGCGGATCGCGTCCCCGTCGTGCGACGACAGGGCGCTCGGGTTGTACGAGGGGGACGAGACGGAGGCGAGGATCGCGCCGGTCCTCGGGTCGAGCGCCACCACCGCACCGTTCTGCCCGCCTAGCGCGCTTCTCGCCGTCCGCTGCGCCTTCGGGTCGAGCGTGAGCTTGACCGAGCCGCCCTCGGGGGGACGGCCGGTCAGCATGTCCATGAGCCGCCGGACGAAGAGCTGGTCGTCCGTGCCCGACAGGATCGGGTTCTCGACGCGCTCGATGTTGGTCGCGCCGTACACGAACGAGTAGAAGCCGGTCGAGTGCGCGTACAGGCGGCCCTGCGGGTACTGGCGCAGGTACTTCAGCGTGTCGTTCGTCTCGACGGACGTGGCGACCTTCTGGTCCCCGACGAGGATCGGCCCCCGCTCCCGCTCGTACTCGGCGAGGATCTGGCGGGCGTTGCCGGGCCGGGTCCGCAGGTCCTCCGCCTGCAGCACCTGCAGGTAGTTGACGTTGGCGAGGAGCAGCCCGAACAGAAGGGCCACGGCGAGAGCGAGGCGGCGCAGCGGGCGGTTCACTGGCGCACCACCTGCGTCTCGGACAGGTCCGCGGCGCGGGACGGCTCCGGTGCCGGCCGCCGTGCCCCGTCGGAGATGCGCAGCAGCAGGGCGATCAGCGCCCAGTTCGCGACGAGGGACGAGCCACCGTAGGAGAGGAACGGCGTGGTGAGCCCGGTGAGCGGGATCAGCTTGGTCACGCCACCGACGACCACGAAGACCTGCAGGGCCAGGGCGAACGAGAGCCCGGCCGCGAGCAGCTTGCCGAACGGGTCACGGGCGGCGACGGACGTGCGCAGCCCGCGCTGCACGATGATGCCGAACACCATGAGCACCGCCATCAGCCCGGTGAGGCCGAGCTCCTCGCCCGTGGTGGCGATGATGAAGTCGGTCTTGGCGAACGGCACGGTGTCGGGCCTGCCCTGGCCCAGCCCGGTGCCGAGGATGCCCCCGCTGGCGAACCCGTACATCGCCTGGACGATCTGGTAGCCCTCGCCGTTGGCGTCCTGGAACGGGTCGAGCCAGATGTTGATGCGCAGCTGGACGTGCCCGAACAGCTGGTACGCGACGTACCCGCCGGAGAGGAACATGGTGATGCCGAGCAGCAGCCACGAGCGGCGCTCCGTGGCCACGTAGAGCATCGCCACGAAGATGCCGAAGAACAGCAGCGAGGTGCCGAGGTCGCGCTCGAGGACGAGGATGCCCAGGCTGGCCATCCACGCCACGAGCAGAGGGCCCATGTCCCGCCCGCGCGGCAGGTCGACCCCCAGCACGCGCTTGCTCGCCAGCGAGAGCACGTCCCGCTTGGCCACGAGGTAGCCGGCGAAGAACACCATGAGCAGGAACTTGGCGAACTCGCCCGGCTGGATGGAGAAGCCGGCCAGCCGGATCCAGATCTTGGCGCCGTTGACCTCGCTCATGGACGCCGGCAGGAACGCCGGGATCGCCAGCAGCAGCAGGCCCGCCACCCCGGCGGTGTACGTGTACCGCTGCAGCCCGCGGTGGTCGCGGACGA
Source organism: Actinomycetes bacterium (assembly GCA_050743265.1). Taxonomy (GTDB): domain Bacteria; phylum Actinomycetota; class Actinomycetes; order JBOGEN01; family JBOGEN01; genus JBOGEN01. The sequence continues at coordinate 32,544 of JBOGEN010000121.1, forward strand.
ACATCAGGACGAGGACGAACAAGGCGACGCCGACCGCCGTCCAGACGAGCTGGAGCGGGGCGTCCGCGCCCGCCTCGGGGTTCTCCAGGTCGAGGCGGTGGATGAGGACGAGCCCGAGCCCGTTGAGCAGCGTGACGCCCGGCAGCATGATCGGGTCGGCGTACGGGGCGAAGCGGCGCACCACGACGTGCGCGGCCCCGGCGAGGGCGCCCAGGCCCAGGCCGTAGGCGACCATGCCCGCCGGCAGCTCACCCTTCGTGGCCAGCCCGACCGTCGCGTACGCCCCCATCGCCACCAGCACGGCGAAGACGAGCAGGAAGAGCTCCGTACCGCGGCGGGTCCTGACCCGTGGCCTGCTGATGACGGAGGTGAGGCTCACGGCGTCACCTCGACCGTCGAGCAGTCGACGCCGGGCACGGTCGGCGTGGGGGTCGGCGACGGCGTGGGGGTCGGGCGCGGGGTGTTGGGTGCGTCGGGGCGCGGTGTCGACCCGGCCGCCCGCCCGGCTGCCGCA
>JBOGEN010000122.1:0-8601 GCA_050743265.1 Actinomycetes bacterium
GTGTCGGTGTGGCGACCTGCCAGCCCGTGCCGTACAGCAGCAGCTCTGCCGCGGAGTGGTAGTTGACCAGGAACTCGAAGCCGACGCGGTCCGCGAGGTCGTCGAGGGCCTGCGTCTCGGGCTCGGACCCGGGACCGGCTCCGCGGAACGTCTCGCTGCCGGGGGCCGGCGAGGAGCCCTCGTTGTCGTAGCCCCACTTGGTCGCGAAGTTGCGGTTGAGGTCGACGCCGTCGCCGGGGGCGATGATCCCGTCGCCGTTGTTGTCGCGCAGGTTCTTGCGCCAGAGCCGCTGGCCGGGCTCGAACGTGAAGTCGTACCCGTCCGGGTTCGCGACGGGCACGAGCCAGAGCTCGTTGTCGTCGACCAGCTGGGTGATCTGGGGGTCGGAGCCGTAGCTGTCGAGGAAGTGGTGCGCCAGCCGGCGGATCATCTCCGGGGTGATCCACTCACGGGCGTGCTGGGCGCCGAGGTAGAGCACGGCCGGCTTCTTGCCGTCCATGTTCTTTCTGGCGTTCTTGGAGACCTTGAGGGCCACGATGTCCTGGCCGTTGACCGTCTGGCCGAAGGGCACGAGCTTGGTGATGCCGGGGTTGTCCGCCGCCAACTGCTCGAACTCCTGCTTCAGGCCGCCGTCGCCGCTGTAGGTGCGGAAGACCTCGTACCCCTCGGCGGCCTGGACCGTCGCCCGCTCGGCAGCGGTCTGCCCGTCGATGGTCTTGGGCTTCAGAGCCACCCCCTGGCCCCGCAGCCGCTCGGCCTGGGCGCCGCTCAGGATGGCCTCCACCCGGACCTGGGCCTTCTCACCGCGCTCGCCCGGCACCCGGGCCACGTCGAGCTCGTGCCGGTCGATCCCGAGCGCCACCAGGTCCTCGACCTGGGCGGCACCGATCGTGCCCGTGTACACGTCGAGGTGGCCGCCACGGTCCCGCGGTGCGGCCGTGGCCGTGGCGGACAGAAGGGAGACCGACAGCACCAGAACCGAGAGCAACGGTACGAACACGCGACGCATCTTTTACCCCCCATTGGTTGGAGGAGAGATTGCGCCGTTCGTGGCGACCTGTCAATCACTTCCACGACGAAGTCCACAGTGTCGTGGCACGACCGCCATGGGACGACTCGCGCAGCCGGCCTCGCCGAGGTCGGGCGACGAGGTGGAGACACGCCTCATCACGGTGGCGTCGAGGCAGATGGGGGTGGCTACCCAGGACTCACGATGAGCGTGTCCCCGACACAGTGCGCCGGGTGACCGGGCGCGGGACCGACCGGTTCGTCACGCCGCCCAGGGTGCCGAGCCCGGCCTAGGATCGGCGTCGTGTTACGCGAGGGGCAGCGCGTCAAGCCGCTGGAGCTCTTCTTCGACCTCGTCTTCGTGCTCGCGATCACCCAGTGCACCGCGCTCATGGTCGAGCACCCGACGTGGCGGGGCGTTGCCGAGGGCGTGGTGGTGCTGGCGCTGCTCTGGTGGTCGTGGGTCGGGTACGCCTGGCTGACCAGCGTCCTCGACCCCGAGGAGGGCGGGGTCCGCATCGCGCTGTTCGCCGCGATGGCCGGGCTGTTGCTCGCCGCCTTGGCGGTGCCGGGTGCTTTCGCAGACTCCGGCCTCGAGTTCGCCCTCGCCTACGGCCTCGTACGGGTGGGCCAGATCGTGCTCTTCGTCCTCGCCAGCCGCGATGATGCCGCGCTGCGCCAGTCGGTCGGTGGCCTCGCGGTCGGCACCGCGATCGGGGTCGGGCTGGTGATCGGCGGCTCGTTCCTCGACGCCGGGTGGCAGCTCGCGGTGTGGGGACTCGCGCTCGCGCTCGACATGGCCGAGCCGTACTTCTTCGGCGCCGACGGGTGGAGGCTCGTCCCCGGCCACTTCGCCGAGCGGCACTGGCTGATCGTGATCGTCGCCCTCGGGGAGTCGATCGTCGCACTCGGCGTCGGCGCCGAGGTGGGGCTCGACCTCGGTGTCGCGGCCGCGGCCGTGCTCGGGGTCGCGCTGGTCAGCGCGCTGTGGTGGCTGTACTTCGACGTCGTCGCGATCCTCGGCGCGCAACGTCTGGTCAACGCCGCCGAGGGCCGCGAGCGCAACGAGCTCGCCCGCGACGTCTACTCGTACATGCACTTCCTGCTGGTCGCCGGGATCGTGCTCGCCGCCGTCGGGCTGCACGAGACGCTCGCGCATGTCGCGGACCCGCTCCACACCGTCCCTGCCTTCGCACTGCTCGGCGGCATCGCCGTCTACCTGGTGGGACACGTCGCGGTCAGGTGGCGTCACGTGCGCACCCTCAACCGTCAGCGCGCGGTTGTCGCCGCTCTTCTCCTTGCCTGTGTCCCCCTGGCGACAAGGGTGCCCTCGTTGGTGACACTCGCGACGGTCACCGCACTGCTGTGCCTGGTGATCGTCTACGAGACGATGAGCTACGGGGAGGACCGCGCCCGGGTTCGGCGCTCGTTCGAGAGCCAGACGGACTGACGGGCTCGCTGTCCCGGAGGGTCGCCGCCGATCAGGAGGAGACGGACTCTGCCGCCCGTACGGCCGGCGGTGTGCTCGCCAGCGCGGCGACGGTACCGGCCAGGGCGATGGCGGCGAGGACGAGGAACATCGCGGGGTAGCCCCCCGTGAGCGTGGCGATGCTCGCGCCGCCCCACGGGGCGAGGGCGACGGTGATCGTGATCGGGGCGGACAGCACCCCGCTGAGCCGCCCGTAGTGCGCGGTTCCCCAGCGGTCGGTGACGGCGGTGGCCTGCAGGAGCGTGAGGATTCCGCGCGCCATACCGGCGACGAGGGTCGCGAGGACCAGTGCGACGAGCGAGGTGAGCAGCCCCAACAGGGCCGTGGCAGTGGCGACGGCTGCCATGACCAGCACGGTACGGCCCCGGACGGTCATCCGGGTTGCCAGCGGACGATAGCCGAGGCGACCCATGACCTGCCCGACGCCGCCCAGACCGAGGACGACCGCCGCGGTGCCCGCGCCGACCCCGCGCTCGGTCAGCAGGGGCACCAGGTTGACCACCACGGCGAACGCCGCGAAGGCCGTCAGCGTCAGCGCCGCCGCGAGCGCGACGAAGTAGCGGCTGCGTACCACCCTCGCTGGGGTGTGACTCACAGACCTCGTGGGTCGGTCCGGGTGCGGCCATGGCCCGCGCAGGCCCCAGGCGTGCCCGGGAACGGTGACCACAGCCAGGACGACGGCGAGCACGAGGTAGACCTGTCGCCAGTCGAGGTGCGCGGACAGTGCCGCCGTCACGGGCGCGAACACGGTGCTGGCCAGTCCACCCGCCACCGTCAGCGCCGTCAGCGCGCGGACGCGACCGGGCCCGTGCCAGCGGGTCAGCGCCGCGAACGCGGGCGGGTACAGCACGGCGCCCATGGCCACGCCGGCGACCAGGGAGGCGCCCACGAACCACACGAGCCCGCGCGCAGTGGCGAGACCGACGACCGCGGTCACTGCCAGGACCGATCCGGCGGTCATCACCGCACGCGGTCCCCGCCGGTCCAGTACCCGGCCGACCGGGATCCCCACGAGCGCGGCCACGACAAGGCCACTGGAGAACGCCGCGGTCAGCGACGCCAGCGACCACCCGGTGGCCGCCCTGATGTCGGGCGCCAGCACGGGGAAGGCGTAGTAGAGCACGCCCCAGCTCGTGACCTCGGTGACGCACAACGTCACCAGCACGCGGCGACGCCCGGCCACGTCCAGCGTGCCGGACCGCGTCGCGGCCAGAACCCTCACGAGCGCCCACCCGTCCCCCTGGACACGGTGGGCAGGTCGGGAGCCCCACAGCATCCCTCAGCCACCGCGTCCTCCTCGTCGAGTACCCGGAGCCTTCGCACACCCCGATGGTCGGCCAGCGCCAGGGCAGCCCGTCACCGGGTCCGTCACCAGGGCGCTGCGCGTGCCGTACCCCTACCCGCGCACGGGCGTTCACCAAGCCCCCGCTCGCGGACCCACCCTCGGAAGGGCACCACCGGCTGATCACGGCACGATCGGCACTCCGCCGCGCTCTCGCCCGCGCCACGGGACTCTGCCCCGTCGCAGGCGTTTGACCTGGGGCGATGATCCCCCGATCCAGGTTCGACGATCACGGGAAGCGGGAACCCTCGGGGGGTCGAGGGCAAGCGGGGCGTCCATGTTGCAGCAGGTGTTCTCCCCCTGGGGCGGGTCACAGGAGCCTGGCCCGCGCACGGCGCTGCCCGCGCTCCAGCTGAGCTTGCCCGCCGATCTTCGATCCCCCAAGTGCGCACGGGACGCACTCGAGAAGGAGTGCGCGCGCTGGGGAGCCCATGCCTCCCTCACCGAGGCAGCCACCCTCGTGGCCTCCGAGCTCGTCACCAACAGCGTCCTGCACGCGCGGACACCGTTGCTGCTCATGGCTGCGTACGAGGGTGAGCAGCTCGTCGTCGCGGTCAGCGACGGTGACCCCAGGCTGCCCCAACCGAGGCTTCTCGACCCTATGCGCGAGGACGGCCGGGGCCTGCGCATCCTCGAGTCCTGGGCCGTGACGTGGGGGGTGCAGCTGACGATCCTGGGAAAGGTGGTCTGGGTCATGCTTGTCAGCCACCCCACGGGCGGTGGTGGTTTATCCGACGGGGGGTGAGCTGATGGCGGGACCCCCTCCCCGGCTCCTGGCCGGACGTACCGCGTGGGTCCGCAGCCTCACCCAGCCGATCCGGCTCTTCATCGCGACCGAGGTGGGCAGTGCCCTCGTCCTGCTCGGTGCGGCACGTCGCGGCGCTTCTCTGGGTGAACTCGCCCTCCCTGACCGCTCTTGTCCGCTCCGCGCTGGCACACACGAAACGCTCGTCGACGTCGGCACCCGGGAGCAGGACGCAGGGGGACGCGGGCGAAGCCTGAGGCCGTACGCGAGGGGTGGTGACGTCCAAAGCCCCCGCAAGGCCGGGCCGACCCACTCACGTACCTTGTCACCATGACCGGCGCGTCCTAGCTCGACGACGCGCGGCCTTCGGGGTTCGGCCCAGCGCCGGGTGCTGCGGTGACACCGCCCCAGATCGAGACCCAGGCCGGTACGTGACCCAGCAGTGGAACGGAGACGTCATGGTCATCGTCATGGAGCCCGACTCGTCGGCGAAGGACGTCGAGTCGGTGGTCGCACGCGTGGCTGAGGCCGGTGGCGAGGCCTTCGTGAGCCGTGGAGTCAACCGGACGATCATCGGGCTCGTCGGCGATCTCGAGCAGGTCCGCTCGCTGAACCTCGGCACGATCCCCGGGGTGAGCGAGGTGCTTCGCGTCTCGACCCCGTACAAGCTGGTGAGCCGCCAGAACCATCCGTCCCGGTCCACCGTGGATGTCCACGGCGTGCCCATCGGGCCGGACTCCTTCACCCTCCTCGCCGGGCCGTGCGCGGTCGAGTCGGCCGAGCAGACCTACCAGGCGGCACAGATGGCGAAGGCCGCCGGCGCCACGATCCTGCGCGGCGGGGCGTTCAAGCCACGGACCTCGCCGTACGCCTTCCAGGGACTCGGCCTGCGTGGGCTCGAGATCCTCCGTGAGGTCGGCGAGTCTCTCGACATGCCCGTGGTCACCGAGGTCGTCGACGGGCACGACGTGCCCTTGGTGGCCAAGCACGCGGACATGCTCCAGATCGGCGCCCGCAACATGCAGAACTTCGGCCTCCTGCAAGCCGTCGGGGGCGTGGGACTGCCGGTGCTGCTCAAGCGGGGCCTGCAGGCGTCGGTCGAGGAGTGGCTGATGGCCGCGGAGTACGTCGCCCAGCGCGGCACGCTCGACATCGTCCTGTGCGAGCGCGGCATCCGTACGTTCGAGTCGGCGACCCGGTTCACCCTCGACATCAGCGCGGTTCCCGTGCTGCAGGCGCTGAGCCACCTCCCCGTGCTGGTCGACCCGTCGCACTCCGGTGGGCGCCGTGAGCTCGTGCTGCCCTTGTCTCGAGCGGCGATGGGTGCCGGGGCAGACGGGATCATCGTGGACGTCCACCCGCACCCTGAGGAAGCCCTCTGCGACGGGGCCCAAGCGCTCGTGGACTCCGACCTGAGAGAGCTTGCGTCAGCCACCCGGACGCTGCCTCCGCTGCTGGGCCGCCGTCTGGTCGAGCACCCGGAACGGGCGTCTACTCCTCGGTCCCCGTGAGGGAGGAGTAGCGCTCCAAGCGGCCGTTCCACCGATTGATGTCCTTGGACTCCAGGCCCAGCTGGTCGAGCGCACGCGCCGCGACATGGTTCACGAGGTCCTCGATGGATGAGGGATTGCTGTAGAACGCGGGTACCGGCGGCAGGATGACGACACCCATCTGCGCGAGCGTCAGCATGTTCCGCAGGTGGATCTCGCTGAGTGGCGCCTCTCGGACGAGCAGCACGAGCCGCTGCCGCTCCTTCAGGATGACATCGGCCGAGCGGGTCACCAGGTTGTCGGCGAGACCGTGCGCAATTCCCGCGAGCGTACGCACGCTGCACGGCGCGACGATCATTCCGTCCATCCGAAAAGAACCGCTCGACAACGTCGCCGCCTGGTCCCCGACCGGATGGACGACGTCGGCCAGAGCCCGCACGTCGTCAACGGAATAGCGGGTCTCGTGCTCGATCGTCCGACGCCCCCAATTGCTGACGATCAGGTGCGACTCGACGTCCTGCCCGCGCAGCATCTCGAGAATTCGTATGCCGAAGATCGCTCCGGTCGCACCGGTGATCGCCACGGTGTACCGGGGAGCGCGGTCACCCGTCATCGGTGCTGGCAGACGACGTCGACCAGAGCGGGGACGCCCTGGTCCCTGACCAGCTTCACCGCACGTTCGAGCGCAGGTCTGAGCTCTTCGGGCTCCTCGATGGGCCCCTCTGCGGACCAGCCGAACGACCGCGCCATGGCTGCGTAGTCAGGCGCGGGACCGTCGAGATCGAGTCCGATGTGCGCCCTCCTCTCGTCCCGTCCACGGTCACGCGCGACGTCCTGTTGATGTTCCCAATCGTTGTAGTATGCCCGATTGTTGAACATCACCATCACCATCGGCAGCCGGGATGAGGCAATTGTCCAGAGGGTTCCGGGGTCGAAGAGAAGATCGCCGTCCGGCTGGACATTGACCACGAACTTTCCTGTTCCGCGGCATGCCAAGGCGACCCCCATCGACGTTCCGATCTGGGTCGCCGTGCCGAGCGAGCGTCCCGGGTATCGAGACCAGTCGTCGAGGTCCCACAGCTTCGTGACCCATCCGCTGAGGCCGCTGCCGGTGAGCACGTAGTCCTCGTCCCGGACGACGTCCCAGAGATCGCCTGCGAGTCGCGCCGTGCTGATCGGCCGCGCGTCCCAGACCTTCCGCGCTTCCCGACGCGCTGTCTCCCGGTACTGCGCGTGACGCGCGCTCCACAGCTCGGTTCGCTGCCGCACCGACGATGACGCGCCGGCCCCTCGGGTCTCCTCCTCGAGAACCCGCACCAGGTCGGGCAGCGCAAGCGACGTGTCTGCCATCACCGTGGCGTCGACCGGCTGGTACTTCTCGAACTTGGGGAGCCACCCGTTGCCGCTCAGCAAGTCGAGGCGCATCTCGACAAGGTGGGCGTCCTCGGCCGGCAGCCACCGGCGAGGCGACCCGCGTCCGCCGGTGGGGGACGTCAGTGCTCCGTACAGGTCGACGACGTCGAGTGCGAGCACCGTGTCGGCCCCGTCGACCGCCTCCTTGCCTGCGCAGTGCATCGGGTGGACGTTCGGGAGGTTGAACCTCCATCCCTGGTCGAGCACGGGGACGCCGGCCAGCCGGGCAACTTCCCCCAGCGCCGCGGCTGCTCCCGGGTCACGGCCGACGCGCCCTGCCACGATGGCCGGGCTCTTCGCGCGTACGAGGGCACGGGCGATCTCGCGAAGGGCGTCCTCGGCGGCAGGAAACTGCTTCTCGGGCGGTCGCCGGTGGACGACGAGGGCCGGCTCGTCATCGAGTGGCTGCTCCTGGAAGCCCAGGTCGTAGCACATGTACACGGGGCCGCACGGCTCTGTCGTCGCGACCTGGTAGCCGCGTGCGAACCCGTCGACGACGCCCTGCGCGTCGAACGGCTGGTCGTCCCACTTGACGAAGTTCCGCACAAGGTCCCCCTGCGGGAACGCCGTGTGGATCCACTCGATGTGCGGGCGCCGCTGGCTGATCGCCATCGGCCCGGTTCCCCCGAGGACGAGGACGGGGACCTGGTCCAGGTACGAGGTGTACACGCCCATGGTTCCCTGCATGAGCCCGACGACGTCGTGGACGATGGCGGCCAGCGGGCGGCCGGTCATCTTCGCGTAGCCGTGCGCGACGTTGACGGCGATCTTCTCGTTGGTGCAGATGATCATCTCCGGCCCACCGGTGCCCCAGTTCACCAACGAGTCATGGAGGCCTCGGAACGAGGCGCCAGGGTTCATGGGCACGAACGGGATCTCGTAGGCCCGCAAGAGATCTACGACCAGGTCTGAGCCGAACTTGCGCACGACGTCACCTCCACCGGTGCTGAGTACTGGACGACGAACCGGTCACTCGGCAGCACGCTTGGTCGGTTCGGCGGTGTGGGCGAGTTTGGTTCCGGTTTCGTAGTGGCGGCCTTGGACGGCGAGCTGGGCTTCGTGGTCGAGCTCGTCGGGCCATTCCTCCGGGGTGTAGACGTAGCCGTGCCAGGGC
>JBOGEN010000123.1:0-20244 GCA_050743265.1 Actinomycetes bacterium
CAGGAACGGCCCCTCGAGGTGGACGCCGATCGGCTCGGCGCCCGCGTCGGACCCGTCCTCCTGCCAGGACGCCCGGGCGGCCGCGGCACGGACCAGCGCCGCCTCGAGCACGTCGACAGAGGCGGAGATGAACGTCGGGACGTACGCGGTGACGCCGGCGCGCACCAGCCGCTGGGACACGTGCGCCCACTCCTGCGGCGAGGCGTCGACGAGGTCCACGCCCGCGTACCCGTTGACCTGGGCGTCCACCAGCCCCGGCACGAGGACGCCGGAGTCGAGCACGACGTCGGCGTCGGCCAGGGCCTCCGCACCCGTCCGCACCGCCACCACCCGCCCGGCGCCCAGCACGACCGCACCGGGTGCGTGCACGACCCCGCCGGCGACGACGCGGGGTGCCGCGACCTCCGTCGGCATGGCGCGCGCTCCTCTCCCCGGACGACCGACCAAGGCGCGTGCGCGCCCTCCGGTTCCGTTGACACTTGCCCGGAACGCGTGGTCTAGTCCCCCAATGATGCGGTCTAGGCCGGTCTGGACCAGACACTAACCAATCGTCCCGGCGTCGCGACAGGGGATTTCGGCGCATGACCGAGGGCCGTGCCACCGAGGCCACGAAGGCTCCCGGCGGAGCGGGTCCAGGGCGTGTCGACCCGTCCAGCCCCGTCCCGAAGCACGCGCAGCTCCGCGACATCCTCCTCGACCACATCGCGGACGACCTCGCCGTCGGTGCCGCGATCCCGTCCGAGCGCGAGCTGGCGGAGCGGTTCGCGCTCTCCCGCATGACGGTCCGGCAGGCCGTGGACGCGCTGGTCGCCGAGGGGTGGCTCCGCCGCGTGCCCGGGCGCGGCACGTTCGTCGCCCGGCCGACGATCGTCATGCCGCTGCGGCTCACCTCGTTCACCGACGACATGCGCGCTCGCGGCCTACGTCCGGGCGCCGTCGACCTCGGGCACCGGGTCGTCCCGGCCACGGACGCGGTGGCCGATGCGCTCGACCTCGCCCCCCGTACGCCGGTCTGCCTGGTGGATCGGCTCCGCACCGCGGACGGCGCCCCGATGGCGGTCGAGCGCGCGCACCTGCCCGACCCGCTCGTGCCGGGTCTCGCGGACCGACCGCTCGCCGACCGCTCGCTGTACGCAGTCCTCGCCGAGACGTACGGCCTGGTGCTGGACGCCGGGGAGCAGACCATCGAGGCCGGCATCGCCGGGGAGCCGGACGTGCGACTGCTCGGCCTCCGGACGGGGGACCCGGTGCTGCTGGTGCAACGCCGCTCGCTCGCGCAGGGCCACCCCGTGGAGTACGCGGTCTCCACGTACCGCGGTGACCGCTACCGGTTGCGGGTCGCCCTCGATGTCCCGCCGGACCACCGAGACATCCCGCGTGACCTCTCAGATGCCCGGACGACCGCCCGTTCTGACCAGACCCCAGGAGACCTCGGATGAGCGCGACCACGACCACGTCCCCCGCGAGAAACGCCTTGCACGGCATGTTCGCCGTACTGCAACGGGTGGGCCGCAGCCTCATGATGCCCATCGCGGTGCTGCCGGCCGCCGCGCTGCTGCTGCGGTTCGGCCAGGCCGACATGCTCGGCGCGGACGGGCTCGGCTGGGAGGGCCCGGCCTCCGTCCTCGCCGCCGCGGGCGGGGCGCTGTTCGACAACCTTCCGATCCTCTTCGCGGTCGGCGTCGCCATCGGGTTCGCCCGAAGGGCGGACGGCTCGACCGCGCTCGCCGCCGTGGTCGGCTACCTCGTGTTCGACAACGTGTTCACCACGTTGACCGAGGACAACGTCATCAACGACGAGCCGGTGACGATGGGGGTGCTCGGCGGCATCCTCGTCGGGCTCACTACCGCACTGCTCTACCAGCGCTTCTACCGGATCAAGCTGCCGGACTGGCTGGCGTTCTTCGGCGGACGGCGGTTCGTGCCCATCGTCACCGCGTTCGCCACGATGCTGCTCGCCGTGGTCTGCGCGGCGATCTGGCCGCCGGTCGGCGAGGCCATCAACAGCTTCGGCGAGTGGATCACCGGTGCCGGGGCATTCGGGGCGGGCGTGTACGGCGTCGTCAACCGCGCGCTGCTGCCGTTCGGCCTGCACCACATCGTGAACTCGCTCGTGTGGTTCGTGTTCGGTTCGTACGAGGGGGCGCACGGCGACCTGAACCGCTTCTTCGCGGGCGACCCGACCGCCGGGACGTTCATGGCCGGCTTCTTCCCGATCATGATGTTCGGCCTGCCCGCGGCCGCCATCGCCATCGTCCACGAGGCACGACCCGAGCGGCGTGCCGCCGTCGGCGGGATCATGCTGTCCGCGGGCCTCACCGCGCTGGTCACCGGTGTCACCGAGCCGATCGAGTTCGCGTTCCTCTTCGTCGCCCCCCTGCTGTTCGCGATCCACGCGGTGCTCACGGGCATCTCGATGGCGCTGGTGGCCGCGCTCGACGTGAAGCACGGCTTCGGGTTCTCCGCCGGTCTGATCGACTACCTGCTGAACTACAACATCGCGACGAAGCCGTGGCTGCTCGTCCCGATCGGGGCGGTGTACGCCGCCGTCTACTACCTGCTGTTCCGGGCCGTGATCCGGCGCTTCGACCTGCCGACACCGGGACGTGAGCGGGACGCCGAGACCACCGACGCCGCCGTCCCTGCGGAGGCGACCGCACCGGCATCGGGTGGTTCGGCCGTCCCGAGCGGCTCAGCCGGGTCGAGCGGTGCGAGCGCGGCGGCGGACGACACGAGACCGCCGCGACCGTGACGGACGGGGCCGGGCGCTGACTCAGCGCCCGGCCCTGATCTTCTCCATCTCGTCGAGCACGGCCAGGGTCTCCTCCCGCGTGTTGTAGAAGTGCGGGCCGACCCGGATGCCGTGTCCCGGCCGGTGGTCCACGAGGAACCCGCGGCGCACCAGCTCGTGGTGGACGTGGTCCGCGTCGCCGGGGTCGATGGTCACGTGCCCGCCCCGCTGGGCCGGGTCGTGCGGCGACCTCACGGTGAACCCGCGCTCGAGCGCACGCTCGAGCAGCGGCTGTGTCAGCGACTGCGACCGCTCCCGTACGCGCTCGATCCCCGCCGCGAGCAGGCCCGCGTACCCCGCCGAGGCCGCGTACGCCGCAGGGACGCCGGGCGTGCCGCCCGCGAACCGCCGCACACCGGGGGCGTACTCGGCCTCGTCGAACTCGAAGTCGAACGCCCGGGCATGCCCGAACCAGCCGAACGAGGCTGGACGCAGCCGCTCGGCCACCTCGGGCCGCGCGTACATCCACCCGGCGCCGGGGCCGCCGCACAGGAACTTCACCGAGCCACCGACGCACAGGTCGACACCGAGGTCGGTCACGCAGACGGGCAGGCAGCCGGCCGACTGGTACGCGTCCAGCAGCACGAGCGCCCCGACCGCGTGAGCCTTCTCCACGACGGGCCGGACGTCGACCAGCGTCGAGGACCGGAAGAGCACGTGCGAGACGGGCACGATCGCCGTGCGCTCGTCGATGGCGTCGACGAGCCGTTCCACGGACAGGATCACCCCGTCCTCGGTCGGCACGACGACCACCTCGGCCCCGCGGCGGCGGTGCTCCTGCCACATGTAGTGGGAGGAGGGCCACTCCATGTCGGAGTAGACGACCTTGTTGCGCGGGCCGGTCCAGTCGATGCACGAGGCCACGTCACCGAGCAGGTCGGCCACGTTCTGGCGCATCACGGTGGTGCCCGGCGGGGCCCCGATGATCTCGCCCACGAGGTCCGCGACACGGTACATCTCGTCCACCCACGTGTACCAGGCGACCACGCCCTCGGCGTCCCACAGGTCGGCGTACTCGGTGAGCCGCTCCCGCGTCCGCCGGTGCATCGCCCCCAGCGAGTTGCTGACCAGGTACGTCGTACGGGCCAGGATCGGGTAGTCCTCGCGGTACCTGAGCAGGTCCGCGTGGGCGTCCTCGGTCATGGCGGCACTCTACGGACAGGGCACCGGCACTGGGCCCGGATCGAGGCCGGGCCGGGCCCGAGACGGGTGCCCGCCCGGCGGTTGACCGATACGATCTGCCGCACGCCAGCCGACGTCGGAGGGGAGTCACGCATGACGGATGCCGAGGTCCCCCCGCCGCTCGAGGTCACGACGGCCGCCCCCGACCGCAACCTCGCCCTCGAGCTCGTCCGGGTCACCGAGGCCGCCGCGATGGCTGCCGGCCGCTGGGTCGGCCGGGGCGACAAGAACGGGGCTGACGCCGCGGCCGTCAACGCCATGCGCCAGCTCATCGGCACCGTGTCCATGAACGGGGTCGTGGTGATCGGCGAGGGCGAGAAGGACGAGGCGCCGATGCTCTTCAACGGGGAGCGGGTGGGCGACGGCACGGGCCCCGAGTGCGACGTGGCCGTCGACCCGATCGACGGCACCCGCCTCGCCGCCCTGGGCATGAACAACGCGCTGTCGGTCATGGCCGTGGCCGAGCGGGGCACGATGTACGACCCGTCCGCCGTGTTCTACATGGAGAAGCTCGCCACCGGGCCGGAGGCCGCGGACGTCGTCGACCTCGAGGCCCCGGTCTCGGAGAACATCCGCCGGGTGGCGAAGGCCAAGTACTGCGCCCCGGAGGACATCACCGTCGTCGTCCTCGACCGGCCGCGACACGAGCAGATGGTGAAGGAGATCCGCGCGACCGGCGCGCGGATCCGCGTCATCACCGACGGCGACGTCGCCGGCGCCATCATGGCTGCCCGCGAGGGCACCGGCATCGACCTGCTGTACGGCATCGGCGGGACGCCCGAGGGCATCGTCGCCGCCTGCGCGATCAAGTGCCTCGGCGGCGTCATCCAGGGCCGGCTGTGGCCCCGGGACGAGGACGAGCGCCAGCGGGCCATCGACGCCGGCCTCGACCTCGACCAGGTGCTCACCACGGACGAGCTGGTCCGCGGCGACGACATGTTCTTCGTCGCCACCGGCGTCACCGACGGCGAGATGCTCCGCGGCGTCCGGTACCAGGCCGGCGGCGCTCACACGCACTCCCTCGTCATGCGTTCCCGGAGCGGGACCATCCGGCTCATCGAGAGCGAGCACAAGCTGTCCAAGCTCCGGGCGTACAGCGCGATCGACTTCAGCCGGGCGACCTGAGCGAGCGCCCGAGGTGACCGCCGTGGCGACGGGCTGAGCCGGTAGCCGCGGCCGACCAGCCGCCCGGCTAGTCCCCCATCTGGGTGTCGACCGGCCGGGTACCCGCCGCACCCGGGCCTGCGGCCGCGTCTGTGTCCGTGCGGGTGAGGTTGTCGCCGGTCGCCGGGTCGAAGAGGTGCATGCGCCGGGGGTCGAACCAGAACTCTGCCTCCGCCGCCTCGCGGATGCGGCTCGCCGCGTCGATGGACACGATGATCTGGTCGCGCAGCTGCTCGGAGTCGAGCTCGCGCTCCAGCTCGCTCAGCTGCCGGTGGATCTCGGGCGGCGCCTCGTACGGGATGTAGGCGTACTGCTCGTTGCCGAGCCACTCGATGACGTCGACGTGAGCGGAGAACACCGCACCCGAGCCCCGCTTCTGCGCGTCCACGAGGCCGGCGTCCTCGAAGCGCTCCGGCCGCACACCCGCGATGAGCAGGTCGCGGTCACCCACGGCCTGGCGCATCTCCGGCGGAAGGTCCACGGTGACGAAGGGCAGCTCGAGGCGTGCCCCCGAGACCCGTGCGGGCAGGAAGTTCATCGGCGGTGACCCGATGAACCCGGCGACGAACAGGTTGACCGGCTGCTCGTACAGCTCGCGCGGCGTGGCGACCTGCTGGAGCAGGCCCTTGCGGAGCACCGCGACACGGTCCCCGAGCGTCATCGCCTCGGTCTGGTCGTGCGTGACGTACACGGTGGTCGTGCCGAGGCGGCGCTGCATGCGGGCGATCTCCGTACGCATCTGGCCGCGCAGCTTCGCGTCCAGGTTCGACAGGGGCTCGTCGAAGAGGAACGCGTCGGCCTTGCGGACGACCGCACGCCCCATCGCGACACGCTGGCGCTGCCCGCCGGAGAGGTTGGCCGGCTTGCGCTGCAGATGCTCGGTCAGCTCGAGCATGCCCGCGGCGTCCTCGACGCGCTGCCGGACCTCAGGGTCGGGGATGCGCTTGAGCCGCAGCGGGAACGCGATGTTCTCGAAGACCGACAGGTGGGGGTAGAGGGCGTAGTTCTGGAACACCATGGAGAGGTTGCGGTCGCGCGGGGCCTTCTCGTTGACCCTCTCCTCGCCGATGAGCATGTCGCCCGCGGTGATGTCCTCGAGGCCCACGATCATCCGAAGCAGCGTGGACTTGCCGCACCCGGACGGTCCCACGAGGATCATGAACTCGCCGTCTGCGATGTCCAGGCTGATGTCGTTCACGGCGGGGAAGCCGTCGCCGTACTCCTTGACGATGTTCTTCATCGTGATGGCAGCCATGTGTCCGCGACTCCTCGTACTAGCCCTTGACGGCGCCGGAGGTGAGGCCGGCGACGATCCTGCGCTGGAAGAGCAGCACCAGGATGACGATCGGGATGGTGACGATCACCGACGCGGCGGCGATCGGTGCGACGGGCGACTCGAACTGCGAGGCGCCGGTGAAGAACGCCAGCGCCGCCGGGACCGTCCGGGCCGTGTCCGTCGACGTCAGCGAGATCGAGAACAGGAAGTCGTTCCAGCAGAAGAAGAACGTGAGGATCGCCGTCGTGAACACGCCCGGCGCGGCCAGCGGGACGATCACCTTGCGGAACGCCTGCCACGGGGTGGCCCCGTCCACCTGCGCGGCCTGCTCCATCTCCCAGGGGATCTCACGGAAGAACGCCGACAGCGTCCAGATGGATAGCGGCAGCGCGAACGTGAGGAACGGGATGATCAGCCCGAGCCAGGTGTCGTACAGGCCGATCGACCGCCACATGTTGAACAGCGGGCCGATGAGGGACGCCTGTGGGAACATCGCGATCGCCAGCGCCATCGTGAGCAGCAGCTTCTTGCCGGGGAACTGCAGCCGGGCGATCGCGTACGCGGCGAACATCGCGATGGTCACCGAGATGGCGGTCGCGATCAGCGAGATGCCGATCGAGTTGCGTAGCGCCGAGGTGAACAGCGAGTCGTTGAACACGGTGTCGTAGTTGACCCACGTCCACTCGCTGGGCCAGAACTTGCGGTTGCGGACGTCCGCCGGGTCCTTGAAGGACAGCGAGACGATCCACACGATCGGGAAGACCGTGTAGACGAGGATCGCGATGGTGCCGACGGTCCACCACGGGCTCTGGCGCCTCATCGGTCACCCCTCACCTGGGACAGGTCGGTGCGGAAGCCCTTGACGAACAGGAAGGCGATCACGACGACCGACAGGAACAGCAGGACGGACACGGCCGAGCCGAGGCCCTGGTTGAGTAGCGTCACGTTCTGCCGGTACGCGAGGAACGAGAGGCTCTCCGTCTCGTTCGCCCCCGCCGTCATGACGAAGATGTTGTCGAAGACGCGCCACGCGTCGAGCGTGCGGAAGAGCAGCGCGACCATGATGGCCGCCTTCATGTTCGGGATCGTCACCCGCCACAGGCGCTGCCAGGCGGTTGCCCCGTCCACCTTGGCCGCCTCCTGGAGCTCCTCGGGGACCTGCGCGAGGCCGGCGAGGAGCAGCAGCGAGATGAACGGCGTCGTCTTCCAGATCTCCGAGAGGATGATGACGAACAGCGACGACCCGGTCTGGGCGAAGAAGTCGTAGTCCTCCAGACCGAACCAGGCGTTGACGAAGCCGGAGTCGCTCGCGAACGCGAACCGCCAGGCGAAGCCGGAGATGACCGTGACGATCCCGTACGGGACGAGGATGGCCGTGCGCACCGTCCGCCGACCGAACACCAGCCGGTGCATCACCATCGCGAACGCGAAGCCGATGACGAGCTCGACGGCCACGGTCACGAACGTGATGATGAACGTCGTCTTCAGGTCCTGCCACCACAGCTCGTCGGTGAGGACCGTGGCGTAGTTCTTGAGCCCGACGAACTCGCGCCCCTCGGGGTCGGTGAGCCGGTAGTTGTAGAGGCTGAGCACCAGCGCGTACAGCAGGGGGTACGCGGTGACCAGGAGCATGACGACGAACGACGGAGACGCGAGCCGCAGCCCGAGCCGCCGCTCGTGCCTCTCGCGCTCCGTCCGCTTCGCCACAGCCCGCCGGCGATCCGGCGGACGCTCGGTGGTGGTGGTCACAGCAGCACCTCCCCGTCGAGCACCTGCGTGATGAGGCTGTCCGCCTCTGCCGGGGTGGAGTCCGGGTTGACTGATCCCGGCGGGTGCCAGGTGCGCTGCACCGACGTGGTCACGTCCGTGTAGAACGGCGTGATCGGGCGTGGGCCGGCGTCGTCGATCGACTCACGGATCAGGCTGGCCATCGGGAACGCCTCGACGACCTCCGGGTCGTCGTAGGAGGCCGACGCCGCCGACGGGTTGCCCGAGTCGAGCATGTACACCGTCTTGTTCTCCGTCGACGTGATGCAGCGGGCGGCGTCGACGGCGGCTCTCTGGTCATCGCTGTAGGCGCCGATCGCGAGGTTGATGCCGCCGAGCGGCGGGGCGCTGGGCGTGCCCGCGTCCACCCGGGGGTAGCGGGCCCAGCCGATGTCGTCGACCACGGCCTTGTCCAGACCGCCCGCGTCGACCTCCGCGTTCGCCGCCTGCCAGATGTACGGCCAGTTGACCATGAACCCACCCGAGTCGGACTGGAACGCGACGCGCGCAGCCTCCTCGTCCGCGGTGGCGATGCCCGCGACAGCGGCCTTCGACCGGGCGAGGTCACCGATCACCTCGGCGGCGGCCTCGCCGGACGCGGACTCGAGCGAGGGGACGGCGTCGGCGCCGGCGGCGGAGTCCTCGAGGATCTGCCCGCCCGCCGAGTCGACGAGGGCGTTGATCCAGACCATGTAGCCCTCGTACCGCAGGGCCTGCACGCCGATCGTCTTCTCCTGCGCGTCGGCTGCCTCGATCATCTGCTCCCAGGTGAAGTCCTCCGCGGTCGGGTCGACGCCGGCGGCCTCGGCGACGGACTTGCGGTACCAGAGCAGCTGGGTGTTCGCCCAGAACGGGGCGGCGACGAGCTTGCCCTTGAACTCGGCTGCCTCGATCGGGGCGTCGAGCACGCCCTCGGTGAACTCGGCACGCTCCGCCTCGCTGAACTCGTACAGGTAGCCGGCGTTCGCGAACTCCGCGGTGAACGGCGGGTCGAGGCTCATGAGGTCGATCGAGCTGTCCTTGGCGGCGAGCCGCCGGACGAGCTGCTCGCGCTGCTGGTCCGCCGCGGTCGGCAGGCCCTGCGTGACGATGCTGTACCTGCCCCCGGCCTCCTTCGTGCACTTCTCCGCGAGCCGCGCCTGACCCCCGTTGTCCGGGTTCGTATACCAAGTGAGGGTCGAGGGGCCACCGCCGGACCCGCCGCCGCACGCAGCCAGCCCCATGCCCGCGATCGCGAGCGCCGCCACCAGCGCCCGACGCCTGGCGGGGCGGGACGCCGTCCGACCTCGCGACGAGGTCCGGCCGGAGCGTGCGGTCCTGTCCTCGTCGCCCACGGCTGCCTCCGTTCGTGTCACCCCGCATGGTCCTCATGACCGACACGCATCCGCGTGGACAAAGATCTACGCCTGTCCGTGGCTCTTCGCCACCTCCAGCACGGCCGAGTCGCGAATAAGTGGCGTGAGAGATGTCGTCGTACGGCCGTAGTGTCACCCCGTGGAGCGAGACGCGCGCCTCGATTCGCCGGAGGAGGTCGCGGCCGGCCGTGGGGCCGACCGCGACGCCGCGGTGTGGCTGCAGGGCGTGGTCAAGCGGTACGGCTCGGTCACCGCCGTCGACGGCCTTGACCTCGACATCGCCCCGGGCACGTGCCTCGGGCTGCTCGGGCCGAACGGGGCGGGCAAGTCGACGACGATGCGCCTGCTCACCGCGCAGTCCCGGGCGGACGCCGGCGAGATCCGCGTGCTCGGCCACGACGTGCCGGGCGACTCGAAGCGCGCACGTGCGCGCATGGGCGTGGTGCCGCAGCTCGACAACCTCGACGTCGAGCTCACCACCCGCCAGAACCTCATGGTGTACGCGGTCCTCTACCGCGTCCCCGTGCGCGACCGGCGGGCCGCGGTCGACCGTGCGCTCGGCGTCGCCCAGCTGGAGGACCGCGCGGGCTCGAAGGTCAGCGAGCTCTCCGGCGGCATGCGCCGGCGCCTGCTGATCGCCCGCGGGCTCGTCCACTCCCCCGAGCTCGTCCTGCTGGACGAGCCCACCGTCGGTCTCGACCCGCAGGTCCGCCAGGAGCTGTGGGCGCTGGTGGCCGCGCTGCGCACCCGGGGCGTCACGGTGCTCATGTCGACGCACTACATCGAGGAGGCGCAGCGGCTCGCCGACGACGTCGCGATCATGGCGCACGGCCAGGTGATCGCCCGCGGGTCACCCCAGGCGCTCCTGAGCCGGTACGCCGGCGAGGTCGCCGCCGAGTACTACGGGGAGCCCGCGCGCCTGCGCGAGATCGAGGCGGTGGCTCACGACGCCGGGCTGTCGACACGGCGCACGGGGCCTTCGGTGTCGCTGCTGCGCGCCGAGGGGATCCCGGCGAGCGTGGCCGACCGGCTCGGCGAGGGTGTCCCCCGGGCCGCCAACCTCGAGGACGTCTTCGTCCTCCTCACCGGGGAGCGTCTGGAGTGAGCACGACCCACGTCGACGACGGGCCCGCGGGCGAGGCCGCGTCGCGCGTCCGGTGGCTCGACCCTGCCGCCTTCGCGGGAGTGTGGACGCGGGAGGTCACCCTCTTCCGCCGCTACTGGGCCTCCACGACGTTCTCGTCCATCGTCGAGCCGACGATCTACCTGCTCGCGTTCGGCGCGGGGTTCGGCGCGCTCGTCGGGGTGGTGGCCGGCTACCAGTACATCGAGTTCCTCGGCACTGGGGTGGTCGCGACCGCGGTGCTCTTCACGTCCGCCTTCGCCGGCATGTTCACCACCTTCGTCCGGCGGATCTACCAGCGGACGTACGACGCGCTGCTCGCCACCCCGGTCGACGTGCACGAGCTCGTCACCGCGGAGGCGTCCTGGATCGCGGCCAAGGCTGGGGTGTACGGGTGCGCCCCGCTGCTCGTCGCGATGGTCTTCGGGCTCGAGCCCTCGGTCGGCATGCTCGTCGTCCCGCTGGTCGGGTACCTCACCGGGCTCGGGTTCGCGCTGTTCGGCATCTGGGTGTCTGCCGTCGTCCCGTCGATCGACAGCTTCAACTACATCATCTCGGCGGTGCTGACCCCGCTCTTCCTCGTCGCGGGCACGTTCTTCCCCATTGACACGCTGCCGGGCTGGGCCGCGACCGCGGCACAGGTGAACCCGCTGTATCACTGCGTGGAGCTCGTGCGGCACGCCGCGTTCGGGATCGAGCCGCTGGCCGACCTCGGGCACGTCGCCGCGCTCGTCGCGTTCGCCGTGCTCATGTGGCTGCTGGCCGTGCGGTGGATGCGCCGGCGCCTGGTCGACTGAGCCGGCGCTCCCGGGTGGGGCCGGCTACCCGCGCCCCCGCATGGGCGCGTCGCAGTGGGTGCACTCCCGCTCGGTCACGGACCGGGCACGCCGGCAGTGACCACAGGTGATGCCGTCCCCCAGCGCATCGACGACGATCTTGCGCGCGTACCGGGGGGCATTGCGGCGGCGCCCGGGTGCCGTGCTCATCGTGGCCGTCATGGCGAGGCTCCCTCCGGCCTGGACCCGCAGTCGGGGTCCTCTACGGCCGCCCTTCGTGTGTACCCCGTCCGGGCTCGATTCAGCCCTCCGCCACACCGGGAGGAGCGGAATCACCGGGTGCGTAGGCTGAGTGGCCGTCAGCGAGCGGGTCGTTGCGGCGGGAGAGTGGGCATGAGCGAGCAGGAGTACCGCATCGAGCAGGACTCGATGGGCGAGGTGCGGGTCCCTGCCTGGGCGAAGTGGCGGGCCCAGACGCACCGGGCGGTCGAGAACTTCCCGATCTCCGGGCAGCGGCTCGAGCGGGCCCACGTCGAGGCGCTGGCGCACATCAAGGCGGCGGCCGCCCGGGTCAACGCTGAGCTGGGCGTCCTCGACAAGGACATGGCGGAGGCGATCGCCGAGGCCGCCTCCGAGGTCGCCGCGGGCCGATGGGACGACCACTTCCCCATCGACGTGTTCCAGACCGGGTCGGGCACCTCCTCCAACATGAACACGAACGAGGTCGTGGCGACGCTCGCCACCGAGCGGCTGGGCCGCCCGGTCCACCCGAACGACCACGTCAACGCGTCGCAGTCGTCCAACGACGTGTTCCCCTCCTCGATCCACATCGCCGCCACGAGCGCGGTCTCCCATGACCTCGTCCCCGCGCTGCGCCACCTCGAGGCGGCCCTGGCCCGCAAGTCCGAGGAGTTCGTCACCGTGGTCAAGAGCGGGCGGACGCACCTCATGGACGCCACCCCGGTCACGCTCGGCCAGGAGTTCGCGGGGTACGCCGCACAGGTCCGGCTCGGGGTCGAGCGGCTCGAGGCCTCGATGCCCCGGCTCGCCGAGCTGCCGCTGGGCGGCACCGCGGTGGGGACCGGCATCAACACGCCCCCGGGTTTCTCCGCCAAGGTCATCGCCGAGGTCGCCCGCGTGACCGGGCTGCCGCTCACGGAGGCCCGGGACCACTTCGAGGCCCAGGGGGCCCGGGACGGCCTCGTCGAGGTGTCCGGCCAGATGCGGACGATCGCCGTGAGCCTCAACAAGGTCTCCAACGACATCCGCTGGATGGGGTCGGGCCCACGGACGGGGCTCACCGAGATCTTCCTCCCCGACCTGCAGCCGGGCTCGTCGATCATGCCGGGCAAGGTCAACCCCGTGCTCCCCGAGGCCCTGTGCCAGGTCTGCGCCCAGGTGGTCGGCAACGACGCCGCGGTCGCGTGGGGCGGCGCCGCCGGCACGTTCGAGCTCAACGTGATGCTGCCGATGATGGCGCGCAACGTGCTCGAGTCGATCCGGCTGCTGGCGAACATCTCCCGGGTCTTCGCCGACCGGTGCGTCGACGGGATCACCGCGAACGAGGAGCGCTGCCGCGAGTACGCCGAATCGTCCCCCTCGATCGTCACCCCGCTCAACCGCTACATCGGGTACGAGGAGGCGGCCAAGGTCGCCAAGCAGGCCCTGGCCGAGCGCAAGACGATCCGCGAGGTCGTGCTCGAGCGAGGCTACGTCGAGGCGGGCAAGCTCACCGCCGCTCAGCTCGACGAGGCCCTCGACGTCCTCGCGATGACCCGCCCGGGCTAGCCGACCCGCCCGGGCCGGCCCGGGAGAACCGCGCACGCGACAGGGCCGGGTGGACGGTGTCCGTCCACCCGGCCCTGTCGGTCGTACGAGGCCCTGCGGCCCAGTTGAGCCCAGCCGGGCTCAGTAGTAGCCGTTGGCCTGCGAGTGCTCCCAGGCCGCGCACGGGCTGCCGTACCGGTCCTGGATGTAGCCCAGCCCCCACTCGATCTGGGTAGCCGGGTTCGTCTGCCAGTCACCGCCGGCCGAGGCCATCTTCGACCCCGGCAGGGCCTGCGGGATGCCGTAGGCACCGCTCGACGGGTTGGAGGCCTGCGGGTCCCAGCTGCTCTCCTGCTCCCACAGGGACTGCAGGCAGCCGAACTCGCTCGAGCTCCAGCCGTAGTCGTCCAGCATGCTCTGGGCGATCTCCTGCGGCGACCCGGACGGCGCGGGCGCCGCGCGCTCGGCACGGTCCGCACGCTCGGCCGCCGCCTCACGACGGGCCTCCGCCGCTTCGCGACGCTCACGAGCGCGCTCGGCAGCGGCCTTGCGGGCCCGCTCGAGACGGGCGTGGCGCTTCTCCCATCCCACGACCTTGGCGTGCTGCCACTGCTGTGCCTGGTACCGCCCGGCGTGGGCAGCCTTCGCCTCGCGGGGCTCGACGGTCTTGGCCTCGGTCGCTGCCAGCTTCTTGTCGGGTTCGGCGGCCCAGGCGCCCACGCCCATGACCGCGGCGGACCCTGCCACAGCTGCTGCTGCGGTCAGGGCGGTCCCCCGGATGCAGATCCGGCTCAAGACTGTTCCTTCCAGCTGACGACTGCTCGGTCAACCGGCCGCCCGTGTCCTGGAGCGCGCCGGTCGCCTCCCCCGAGGTGCTGCCTGCCGGGGAGACTCACGCCCGCGGGTCACACCGCGTGACGCAGAGCGTGGGCCACTTCGATCACGGATGGTGATCAGGGACACAAGGGGCAAAACGCCCTGGAGTGACCCACGGCCGCCCACCCTGCATGAACTCTGGGAGCACGTCCAACTGGGCAGCCGTGGCCTTGCTCACAATGTGACGGAGGGTGACGATCACATTGCGGTCTGCGTGAACGAGGCCTCCGCGCGCGGCTGCCTGGAGAGCCTCGCCGTGGCTCGCTGTGACTCTGCCGTCGAACGGCTCTGCTGCCGAATGACTCTGCTGTGTGCAGGGCTCAGGCGTCGAAGTCGTGGTGCTCCAGCAGCCCTGCCACGAGTGCGGCGACCGGGCTCCGCTCCGATCGGAGCAGCCCGACGTGGGCGAAGAGCGGGTGGCCGGCGAGGCCCTGGACGACGGAGACGACACCGTCGTGCCGTCCGACGTGCAGGTTGTCGCGCTGGGCGACGTCCCAGCACAGGGCCGCGCGGCTGCCCGCGCCGAGCCGGCTCAACGCGGTGAGCAGCGCCGTACGCTCGACGTTCTGCGCCTCGTCGATGACGACCCACGAGCCGGGCAGCGTCCGCCCCCGCAGGTGGGTGAGCGGGAGCACCTCGAGCAGACCTCGGTGGAGCACCTCTTCGATGATCTCGGGCCCGACGAACGAGTCGAGCGCGTCGAAGACCGCCGCGGCCCAGGGCGCCATCTTCTCGGCCTCGGTGCCCGGCAGATAGCCGAGGTCCTGCTGGCCGACCGCGTACAGGGGGCGGAAGACGACGAGACGCCGGTGGGTCCGCCGCTCCAGGACGGCTTCGAGCCCCGCGGCGAGCGCGAGCACGGTCTTGCCGGTGCCGGCCGGGCCACCCATGGAGACGATCCCGATCGACTCGTCCGCCAGCAGGTCGATCGCGAGGCGCTGCTCCGCGGAGCGGCCGTGCACGTCGAACAGCGTGCGCTCGCCCGCGACCTGGTGCACCCGCTTGTCCGGGTGCACGCGTCCCAGGACCGACTGCGAGCCCGCGGTCAGCACGAGCCCGGTGTGGCAGGGCAGCTCGCGTGCATCGTCGAGGTCGATCACCTTGTCGGCGTACAGCCGGTCGATGACCTCGGCGGCGACGGACATCGTGACCATGCCCGACCACCCCGTGTCCCGGACGACCTCGCGCTGGTACTCCTGCGCCTCCAGCCCGGCGACGCACGCCTTCAGCCGCAGCGGCAGGTCCTTGCTCACGAGGGCCACGTCCCGCCCCTCGGCGGCGAGGTTTGCCGCCACCGCGAGGATGCGGTGGTCGCTGGACTCCCCGCGCATCCCGTCGGGGAGGGCGTCGAGGTTGCGGTGGTTCAGCTCGACCCGCATCGTTCCGCCCTCGTCGTTGACGGGGATGGGTGCGTCGAGGTGGCCGAACTCGACGCGCATCGACTCCATCGTGCGCAGCGCCTGCCGCGCAGCCCAGCCGAGCTCGGGGTGGTGACGCTTGGACTCGAGCTCGGTGATGACCGTGAGCGGCAGCACGACCTCGTGCTCAGCGAAGCCCCTGATGGCTGCGGGGTCCGCGAGAAGGATGCTCGTGTCGAGGACGTACACCTTGGTGAGGCCGCCAGGAGGACTGGTGCGGCGGCTACCCGACGTGCGCGACGTGCTGGACGTCCGGCGAGAGACCGACATGCGTGCGGCTCCGGTCGATCGGGCAGGACGGGCACCCGCCCCGCGGCTGGGTCGGACCGGACCCGGGAGCCGGGTGCCGGCCCCTCTCCGCTTCACCGTCGTACGGCACGGACTCGGGCCCTCCCGCGGTGGACGGCCCCCCGCCGTCGCACCGCCTTGACGGTATCCGCTCGCCGGCCCGGCTGCAGCCGACACGCACGACCTCACGCGTGCACGCTCACCCGCTCGGGTGAACGCGACCGCGGACCGGCGCGAACGCCCTGCGCGGTGGCGTCAGCCGCCGTACCTGCGGTGGCGCGCGGCGAACGCCCGAATTGCACGCAGGAAGTCGACCCGGCGGAAGGCCGGCCAGTACGCCTCGCAGAAGTAGAACTCCGAGTGTGCGCTCTGCCAGAGCAGGAAGCCGGACAGCCGCTGCTCGCCGGACGTCCGGATGAGCAGGTCGGGATCGGGCTGGCCCTTCGTGTACAGGTGCTCGGCGATGTGCTCGACGGTGAGGGTCTCGGCGAGCTCCTCGAGGGTCGTGCCTGCCCGCGCGCGCTCGGCCAGCATCGACCGGACGGCGTCGGCAATCTCGCGCCTGCCCCCGTACCCGACCGCGACGTTGACGAGGACGCCGTCGACGTGCTCGGTGGCCTCCTCCGCCTCCTTGAGCACGCGGCGGGTGCCGTCCGGCAGCAGGTCGAGCGCGCCCACCGGGTGCACGCGCCACCGGCCGGCGCTGCCGAGGTCGCGGACGACGTCCTCGATGATCTCGAGCAGCGGGCCCAGCTCGGACTGCGGCCGGGTGAGGTTGTCGGTGGAGAGCAGCCACAGCGTCACGACCTCGACGCGGACCTCCTCGCACCAGCCGAGGAAGTCGCGGATCTTGTCGCCGCCCGCGCGATGGCCCTGATGCGCCTGTGCTCCGGAGGCCCTCGCCCACCGGCGGTTGCCGTCCAGGATTACGCCGACGTGGCGCGGCAGGCCCTCGCGAGGCAGGGCCGACTCGAGCCGACGTTCGTACACCCGGTAGAGCAGGTCGCGGATCTGCACGGACGGCTGCACCCTTCTGGTCGTACGCGGAACCGAGGGTACTCCGGGCGCCGTGACCTGCCCGGCGGGGCGAGCTCAGGCGCCTGCTGCCTCCGCGAGCCGTCTGACCAGGCGCTCGTGCTCCTCACGGAGCTCGGCTGGGAGCCGGTCGCCGAACTTCGCGTAGTCCCGCGGGATCAGCTCAGCCTCCCGCGTCCACGTCTCCGGGTCGACGGTGAGCAGGAAGTCGATCTGCTCCTCCGTCAGGTCGAGCCCCGAGGTGTCCAGGGCGTCCTTCGTCGGCAGACGGCCGATCGGGGTGTCCTGGGCTTCGGCCGTGCCCTCGAGCCGCTCGACGATCCACTTGAGCACACGCGTGTTCTCGCCGAACCCGGGCCAGACGAACCTGCCGTTCTCGTCCTTGCGGAACCAGTTGACGTAGTACAGGCGGGGCAGCGTCGACGCGTCGTGCTCGCGGCCGACCCCTAGCCAGTGCGCGAAGTAGTCGGCCATGTTGTAGCCGCAGAACGGCAGCATCGCGAACGGGTCGCGCCGGATCTCCCCGACCGTGTTCTCCGCCGCCGCCGTGCCTTCGGAGGCCACGTTGGACGCGAGGAACACGCCGTGCTGCCAGTCGAACGACTCGGTGACGAGCGGCACCGCGGTCGCGCGGCGGCCACCGAAGAGGATCGCGGAGATCGGGACGCCCTTCGGGTCCTCCCACTCCGGCGCGATGGTCGGGCACTGCCCGGCGGGTGCGGTGAAGCGTGAGTTCGGGTGCGCGGCGGGCTCGGACGAGCCCGGCGTCCAGTCGCGGCCCTTCCAGTCGGTGAGGTGGGCGGGAGGCTGCTTGGTGAGGCCCTCCCACCACACGTCGCCGTCGTCGGTGAGCGCGACGTTGGTGAAGACGCTGTTGCCCCACAGGGTGGCGATCGCGTTGGCGTTCGTGTGCTCACCTGTGCCGGGGGCGACACCGAAGAAGCCGTACTCGGGGTTGATCGCGTACAGCCGGCCGTCGTCGCCGAAGCGCATCCAGGCGATGTCGTCGCCGACCGTCTCGGCCTTCCAGCCGGGCAGCGAGGGCTGGAGCATCGCGAGGTTCGTCTTGCCGCACGCGGAGGGGAACGCGGCCGCGATGTAGTGCACCGCACCCTCGGGCGAGGTCAGCTTGAGGATGAGCATGTGCTCGGCGAGCCAGCCCTCGTCGCGCGCCATCACCGAGGCGATGCGCAGCGCGTAGCACTTCTTGCCCAGCAGCGCGTTACCGCCGTAGCCCGAGCCGTACGACCAGATCTCGCGGGTCTCCGGGTAGTGGACGATGTACTTCGTGTCGTTGCACGGCCACGGCACGTCGACCTCACCGGCCGCGAGCGGCGCACCGACCGTGTGCACGGCGGGGACGAAGAAGCCGTCGTCACCCAGCTCGTCCAGGGCTGCCTTGCCCATGCGCGTCATCGTGCGCATCGACACGGCGACGTACGGCGAGTCGGTGATCTCGACCCCGAGCGCGGAGATCCGCGACCCGAGCGGGCCCATGCAGAACGGGACGACGTACATCGTGCGGCCGCGCATCGAGCCGTCGAACAGCCCGTCCAGGGTCTCGCGCATCTCCTGTGGCTCGACCCAGTTGTTCGTGGGGCCGGCGTCCTCCTCCTTCTCCGAGCAGATGAACGTCCGGCTCTCGACGCGGGCGACGTCGCGAGGGTCCGACGTGGCGTAGAAGCTGTTGGGCCGCTTGGCCGGGTCGAGCACGCGGAACGTGCCCTGCTCGACGAGGAGAGAGGTGAGGCGCTCCCACTCCTCCTCGGAGCCGTCGCACCACACGACGCGGTCGGGCTTGGTGAGCGCGGCGATGTCACGCACCCAGGTGATCAGCTTCTGGTGCTTGGTCGGGGCCTCGCCGAGGCCCGGCACGTCGTACGCCACGGTCTCTCCTTCGCCGGGGCCCCCCGTGGCTCCGGTGTCGGCGGCACAAGTGATGTGACGCGGAGTGTACCTGTGGCGTCCAAGATCAGGACACCTCTCGAGACCGGCCTAGGCGGTCGCGGTCTCGCCCGTCTCGGCGCTGTCGGGGCCCGACTCACGGACGCGTTCGACGTGCTGCAACGCCTCCCTGAGGTCGGCGAGCCACGCGTCCCTGTTGCGGCCGACGAGCCGTACGCACCAGGCCAGGGCCTCGGAACGGCTGCGCGCGACACCCGCCTCGACGAGCGTGTCGAGCACCAACCGGTCGGGCTGGCGCAACCGGGTCATCACCGGCACGGACAGCGTGGTGAACATCTCGCGGCGGTCCCCGCACACCGCGCCCCAGGCGATCTTGCGCCCGAACCGGTGCTCGGCCTCGCGGGCGATGTCGATGCGGGCCTCGCGGGTCTCCTCACGGAACGCCCGGATGCGGCCGGTGGCGGCCGCGGCCCGCTCGGCGTCGGAGGATCCCTCGGCCAGGCGGGGCTCGGAGAGGCGGCCCACCACCAGGACCTCCTCGCGGTCCACTGTTAGCTCCGGGGCCTCGGTGAACCACTCCTGCGGGACGCGCCCGGCGAACCAGCCGCGCAGGCGCTCGGTCAGCTTCTCGGTACTCATGTAACGATGATTACACCATTACACGTCCTGCGCTAGAGGCTAGAGGGAAGTATCAGTCCTTTCGCGTGCCCACGAGACGGGCCAGGTCGTCGACCTCGACCACAGGCGCCTCGCACACGAACCCGCGGCAGACGTACGCGGCCGGCCGGTCCCCCACGAGCGGCCGGTCGGCCAGCAGCGGGACACCGGCTGCGTCCGGCTCGCCGACGCTGACCACCGTGCCCGGGGACGTACCCCGCAGCGCGGTGGCGTGCAGCGCCCGGGTCGCCGGGTCGCCCTCCGGCCCTACCACCGCCACCTCGAGCGGGCCGGCGAGCAGGGCCTCGGCGACGGCAAGTGCCCAGCCGAGCGCCTGCGGGTACTGCGTGCCCACCCGGGGGACGAGGGCGAGCGCCTGCTCCGCCGCCTCCCGGTGCACCGACGACCCGGTCAGGGCGGCGTACGAGAGCAGCGCGCCCGCCGCCGCGGACTGGCCGGACGGCGTCGCGTTGTCAGTCGGGTCGTGGGGACGCCGGATGCCGCCGAGGCGGGAGTCGGTGGCGTCGTCCGCGGTGTCGTACAACGCGCCCTCCGGGTCCGTGAAGTGGGCAAGGACGGTGTCGAGCAAGCCGCCGGCCATCTCGAGCCAGCGGAACTCGCCGGTGACCCCATGCAGCGCGAGCAGGCCCTCGGCCACGTCCCCGTAGTCCTCGAGGACACCCTCGTGACGGGCGGCCCGCCCGTCGCGGGACGTACGCCGCAGGCGTCCACCCTCGAGGTGCACCCGGGCGAGCAGGTCGGCCACCTCTCGGGCGGCGTCGACGAGGTCCGGCCGGTCGAGCAGCGCGCCGGTCTCGGCCAGCGCGGCCACGGCCATCCCGTTCCAGGCGGCGACCACCTTGT
>JBOGEN010000124.1:0-33358 GCA_050743265.1 Actinomycetes bacterium
CGTCGGGGCGGGGGCCCGTGCTCGCCGTGGCGGTCGCCGGTGGGACGCTCATGCTCGCCAACGGCGTGCTCGTCGGGGCGGTCTTCGCCGCGGTGCCCCGCGTCGCGGGCAACGTGCGGGCCGTGGACGTCGCCAGTGGCGTCGTGGCCCAGGCGGGCAGCCTCGGCTCGCTCCTCGGTCCGCCGCTCGTCGCGGCCGCGGTAGGTGTCGCCGGGTGGGGGACGGTCCCCGCGGCCGCCGCGGTCTGCGCCGGGGGAGCGGCCTGGTTGCTCGCCCGCGGTGCCACGGTGCCCTGATTCCCCCAGCCTCACGCTCGAGAGGCACGTCGTGGCGCGTTCGCCGAGCCGGTCACGGTCGGTGGAGCGACGTGTCAGTCTGACCTTGGGTTCCCACCAGGACGAGCGCTCGGGGCCACAGAGCGGGAGCGGCGATGGGCTCGGACGTGCTGACCGGCCTCGCGGCTGTCGTCGTGCTGGGCGTGATGGTGCAGTGGCTGGCGCAACGGATCCGGGTGCCCGCGCTCGTCCTGCTGCTCGCGGCCGGCGTGCTGGCCGGGGAGACCGGCCTGGTCAAGCCGGACGAGTACCTGGGGGACGCGTTGTTCCCCCTCATCTCGCTCGCGGTCGGGGTCCTGCTGTTCGACGCCGGGCTCGGCCTGCGCCTCCGGGCCCTCGAGGGGGGCGCACGGGCGCCCGTCTTCCGGCTGATCAGCATCGGCGTGCTCGTGACCTGGGTGCTGGCTGCGGGAATCGCCGCCCTCGTCCTCGACCTCGACCAGGACCAGGCGCTGCTGCTGGGCGCGGTGGTCGTGGTCAGCGGGCCCACCGTCGTCGGACCCCTGCTGCAGGTGGCACGTCCACGCGACCCTGCCCGGAGCGTCCTGCTGTGGGAGGGCGTGGTCGTCGACCCGATCGGGGCGGCGCTGGGGCTGGCCGTGCTGCACGCCGGGTTCCTCGCCGAGCACGAGGGGCGCTCGCTCGTCGTCCAGCTCGGGCTGACCTTCGGCGTGGGCGTCGCGGTCGGTGCCGCCGCGGCCGCGCTCGTCGTGCTGCTGCTGCGGCTGCTGCTCGTCCCGGACGACCTCACCACGCCGGTCGCGGTGGCCCTCGCGGTCGCGGCGTTCGCCGTGGCCGAGGGGATCCACGGCGAGTCCGGCCTGTTCGCCACCACCGTGATGGGCGTGCTGCTCGCCAACCAGCGGTACGCCGACATCGACCGTGTCCGCGAGTTCAGCGAGACGACGGGCGTGTTCGTGATCGGGGGCCTGTTCATCCTGCTCGCCGCGCGCGTGGACATGGCGGACGTGGTCGAGGTGCTGCCGGAGACGCTGGTCATCGCGGCCGTGCTGGTGCTGCTCGTCCGCCCGGCGGTGGCGCTGCTCGCGACGGTGAGGTCGCCCCAGCTCTCCTGGCGCGACAGGCTCTTCGTCGGGATGCTCGCGCCACGCGGCGTGGTCGCCGCCGCGACGGCCGCCTCGTTCTCCATCGAGCTCGAGCAGCGCGACCTCGCGTTCCCCGAGCTGGTGCCCACGGTGTACGGGCTGGTGATGGTGCTGGCGGTGGCGTACGCGCTGTCGGTGCCCGCCGCCCGGCTGCTCGGGGTGGCCCGGCCGGCCCCCCGCGGCGTCGCCTTCGTGAGCGACCGGCCCTGGGTGCTGGACCTGGCGGACGTGCTCGCGGCCCAGGGCGTCCCGGTGCTGCTCGTCGCGCCCGGGCGGGACGACCTGGCCGGGCGCAGCGACCTGGCGTACCGGGTGTACGCGGGGCCGCTGCACGAGCTCGCCGACTCCGGGACCCTGGACGACCTGGAGACTCTGTGCGTCGTCGTCGAGGACGCGGAGCGTGAGCAGGTCGCGCTGTCCGTCGGCGTCGAGGTGCTGGGCCGCAGCCGTACGGTGGTGATGACCCCGAGCACACGGCGGATGGCCAAACCCGCCGGCGCGAGGCGGGCATTCGGCCCCGCAGTGACCTGGCACGCCGTGGACCTCGCCGTCCGCGGCGGCGCGCGCGTCCGCACCGTCAGGGCGGGCGACCTGCCCGGGGACGGCGGCGGGCCGGCCCCGCTCGTGCTCGCCCACGTGCGGGGGGACGGGACGGTGGACATGGCTCCCCGGCGACCGGGCTCCGCGACGGAGGGCGCGCTCGTCGTCCTCGACCCGGCGGCGGTGGAGGAGAGGCAACCGCAGCCGGGGCGGGTCACGGACGCGACGCTGGAGCCGGTCGCGGACGCGGTGCCAAGGGTCGAGCCGGAACCCAGCCCGAAGAGCCACCCAGACCGGGAGGCTTGACGCGAAGCACCCCATTCTGGGCACCCTTCTGGTCCGTACCCGCTCGGGGAGACACCTCGTCACGGGAGGACCACATGGGGCACGCGACCGTTCCCAACCGGCTGAGTCGAAACCCCTTCGCCCTCCCGCGGGGCACGCTCGGGCGCGCCGCGGGCTGGGTCATGGCGCGGACCAACGAGCCGTCCCAGCGCGAGGTGGCCGAACGGCTCCAGGTCTCGGCCGGGGAGCGCGTGGTCGAGGTGGGGTACGGCCCGGGCCGCCTCGCCCGCCGTCTGCTCGACACCACGCCTGCGGCGAAGGTCGCCGGGGTCGACCCGTCCGGCGCGATGCTCGTGCAGGCCGGACGCGCCACCCAGCCGTACGCCCGCAGCGGACGGCTCGACCTCCGTCTCGGGGTCGCAGGCGACCTGCCCTGGGCGGACGGCTCGTTCGACCATGCCGTCTCGGTGAACACGGTCGAGAACTGGCAGGACCTGACCCGCGGCCTGGCCGAGATGCAGCGCGTCCTCGCCGAGGGCGGCACGGCGCTGGTCGCCTGGCACAGCGCCGACGCACCGGGCCGTACGCAGCGTGCCCTCGCCCTGCCCGACCAGCGCATCGAGGCTATCCAGCGGGAGATGGCCCGGGTGTTCGGTGAGGCGGAGCGGGAGGACCTCGGCCACGTCGTCGCACTCGTCGCCCATCGCTGAGCCGCTAGCGTGACCCTTCCGCGGGCACCGGAGCGTGGGGAGGCGGAGGCGGTGGACCTCGACGACCTGGTGGCCGAGCTCGACCATCACCTCGCCGCCACTGACGCGTTCCTCGCCCGGCGGCGTGCGACGGAGACGGCAGGGCGGCAGCCGGTCCACACCGTGTACGTCCCGGCCTACCGGGCGTCCGCGGGGGTCGTCCCCGAGTGGGGCGCGCTCGCCCGGCAGGTCCTCGAGGAGCACGCGCCCGAGCCGGACACCTTGCTCGACCTCCTCGACCTGGACGCCATGCGCCCGCCGGTGGCCCGCGGGCCACGCCCCACCGACCTCGGTGCGCAGGTGCACGCGCGCGTGCTCGCCAAGCTCGACCGCGAGCCGGTGGAGGACCTGCGCGTCGACTTCGAGGACGGGTACGGCACCCGTCCCGACGACGAGGAGGACGCGGCCGCCGGCGAGGCTGCCGCTGCGCTCGCCCGGGCGCGCGACGACCAGGTGCTCGGCCCTGCTTGCGGCGTCCGGGTCAAGAGCCTGGAGCAGACGGCTCGTCCACGGGCCCTGCGCACCCTCGACCTCGTGCTCGGCGGGCTGGCCGACCGGGGCGGTCTCCCGGCCGGGTTCGTCGTGACCTGGCCGAAGGTCTCGGACGTCGCGCAGGTCGAGGCGGCCGCCCACGTGTGCGAGGGCATGGAGCGTCGGCACGGGCTGCCTGCCGGGGCGCTGCGGTTCGAGGCCCAGATCGAGACGCCTCCGGCGGTGCTCGGCGCGGACGGCTCCGCGACCGTCGCACGGCTCGTGCACGTCGGCGACGGGCGGCTGACCGGCCTGCACTTCGGCACGTACGACTACGGCGCCGCCCTCGGCGTACCACCCGCCTGGCAGGGGTCGGACCACCCGGTCGCCGACTTCGCCAAGTCCGTGCTCCAGGTCGTGACCGCGGGCACCGGCGTACGCGTGGCGGACGGCTCGACGAACGTGCTGCCCGTGGGCGAGCGGGCCGAGGTGCACGCCGCCTGGCGACTGCACGCCCGTCTCGTCCGGCGGGCGCTGGCCGGCGGGCTCGTGCAGGGCTGGGACATGCACCCCGGCCATCTCGTCACCCGGTACGCGGCGACGTACGCCTTCTACCGGGAGGGCCTGGCGGACGCGGTCGCCCGGCTGTCGGCGTACGTGGACCGCCGGGAGAGCGGGGTGCTCGACGAGCCGGCGACAGCGGTGGCGCTCGCCGGGTTCCTCCTGAGGGGGCTCGACTGCGGCGCGGTGGACGAGGACGAGACCGGTCCGCTCGACCGTGCCACATTGGCGACGCTGGCCCAGCGCTGACCGCGGGCGCGGAGCGGCGGACCGCCGAACCCCCAGCTGCCGACCACCGACACGCTCAGCGGAGCATGCGCTGCACGATCGACTTCTGCTGGCCCTCCTCGGGTACGAGCAGCCAGCCGGCGGCGTAGATGAGCACCCCAGCCCCACCGAACACGGCGAGCAGGATGACGACGAGCCGGACGATGTTCGCGTCGATGCCTGCGTACGCGCCCACCCCGGAGCAGACGCCCGCCAGCATGCGGCCGTCCTTGGTGCGCTGGAGGGTGCGAGGCCCGGTGCTGTCGGGAAGGTGTGCGCTCATGAGGTCAGCCTGCTTTCACGGGAGCGGTTGCGCATCGGGGAGCACCCCGGCCCGTCCTCGAGCGGGCGAGCCGGCGGGTCAGGGTGCTGGCCTGCCCCCCGCGCCTGGCGAGTGCGTCGCGCCTCTCTCAGTCTGCGCCAGGACGCGGCCGTGCGTGCCGCCTTGCCGCCCCGTGGCCCGCGAGCGGACGATGACGTCACCGCACGGGCGGTACGGTCGCCACGCGCCGTGCTCGCACCATCACGCAGGAGGGTCGCATGGAGGAGAGCGCTCCCCTGCGCCGGTCTGCGGTCGCGGGGCTGTTCGGCGTCGCCTTCGTCACCTTGGGCATCGGACTGGTCGCCGGCTCCCCGCCGCCGGACGCCTCCACCGAGGTCATCGTCAACCACCTGGCGGACGACGAGGACCACGTGAGGTCGCTGCTGTGCAGCCTGTTCCTCGTGCCCGGGTTCGCGCTGCTGCTGTGGTTCGCTGCGGCATTGCGCAGCGTGCTCGCGCAGATGTCGTCCACCGACCGGCTGCCCTCCATCGTGCTGCCCGGCATGGCGGTGTTCGCGACCGCGGGCCTGGGCGGGCAGGCGCTCACCGCCGCACCCGCCGTGGCCGCCGCGGTGACCCGCCCTGAGGTCGTCGACCCGGCGGCGTACCGGCTGTTCACCGTCGCCGGGCTGTTCCTCGCGCTCGGGGGCCTGGCCGGCGCCGCCGTGCTCGTCGCGGCCACGTCCCGGGTCGCCGGCGAGGCGGGCTCGCTGCCGCTTGTCGCCGAGGTCGGTGGCTACCTCGTCGCGGTTACCTGCGCGCTGGGCTACTTCGGGTACGGCGTGGCGGTGCCGCTGCTGCTCCTGTGGCTGACGGGCGCGTGCATCGCGGTCTGGCGCTTCGCCTCGAGGCGGCGGACCGGCGACGTCGGCGACACCCCACCCGGGTCACCCACGGAGGGGTCGCCGGGGTCGAGACGGCCGGCCCGTCCGGTGCCGTGAGCCGGCTGCACGGGCGGACGGCTGCACGGGCGGACGGCTGCACGGATGGACGCTGCACGGACGGACGCCGCACGGGACTCAGCCGTCGACGAACTCCCAGTGCCACGGCTCCTCGCGGCTCCCGCCGGAACGCGCCCACGACGGGATGTCCCAGCCGAACCTGTCGCCGTGCGCGTCGAGCCACTCGTGCTCGGTGCTGCCGTACGACTCCGCGCCACCGCACAGGTCCACCGCGAGTCCGTACCCGTGGTTGCTCGTGCCGGGGACGGCGGCGAGGCCCGGCTTCTGCGCGTACAGCGTGCGCTGCGACTCCAGGCTGCGGTACGAGTCGGTGACGCACATGCTCCGGCCGAGCGCGTCCTTGTACGCGTCGTTGAGCCGGTGGAACGCCGCGGCCGCGTCCGCCCGGAGGTAGTGACCGTCCTGCGGGAGCGGGCACAGCGCGTCCGACGGGATGAGCCCGTTGGGGTAGTGCTTGTAGCCGGGGCGCGGCTCGCACCCGGCCACGCCGGCGACCGGGTTGGCCGCGCGGCGCTTCGCCTCCAGCCGTGCGAGCGCCGTGTCCAGGCGACGCTGGACCTTGTCCGCGTACGCGGCGAGGCGGTCACGGCGGGCGTCCAGCGCCCTCGCGTCCACCCTGATCTGCCGGGCCAGCCCGGCCGCCTGGCCGGCGAGGGAGCGAGCCTGATGCTGAGTGGCGAGCAGCCGGCCGACCTCCTCGCCCTGTACTCGTTCGACGTGGCGGAGCAGCGCGGCGTCACGCAGGAAGCCCTGGACCTTGTCCCGGTCGAGCATGACGGCGAGGCCGGTGTTCGGTCGCCTGTAGCTCTCGGCGGCGATCTCGCCGAGCCGCACGCGGCTTCTCCCCGCCACGCCTCGGAGCTCCCGCGCACGCTCGGACAGGTTGCGCTGCCGGGCGCGCGTGAGCACGAGGACGCGGTGGGCGGCCTTCCACGTCGCCGTCGCGGCCTTCAACCGGTCGCGTGCCTGGGCGGACGCCTGCTTGAGGCCGTCGAGGTCGTCGGGGATCGGAGGCAGGACGAGGCCCGAACCGCCCCGCTCCCGGGAGGCACGGTTCGCGGACCGGTCGAGCGCCGCCTCGCGGGCGGTGTGCGGGGCCTCGTGGGCGTCCGGCATGGCTGCAGACCTCGCCGAGGACCTCGCGGAGGACGACTCGCGGGCTCCGGTGTCCCACCACGGCCACGGGTTCTGCAGGGGGAGCAGACCGGCGAGGACAGTCACCGCGAGCAGCGGCACGCCGATGGCCCAGCGGGGTGGGAGGCGGCGCCGATCCTGGTCCCTGCGCCCGCGACGATGCCCCGGCAACGTCCGGTTCCTCCTGAAAAGTGGCGGTCCCTCAGGTTCGGCGAAGAGTAGCGTCGGGCCCAGACCCTGGGGGT
Organism: Actinomycetes bacterium; assembly: GCA_050743265.1. Classification (GTDB taxonomy): domain Bacteria; phylum Actinomycetota; class Actinomycetes; order JBOGEN01; family JBOGEN01; genus JBOGEN01. The sequence continues at coordinate 6,978 of JBOGEN010000124.1, forward strand.
TCCGGTCTGCTGAGCCCGCTCTCAGGCGTCGCGGTCGCGCTCGGGGGTCGTGAGGTCGATGACCGCCACCCGGTCATGGAAGCTGCCACGGTGGAACCGCGTGGACGTCGCCGCGTGCTCCACCTGCGCCCAGGTCGCTCCCTCGAGGTCGGCGATCGCACGCAACACCTCGAGCACCTCTGCCAGGTCCGAGAGCACGTCGCCCTGTCGCCGGCCGGCGACCATCTCGGTCAGCCCGTGAGTCTCCGTGGTGAGCTTCGCGATGAGCGCCGTACGGAAGTCCTCGTCCGACTCCAGGACGCGGACCTGGGGCGTGCTGCCGTCGGCGGCCAGGATCTCGGGGACGTTGTCGCGGACGAGCATGGGATCAGGCATTCGGTCCTCCGGTCTGCCGCGGCGCCGTGGGAGGCACGACCGTACAGGTGACGCCGAGCTCACCGACAGTGCCTGAACGGTCCTGCCCCGTGACGACGGCGCTACGCTCGTCCACTCCAGCCGTGTACGCCGGGGAGCACGACGCCATGTCACAGCCGTACCCGCCGCAGCCGCCCGAGGGCTCCTGGCAACAGCCTCCTGGATGGGGCCCGGGCTGGGGTCACGGGTGGCAGCAGCCTCCCCAGCCGGTCGGCACCAACGGTCTTGCCATCGCCTCCCTGGTGCTCGGCATCCTCTGGCTGTACTGGATCGGCAGCATCCTCGCCGTCATCTTCGGGCACGTGGCGCTGCGGCAGGTCAGGCGCGACCCGTACCAGGGCGGGCGGGGGATGGCCATCGCCGGGCTCGTCCTCGGCTACGTCGGCCTGGCCACGCTGGGCGGATTGGTGATCCTGCTCGTCGTGGCGGCGGTGATCGACCCGTCCGGCCCGGCCGGCGGGACGTACTCCTGAGCGGACCGACCCCGAGTCCAGCCCAGGGCCGCCGCGCGACGAGCCTGGGGGCGCTCACGGCGTCCTCAAGACGGCGTGCGGCGAGGTCGATGTTCGAGGGGTAGTCGGGTCCTTCCAGCCAGCCTTTTCCGCCCCCCGAACAAGGAGCGCCTCCCCATGCGACACAACATCATCACCCGTGCCGGCCTCGGCGCAGGCCTCGCCGTGGCCCTGTTCGCCGGCAGTGCCCCCGCTGCCCTGGCCGACGACGCGCCGCGGTGCACGATCACGGCGTCCGAGCGTGCCGCCGCCCGCGACGCGGTCAAGACCCTGCAGGGCGACCTGCAGGGCGACCGCCTGACCGCGGACGAGAAGAAGGCCCTGCACGACGCGGTCGCCGAGCTCCGCCGTACGGCCCGCGACGCCGCGCTGCCACACGCGCAGCGCCGGGCCAAGCGTGCCGAGTTCGTGGCACTCGCACACACGCTGGGCGCGGCCGAGACCGCCGAGGAGAGGTCCGCGATCCGTGCCGAGATGCGCGCGATCGCGCTCGCCCTCAAGGCCGGCCACCTCACCAAGGCCCAGCGCCACGAGGTCAGGGACGCCGCCCACGACCTGCGCCGTACGCTCCGGCCCACGCTGACCAGGTCCGAGCGCGCGGCCGTCAAGGCCGAGCTGCGCACGCTGCGCGCGCAGCTGCGCTGCGCCACCGCCTGAGGCAAGCGGAGTGACGAGCCCGCTCCCCGTCCGGGGGCGGGCGGGCTCGTCGCCGTCTACGTGGGCGGACCGTGCCACCCGCCGGGCGCGGTCAGTACGGTGTGCGCCGTGGCCGACCCCCCCGAGCTCGCCCCCGGCCTGCGCTCGCACCTGTCGGTGAAGTGGAGCGCGTGCCCTTCCGACGTGCTGCCCGCCTGGGTCGCCGAGATGGACTACGCGCTGGCCGAGCCCGTCCGGGCGGCCGTACGGCGGGTCGCCGACGCGAGCGACCTGGGGTACACGCCCCGCGAGGGGGACAGTGGCGTGGAGCAGGCGGCCGCCGCCTGGTACGCCTCCGCGTTCGGCTGGACCGTCGACCCCGAGCGCGTCGTCCTGCTCCCGGACGTGATGCGCGGCATCGAGCTCGCGATCGAGATGTGGACGGGTCCCGGGGAGGGCGTCGTGGTCATGACGCCCGCGTACCCGCCGTTCCTCGAGGCCGTCGCGTGGTCCGGGCGACGCCTTGTCGACGTGCCGCTACGGCGCCACCCGTCCTGGGAGCCCGACCTCGACGGCATCGAGGCGGCCCTGCGCGAGGGCGCTCGTCTCGTCGTGCTCTGCAACCCGCACAACCCGACGGGACGGGTGTTCGGCGCCGAGACGGTGCGTGCGGTGGGACGGCTCGCGGTCCAGTACGGTGCGCTGCTCGTCGCCGACGAGGTGCACGCCCCGCTGGTCCTCGACGATGTGCCGCACGTCCCGGTGGCGTCCCTGTCCGACGAGATCGCGGCGCACACGCTGACCCTGTCCAGCGTCTCCAAGGGGTGGAACACGCCCGGCCTGTGCTGCGCGTTCGGCATCGCCGGGTCGGCGGAGATGCGGCAGCGGTTCCGCGCCCTGCCGTCTCGCGCCACGGTCGGCGTGAGCATCCCGGGCATCGCGGCGACCGTCGCCGCGCTCACCGAGGGCGGGCCGTGGCTCGACGGCGTCCTGGCCCAGATCGCCGACAATCGGCACCTGCTCGCGACTCTGCTGGCCGAGCGTGTCCCGCACGCGCAGGCGCGGCCGCCGCAGGCCACGTACCTCGCCTGGGTGGACCTGCGCCCGTACGTCGAGCGCGGCTCGCTCCCGCGGGAGGAGCGCCCGGCGGACGTGGTGCGGCAGCGCGGCGGTCTGTGGCTGGCCGCGGGGGAGGACTTCGGACCCGTCGGCGCCGGCCACGTCCGGCTGAACTTCGCGACGAGCCCGGAGATGCTGGACGAGATCGTCGACCGGCTGGCCCGCGGGGTCGGAGCGCGCTGATGGTCGGGCCTGCGACCTCCTGACCTGGCGATTTAGGCCGCTGAGGTGCGTTTCGTCAGGCTGTTCGCGGCCCTGACCCGGTGCGACGATCGAGGCGGCGACGGTCGCCGAGGCATGGAGCAACAGGAGGGGCGGGGTGAGCGACGTGGCCGAGATCCACGTGAAGAACCTCGACAACGCCGACGAGATCCGCAAGTTCGTGGCGCACGGGTACGCAGAGTTCGTCACCGCTGGGGGCATGAGGCTCTCCCGCGGCACCTTCGAGCCGGGCTGGCGCTGGTCCCAGGACGTCAAGCCGATCATGCAGACCGACACGTGCCCGGTGCACCACCTCGGCCTGATCCTGTCCGGGCGGATGCGGATCGAGTACGACGACGGCACCAGCGCGGACCTGCGGCCCGGCGACGTCATCGACGTGGCCCCCGGGCACGAAGCCATGGTGCTCGGCGAGGAGCCCTGCGTGGTGATCGACGTGTCGCCCGACTTCTTCCGGTACGCGGCCCCTCACACGTAGGGTCCCGCCCTCCGGCGGTCGAACTCGGGCGGGCCGGAGCCCGGTCCGGCTGGTTAGCGTGGGGGAGTGCTGCGCTTCCTGATCGCCCCGCGACGTGTGGCGCAGCACGTCCTCGCGCTCGTCCTCGTCGCGGCCATGATCTGGCTCGGGAACTGGCAGCTGCAGCGCGCGCTCGGGTCGGACGACCCGTCCGGGGTGGTCGACCCCGCGCCCGTGGCGCTGGAACGGCTCAGCGTGCCCGGCCAGTCCCTGCCCGGGCAGGCGTACGGACGCCGGGTCACCGCCCAGGGCAGGTACGACGCGGGCTCCGGCGTCCTCGTCGTCGACCGCGAGCGGCGCGGCGTCGGCGGATACTGGCTGCTCACCCCGTTGCGTCTGCAGGACGGGTCGGGGCTCGCTGTCGTCCGCGGCTGGGTGCGCCGGCCGGCCGCCGCGTCGGCGCACCCGCCCCCGTCCGGGGAGGTGACCGTCACGGGGCGGGCCTACCCGTCCGAGGAGCAGGCCGCCGGGGCCTCGGCCGGGCCCGACCGGGTCGGGGCCGCCGGTCCGACGGAGATCGCGCAGGACCTCCCGTACCGGATGCGCGACGGCTTCGTGATCGCCACCGCCGAGCAGCCCCCACCCGCGCGTGTACCGGCAGCCGTCGCGGCCAGGCCGTGGCCGTCGAAGGCGGACGGGTTCCCGCTGCAGAACTCCGCGTACGCCGTGCAGTGGTGGCTGTTCGCCCTGTTCACCGCGTTCATGTGGTGGCGGATCATGCGCGAGGGCTGGCGACGCGAGACCGGGACGGCGGAGCCGCCCACCGTGGACGGTGACCCGGATCCCCACGCGGAACCCGACGTCCCGGCCGGCCGGCCTGGGGCGCTGCCCCGGTAGGGTCGGCCAGGACCGCACCATCAGCAGTGACCGCACCGGACGAGGGCCAGAGAAGGTGTGTCTGTCTGTGAATCGTGACCGCTCGTGAAGCGTGACCGCCTGTGAGCTCCGCCCTGACCCGTTACCGCGTCATGGCCTACGTGGTCGGCGTGATGCTCCTCGTCCTCGTCCTCGTGGCCATGCCGCTGAAGTACGCCGGCGACAACGAGTCGCTGGTGTCCGTGGTGGGGCCGCTGCACGGCTTCCTCTACGTGCTGTACCTGCTCACGGTGCTCGACCTCGCGGTGCGGTACCGCTGGACGCTGCTGCGGTCGGTGGCGGTCATGCTCGCGGGCACGATCCCGTTCCTCTCGTTCGTCGCGGAGCGCAAGGTCACCCAACAGGCCCACGCCGCCGAGGCCGAGCGCAGCGCTACCGCGCCTCCCGGGTGAGGAAGCGCCGCAGGGCGGCGTCGTAGCGGTGCGCCGCAACGTTCCACTCCGCGACGTGCGGCGCGTCCGCGAGACGCACGTACGCCGTCGGCCTCTCGCGGTCCCGGCGCGTGGCGACCACGGCGTCGGACACGCCGACCGGGGCGGTACGGTCCGCCGCACTGTGGATGACCAGCAACGGCTGCGTCACGGCCACCGTCTCGTCGATGTGGTCGTAGTCGCTCATGTCGACGCCGTAGCGACGCTCGGCCACCCACGTCGCGGTCTCGTCCAGCCCGGGCGGCAGCGGCACCGGGGTGAACGGCAGCGTCCGACGGGTCGCGGCGTCGTCGACCGCCGAGGTGAGGTCGAGCAACGGGCTGTCCATCACCACGGCGGCGACGCGGTCGGCGCGGGGGCTGCGGTCCAGGAACTCCGCCACGATCGCGCCACCCATGCTGGCCCCGACGAGCACGACGTCCTCGGCCCCGTGCGCGAGCGCGTACCGGACGGTGCCGTCGAGATCGCGCCACTCGGTACGCCCGAACTGGTGCACGCCGCTGGGGTCGGGGCGTGCCGTGGGGTCGTTGCGGTACGCCGGGACGAGCGCGGGCATCCCGACCGCGTGCACGGAGTCGAGCGGGCGCAGCATCTCGTCGAGTGCGGCGTCCTTGCCGTGGACGAGGACCGCCCAGGTGTCGCGCTGCCCGGGCACGAACCACGCGGGGAACCGGCCGAGCGGTGACCCGTACCGGACCGTGCGGTAGTCCAGGCCGAGCACCTCGCCCGGGTCCCTCCCGAAGGCTGCCCGGTCGACCGCGACCTGGGTACCCACCCGGGGCGGGTCGCCGGTGAGCACGGTGAACCGCCGGACGACGCGACCGTCGCCACGGTCGAGGATGCGGGTGACCTGGCCGTACCCGCTCGGCCATCGCAGGCCCCACGTGCCGCTCGTGGTGAGGCTCTTGGGCGCGCCCTCGGTCATGACGATCGCGACCTTGTGCCGGCGTACGGCGACGACCGGCATCGTGTGCTCGGGTTGGCGCGGCGCGACCGCCAGCGCGTCCGCGTGGATCTGGCCGGAGAAGTACCAGGACGCGCCGGCCCAGAGCAGGGCGAGGACGAGAGCGGCGACGAGGAGGCTGCGCACGGCCCGGCGTATCGCGGGCCTGCCGGGTGAGTCCGTCACGTCCTCGGGATCTCCTGCCGCGGGGCTCCGTGGGTCGGGAGCCGTCTGCGCTGATCGTAGGGACTGGCCGCGCGCGCCTGCGTGTTTGTCCGCGTCGAGCGTGCCGCGTTGGGCACGATGTCCGGCATGACACCCGAGTGGACGGCGTACGCCCGGACCGACCGGGGCCGTGTGCGTGAGCGCAACGAGGACGCGTACGTGCTCGAGCCCCCCGTGCTGCTGGTGGCGGACGGGCTCGGGGGGCATCCGGGAGGCGACGACGCGTCCCGGGTCGGCTCGCACACGGCTGCCCTCGTCCTCAGCAAGGAGCCGCCGGGGGAGGACGCGCTGCGAGAGGCGTTCCTCGCGGCCGACCGTGCCGTCCGGGACGAGGCCGAGGAGAGCGCCCGTCCGGGCATGGGCACCACGCTCGTCGGCGGCGTCGTCTCGGTCGAGAACGGCACCCTCTACCTCGCCAACGTGGGCGACTCGCGTGCGTACCTGCTCGACGACGACGCCCTGCACCTCGTCACCGAGGACGACAACGAGGCCGCCGAGATGGTGCGCCGCCGGCTCATCACCCGGGACGCGGCGCGCACGCACCCGGGCCGGTTCTGGCTCAGCCAGGCGCTGGGGATCGGCACCATCGAGGTGCGCACGCAGGCCCAGCCGCTGCGCGGGCAACGGCTGCTGCTCTGCTCCGACGGGCTGCTCGAGCTGTCCGAGGAGAGGGTGGAGTCGGTGCTGCGGGAGTCGGGCTCGCCGGAGGAGGCGAGCGGAGCGCTCGTCGACGCCGTACTCGAGGGAACGGCGGCGTCCGACAACGTGACCGTGCTCGTCGCCGATCTGCCGGCCGTCGACTGAGCCCTCGCCGTCGGGCCGTTGACCGGCCGCACCCCGCGGGCGGCCGCGGGGCCAGGAGGTCAGTAGTCTCGACGGGTGCGCATCGTGGATCTCGAGCCCGACGACGCCCGCCTCGCGGCGGACGTGCTCCCCGTCCTCGCCGAGCTGCGGACCCACCTGACCGCGGAGTCGCTCGCCGCCGTGTACGCCGAGGGCTTCCCCCAGGGGCTGCGCTTCACCGCGGTGTACGACGACGAGGAAACCCGCTGCCTCGGGGTGGCTGGGTGGCGGGTCGTCGCGACGACGAACGTGCTGCGCAAGCTGTACGTCGACGACCTCGTCACGCGGACGGACGCCCGGTCGACGGGTGTCGGGCACTTCCTGCTGGCCGACCTGGAGAAGCGGGCGAGTCGGGCAGGGTGCGCGATCATCGACCTGGACTCGGGCGTGCAGCGACATGCGGCCCACCGGTTCTACTTCCGCGAGGGCATGTACATCTCGAGCCACCACTTCGCCGTCCGGCTGAGCTAGCCCTGAGCGAGCCCTGAGCGAGCCCTGAGCCAGCCCTGGGCTCGCCGGACACCACGGTCCTGCGGGTAAACCCCTCGCGCCGCCGCTGCGCAGACGCCACGCTGGCTTGTCGTGGGTCACGTCGACGTCAACGGGGTCTCGTACGCCCTGCCCGACGGGCGGATGCTGCTCGACGGCATCGCGTTCCGCGTGGGCGAGGGCGCGAAGGTCGCGCTCGTCGGCGCGAACGGCGCGGGCAAGACCACCCTGCTGAAGATCGTCGCGGGCGACCTCGAGCCGCACGACGGCTCGCTGGCCCGCTCGGGCGGGCTGGGGGTCATGCGCCAGTTCATCGGAGCGGCGACGAGTCGAGCGAGGGACGAGCGAGGCGAGGAGCGCGACCAGCCCATCGGAGCGGCGACGAGTCGAGCGAGGGACGAGCGAGGCGAGGAGCGCGACCATCTGCGCGGAGGGGTCGGCAACGAGTCGACCGTGCGCGACCTGCTCCTCGAGGTGGCACCTCCCCGCATCCGGGTCGCGGCCGCGGGCGTCGACGGCGCCGAGCTGGCGATGATGGAGCGCGAGGACGAGCCCACCCAGATGCGCTACGCGGCCGCGATCGCGGACTGGGCGGACGCGGGAGGCTACGAGGTCGAGGTGCTCTGGGACGTCTGCACGGTCGCCGCCCTCGGCCTGCCGTACGAGCGGGCGCGGTGGCGCGAGCTGCGCACGCTCTCCGGTGGCGAGCAGAAGCGGCTCGCCCTCGAGGCGCTGCTCCGCGGCCCGGACGAGGTGCTTTTGCTCGACGAGCCCGACAACTTCCTCGACGTGCCGGCGAAGCGGTGGCTGGAGCAGGCCCTCAACGACTCGCCGAAGACGGTCATGTACGTCTCGCACGACCGCGAGCTGCTCGCCAACACGGCCACCCGGGTGGTCACGTTGGAGCTCGGCGCGGCCGGCAGCACCGCGTGGGTGCACGGGGGCGGCTTCGCGTCGTACCACGACGCGCGGCGTGACCGCTTCGCCCGGCTGGAAGAGCTGCGCCGCCGCTGGGACGAGAAGCACGAGCAGCTTCGCGAGCTGGTGCGCACGCTCCGGCAGAAGGCCGCCAACAACGCCGACATGGCAAGCCGGTACCAGGCTGCCTGCACGCGGCTGAAGAGGTTCGAGGAGGCTGGCCCGCCGCAGGCGATCCCGCGCGAGCAGGACGTGCGGATGCGCCTGCGCGGGTCCCGGACGGGCAAGCGCGCCGTGATGTGCGAGTCGGTCGGGCTCACCGGGCTGACCGACCCGTTCGACCTCGAGGTCTGGTACGGCGACCGGGTGGCCGTGCTCGGCGCGAACGGGTCGGGCAAGTCACACTTCCTGCGCCTGCTGGCCTCCGGGGGCACTGACCCCGAGCCGGAGCAGCGCCCGGTCGACGACCTGCACGTGGACCCGGTCACGCACTCCGGGCGCGCCCGGCTCGGCGCCCGCGTCCGGCCCGGCTGGTTCGCGCAGACGCACGACCACCCGGAGCTGCTCGGGCGGACACTGCTCGAGATCCTGCATCGCGGCGACAGGCACCGTGCGGGGATTCCGCGGCCGGATGCCAGCCGTGCCCTCGACCGCTACGAGCTCGCCGGCGCCTCCGAGCAGACCTTCGAGTCGCTCTCGGGCGGGCAGCAGGCGAGGTTCCAGATCCTGCTCCTCGAGCTGGGCGGGGCCACCCTGCTGCTGCTGGACGAGCCGACGGACAACCTCGACCTCACCTCCGCCGAGGCGCTGGAGGACGGCCTGTCGGCGTACCGGGGCACGGTGCTGGCGGTGACCCACGACCGCTGGTTCGCCCGCGGCTTCGACAGGTACGTCGTGTTCGGCGAGGACGGGCGGGTGTACGAGTCACCGGAGCCGGTCTGGGACGAGCGCCGTCCCTCCCGGGCCTGACGTGGCCGGGATCGCGGGGCATGCTGGGTTGTGCCCGGGCCGCCCGGGCCTCCCGGCCAGTCCGGGCGGAGGACGAGAGGGAGAGCGCCATGTGCCGCAGCATCCGTACGCTTCGCCCGCCCTACGCGGACAGCGTGACGCAGGACGACGTGCGGGCCGCGGCGCTCCAGTACGTCCGCAAGGTGTCCGGGTTCCGCCAGCCGGCCCCGCACAACTCCGAGGCGTTCGAGCAGGCCGTGCACGCGGTGGAGCACGCGACGCGTGACCTGCTGGACGGGCTGGTCGTCCGCGGGCGCTGACCTCGGCGCCGTGGCGGGTCGACCCGTCACGGGAATGCCGCCCGGGGTCGGCGACCGCTCAGCCGGTCCCGCCGATGTCGGACGAGTACGCCTCGTAGACGAGGTCGGCCCCCCGCTGCCGGTGCCGGGAGAACAGGCCGATCAGGGAGGTCAGCCGGTCCCGCGCGCCGCACACCCATGTCTCGGCCTCGTCCTCGGGCTGGTCCGGCGGCATCGCCGTGAGTCCTCTCACCGCCTCGTCCAGGGCGGTGCGCAGGCTGCCGTGCTCGTGCTCGAGCCGGGCGACCGCCTTGGCGAGCCGGGGTGCCGTGCTCAGGACGTCCCGGTACAGGCCCCCGTCGCCCTCGGTGACCTCGATGTGACGGTCCAGGTCCGCACGCAGTCGGTCCAGCACGAGCAGCACGGGGGCCGCCCAGGCACCCACCCGCCCAGGAGCGGGGGCGGCGAGGACGCGCTCTAGCTCGACCAGGGTGGCCTGCAGCTCGTGCCGCAGCCGGCGAGCGCCGGCGAGCGTGTCCTCCGAGGTGTCGGCAGGGACGGCCGGCGGGTCCGCGCGGGGCTGGGCGCCGCCGTCGGAGGTCGATGACAACTGGTCCATGGCGGCCCCCTCTGGCAGGTCGGACGGGATCGGCTGGGCCTGTCTGCCTCGTGCTGCCCTCGTGCCCGGCAGCGTGGACTCAGTGTCGGGGCTGGCCGCCCTCACGTCGAGAGGGGTCCTCGGGCCGCCGTCCGGGGCCTGTCGGCGGTGGCGTACCTGGCACCAGGCCGGGCCGGTCCCACCTGGCACACTGATTTCCCGCTGGCGACGGGAGCGAGGCACGTATGACGGAGGCGGGACCGGTACCCGCGCCGTCACCACTGCGTCGCGGAGACCCCGAGTGGCTCGGCCCGTTTCGCCTTCTCGGCCGCCTGGGCGTCGGCGGCATGGGCATCGTCTTCGTCGGCGAGGACGCCTGGGGGCGGCGCGCCGCGGTGAAGCTGCCGCACGAGGCGTACGCGGCGGACCCGGTCTTCCGCGCCCGCTTCACCCGTGAGGTCGCCGCCGCGCAGAAGGTGTCCGGGCGGTTCACCGCATCCGTGCTGGGCGCCAGCGTCGTCGGGGACCGTCCCTGGCTGGCCACCGAGCTCGTCCAGGCCCCGAGCCTCGGCGCTCTCGTCGAGGGCGGCGGCCCGCTGGACCACTCGGCCCAGCGCGCGCTCGCCGCCGGGCTGGCCGAGGCACTCGTGGCGATCCACGAGGCGGGGCTGGTCCACCGCGACGTCAAGCCGAACAACGTGCTGTGCGCGCCGGACGGCCCACGGGTGATCGACTTCGGCATCGCCGTCGCGCCGGACAGCTCACGCCTCACCGCGGTCGGCATGGTGCTCGGCTCGCCGGTGTGGATGTCCCCGGAGCACCTGCGTGGTGAGCAGGCCGGACCCGCGGCGGACGTCTTCGGCTGGGGGCTGCTGCTCGCGTACGTGGCGAACGGGCGCTCGGCCTTCGGCGAGGGGGACGCCGGGGAGATGCTGCAGCGGATCCTCTACGGCGTGCCCGACCTCGGGCGCCCGTCCGCGCTCGCCCCGGACCTGCGCCGGCTGGTCGTGGCCGCGCTGTCCCGGGACCCGCTGTCCCGTCCGACCGCGGCCGCCCTCTGCGCGAGCCTGGCCCACGTCCCGGAGGGGGACGCCTCGCTCGCGGCCGCGGGGGTGCGGGACCTCGTCGACCGGACGTGGACCGTTCCGTCCTCACGTCCCGACGACGAGGACGTCCACGACCTCCTGGTGGACCCCGAGGTCCCGGCGGGCCCTGCGGGGGTGTTCGCCGGGCGGTCGGCGCCCCTGGCGTACCCGCGGATGTCCGGCCCGCGACAGGAGACGAGCGAAGGCGAGGTTCCGTCCTTCTTCGACCCTGCCCGGCGGGTGCCGTCGCCGACCCCGAGAGCGCGGCCCCGTGTGCCGTCCGGCCGGGCGCTCGGCGGGCGTCGCACGCGGCGCCGGAGCGGGCGTACGGTCGAATCCACCTCGCTGGTGGCCGCCCTTGTGCTCGCCCTGCTGGTCCTGGTGGTGGCGCTGGTCAGTACGTAGCGGCGGGCACCGCGGAGGAGCCCGCGGTGGTGCGCGTGGAGGGAACAGTGCTTGACTGATTGACTGAGCAACAACTGCGAGACTCTCGGACGAGGAGTCCGGACACGAGGATGGGGGACCTTCCCATGGTCGAGACCGACCTGGCCGCGATCGAGGCCGAGCGGCAGCGCATCCGGGACACCTACATCCACCCGAAGGACGAGCGGCCGGCCTCGTCGGCACGTGGGGTGCACCACGTCGCGTTGCTGTCCTCGGACGTGGAGCGCACCGTCCGGTTCTATGGCGGCCTGCTGGAGTTCCCGCTCAGCGACATCTTCGAGAACCGCGACTACGCGGGGTCGAACCACTTCTTCTTCGACCTGGGCCACGGCAACGCGCTGGCGTTCTTCGACTTCCCGGACCTCGACCTCGGGCCGTACAAGGAGGTGCTCGGCGGGCTCCACCACCTGGCGATCTCGGTGGAGCCGGACCGCTGGGAGCACCTGCGGCGCAAGCTCGACGACGCCGGCGTGGCGTACCAGCGCGAGAGCGGCACCTCGATCTACTTCACGGACCCGGACGGTGCCCGCGTCGAGCTCATCGCGGACCCGCTGGGCGAGATGTACGGCTCGACCGTGCTCTAGGCCGCTCGTCGGGGCCGGACGTTGCGCTCAGTGATCGCGGCGCTCCGTGATGGCGCCGCTCAGGGTCGGCGGGCGCTCAGTACGGAAGGTGCCGGCCGGACGGCGTACGGAGGTCCAGCGGCTGCTCGGCGGGACGCCGAGGGCTCGGTTTTGCCTGGGTCCGGACCATTCGGGGCACTCCGGGACTTGACGGCAGGGTAGGACAAGGATGCCCCGCTGTGGTCTGGCTCACACTCCTCATCTGCGTTCCGTGGTGGCCACGCAGCGTGACGGGGGGCGCCGGATCACCGGCGCCCCCCGTCCTCCCCGCTACTTGTTTCTCGCGCAGGCGGTCCCGAGGTTCGCGGTCTCGCCCCTGTCGACGATCACCTCACGCGAGTTGCGGACCGTGCCGTCCGCGTTCTCGCAGGTGAACGTCCAGGCCTCCTTGGGCCCGATCACGGTCGGCTGCGGGCTCTCGAACGAGAGCGCCCCACCGCTCCAGTCGTCCGCCTCGCCGCCGTCGTAGTTGACCACGACGGCCGTGTAGTCACCGGCCGGCGGGTCGAGCATGACCGCGTCCTCGTCGACGTCACCGAACGCGGCCGACTGGCCCACCACCGCGCCCTCGGAGTTGAGGATGTAGAGATCCCAGTCCGTGGCGGGGTTCGCCCACTGGATGTGGACGGTGGCCTTGCCGTTGTCGGCGTCCGGAGGACCTTCGAGCGTGAAGGGGATCTCCTCGTGCGGCCCGGCCACCGGGTCACCGGTGTTCGTGGCCGGGATGCCCGCCGGGTTGGCGAAGGTGAAGTCCGCCTGCGGCGGTGCGACCGGGTCACGGCCGAGCCGCCCGGCGACCACCGGCCGGGTGGACGGGTTGACGGCCCAGGTGAAGCTGCCTCCGGGCGCGGTGAACGTCGAGTCGAGCGAGTCCTCGAAGAGGATCGGGTCGCCGACGTCCGTACCGAAGTCGTCGTTCCAGACCGGTGACGTGGCGGTCATGAACTCCTTGTGCACCCGCAGCGTCACGCCCTTCGGCGCCGAGCCCTTGAGCGTGGCGTGGTGGTCTGGGTCAGCGACCGCGTCGGCCATCTCGAGGTACGCGGCACGGTTGCCCCCCCGGCCGGCGCCGGCTGCGGGCTCGAGCCCGAGGTACTCGCCGACGACCGCGTCCTCGTACGGCGGGTGGAAGTTGTCCGGACCGATCTCGAACGTGTACCCGTAGCCGCCGGTGACCCAGAACGACCAGTCCTCGGTCGTGCCGGACGTGTCGTACAGGCCGTAGCCCGGGATGTTCGCGTACCCGTTGTGCGACGTCATGGCGGCGCCGAGCGCCTTGAGCTCCGGCTCCTCGAGTGGCGGGCGGGTGTCCGCGATGCCCGGCGGGCGCAGCACGAGGTTCGAGTACGTGTGGTTGGTGATCAGCCCGGTGACCTGGCGGTTCGAGACCAGCTCACGGATGTTCTGCGACTCCGGCTCGCTGAACGGCGCGTCGCCGCGGAACGTGTCGGAGGACCAGGTCACCGAGGCGCCCGCGCCGCCCCAGAAGGCGCCGTAGTTGCGGTTGACGTCGGTGCCGCGCAGTCGCCCGGCCTTGTTGTCCTCGCAGGTGCCGGTCCGGTACTGCGCCGGCGTGCTCTCGGAGATGCTGCAGTTCTTCCGCTTCATCTCGTAGTCGAACAGGCTGAAGTCGCCCAGCGGCTCGGCCTCGCGGGAGATCGTGAAGCCGTCCACGTTCACGACGGGCACGACGATCGTGCGGGAGTTCCGCACGAGGCTGGTGATCTGCTTGTTCTTGCCGTACCCGCGGAGCAGGTCGTACGCCCACTCCATCGCGTGCTCGGACGACGGCCACTCCCGGGCGTGGTGCACGCCGAGCTGGACGAACACGGGCTTGCCGTCGCTGATGTTGTCCGCCCCGGTGGTGATCTCGAGGCCTTGGATGTCGCGACCCTCGACGCTCGGGTGGTTGAGCGTGATCGGACGGGTGAGGCTCGGGTACTGGTCGGCCAGCGCCTTCATCTCGTACTCGTAGTCGGCCAGGTGACGGTAGCCGGTGCTGCCGCTCGGCAGCGGGGACTCGGCCTGCGCGGCCGCGTACGTCGCGTCGGCACGGCGGTCGGCGGCGTTGCGCGCGGCCAGGTCGGCGATGCGGACGTCGTACTCGAAGCCCGCGTCGCGCAGCGTCTGCGCGTCGTCCGAGCCGTGCAGCACGACCTCGAGGGCGTCGGCGGTGCCGTGCTCGGTGAGGTCGAGCCCGAGGCCCTGCAGCCGGTTCTTCGCGCTGCGGGTCGGCGTCGCGACCTCGACGACCTGGACCTTCTCGGCCTCCTTGGTCGTCGTGGTGTCGATCGCGAGGAAGGTGAGCTCGAGGTTCGTCGAGTCGGCCGCGCCGGACACCCGGCAGCCCTGCACGAGCAGCTCCTGGCCCTCGTGCACGAAGCCCTCGGCGAGCTCGTTCGAGTGAGACCCGGCGGAGCCGGCGACGGCCTCGCCGCCCGAGGTGTCGTAGACGGCGACGTCCCAGTCGCCGGCGCCGTCGAGACGCGCCTGCACGAGGCCGGTCACGGGGGCGGTCACCGTGGTCGAGTCCACGCCCGCCGCCTCCGGGGCGGCCTTGGCGTGGCAGGCCCGGTCGACGGACCGCTCGGCGGTGAGCACGGTCTCGGGCCCGGCCTCTGCAGCCGGGGTGGTGACGAGCACGGCGACGGCCGTGCCCGTGACGGTGAGTAGTGCGAGTGCCCGTCGGCCGGTTCGCGCCCGACTGAACCACTCGTGTGCGGTGGAACCCATGAAGCCCCCTTGCGGCCTAAGGGGGGCGATTGCCGGATCGCGGCCGCTCAAGGACGCTTCGCCCCCCATTGCGCCGGGACGCTATAGCCCCAGGGGTGCCGCCACAAGATGCATCGCAGAACCCGCACGTCGGCACGGAGCGTCGCGGCGCTCGGCACGCCGTCGCCGTGACGCGTCGTCACCGTATGTGCACGACCTGCTGGAACGTCGGCCTGTTCTGCCAGTCGACGGGACGGACGCCGACGACGCCCGCGGTCGCGTGCCGGACGGCGTCGGCGGTCTTGTCGTACGTGAGCCTCTCGACGGAGTCCACGCCCTGGGCGGCGGTGGCGCGCCTGACCGCCGCGGCGAGCGAGTCGCGCAGCACGTCTCGGGCGACCGCCTCGTCGCCGGTGCCGGAGGCCGCCGCCGACTCCCACCACTCGTCGAACAGGGCGATCGCGGCCTCGTGGGCGTACGCCCCGTCGCGGTCGGCGTCCAGGCGGTGCGCCCCGTCCCACACCCACCTCCACAGGAGGCGCGTCGCCTCGGCGGTTCCCGGGTCGTCTCCGATCACCGTGAGCAGCAGCGGCAGCGTGTAGCGGGCCCGGGAGTCCACGGTGGCGGCGTCCTGCACCGCCCGGACGAGGTCGGCGCGGGTCACGTGCCCCTGCGCGGCGAGCGTGTCGACACGGTCGGACAGCGCGAGGCTGCGGTGCACCGCGTTATAGCCCCACTGGTCGTCGGCCGCGCGGAAGCCCGGCGCCGGCCTGTTGTTCCACGAGACCAGCGACCCGGTCGGCGGGTTGACCTCCTGCGGGTGCGCTGCGACGGGCAGCCAGCCGGCCCAGTCGTACGCCCGGTCGCCCCAGCGCGGCAGGTCGGCGTCCGCCCCGGCGGCGCGGACGGGCAGCAGGCCGGACGAGAAGAACGCGATGTCGCGGTCGTCGGCGTAGAACCAGTTGAACGTGTACTCGATGTCGGCCGCCGCGGACTTGAACGACTCCGCGTCCCGCGTGACCGAGGGGTCGTTGAGCAGCGAGAACCCGAGCACCGAGTCGATCTCGCGGCCGTACGTGGACCGCTCGAGCACCAGGGCGACCGGCTCGCCGTCGACGGTGCGCCTCTCCTGGACGATGCCGTGTCGGGTGCGCTCCACGCGGTAGCGGTATCGCTGGGGCAGGGCCGGGCCGGAAGCCACGGTCGGCACAGCCGTGTACGCGTGGGTCGCTGTCTCGACAGGACGGCACCGCCCGCCGTCCCGGTAGTGCATCGAGGTGACGGTGGGACGCGACCCGTCCGGCTCGCACAGCCGCTCGGCGACCGTGTCCACGTTGTCGCTGCCCGCGCTCGTCGCGGACCACGCGTAGTCGAGGCCGCGCCCGATCTGGACGACGAGGTTCGTCCCGGCGAAGGACACGCCGCGGGCGGCGATCCCCGGCCCGCGCAGCACCTGCTCGGTGAGCAGCTGTGGGGCGTAGTAGCCGGTCTGCGGGCCCATCACGGCCACGGGGTGCCCGTCCGTCGTGTGCTCGCCTGCCACCAGTGCGGCGTTGCTCGTGCCCAGCCCCAGGTGGGAGAGGTCCAGCGTGCCGCTGGGCAGGTCGATCCGCAGCCGGGGCAGCGACGGCAGCCCGGGCAGCGACGGCAGCCCGGGAAGGGACGACCCGTCCGCCCCGGCCCCTGTACCGGGAGCGGACGGGCCGTCCGTATCGGGGAGGGCCACGCCGGGGAGCGCCGGGTCGACCGGCGCCACCTCGTACGGCGTGCTCTCCGTCGCCGTGGTCGGGGACTCGGGATCGTCCTCGGCCCGCAGGTCCTCGTACACCGCGTCGCCCCGCGCCTGGCCGTACGCCTCGCGCAGGCGCTGCAGCCACCTCGCGTTCGCCGCCTCGGCACCGCCGCCCTTGCCGAAGATGCCCCCGACCAGGGACGCGACGTAGACGACGTCCGCGCGGGTCCACGGCGTCGGCGTGCGCTGCGGCGCGGCGTACTCCACGGGGCACCGTGGGCCGGCGGGCAGCAGCGCCGGGCACATGTCGCGCTGGGCAGCGTTCACCCCGGCGAGGTACGCCTCCAGTGCGGCGACGAGCCGCTCGCCGCGCGCGCCGAACCACTGCGGGATCGCCTCGACCTGCGCGGCGGCCTCGCGCTGGGGGTAGTAGGCCGAGCGGAGCTGCTCGCGGTCCATGGCGAGGTTGTCCTCGGTGGCGCCGAGGAACTCGGCCGCCCGTGCGGCACCGGCGTGGCGCAGCACGTCCATGAGGAACATCCGGTCGCGGGTCCCCGCGTACCCCGCCCCGTAGGCCACGTCCGCGCGGGTCTCGCCGGTGACGTACGGGACGCCGAACGTGTCGTACCGGATCTCGACCCCGGGGCCCGGCGTGAGTCGCCGGACGGTGTCCTCGTCGGGCAACGCGAGCGGGGCGTCCTTGTAGTAGCGGGGGAGCGTGGCCTGGGTGACCTCGCCCGGTGCCGTATGCCCGAGCGCGTCGTACATCTCGAGCTGGTCGGCGTACCCGTCGGGGGAGTTCTCGCCGTCCACCGCGACCCGACCCACCGGGTCCCCGGCGGCGACCCGGACGAGGTCGGTCGCGGTGATCGTGCCGGACTGACCGGGGGGCAGGACCGTCCGCACCGACCCGTTCGGGCCGTCGTCCTCCACGCCGGACGCCTGGGGCGTCGTGGTGGCGAGAGTGAGCCCGAGCACGACGAGTGGCACCACGGCGAGCAGTGCCGTCCGGTGCACGGGAACCCCCGAGGTGAGGCGAGCCTCTCGACGGGGACAACGACCCGCGAGGGGCGGGGTCACCGGGGGACTGGGCCGGATGGGTGACTGACCCGGCGGACGGTCGCGAAACCGGCCGTTCGGCTGATGTGGACGACGTGTCCTTCTTCGTACGTTCTCCCTGGCTGCGGACTTCGTGGTCTTGATGCGGGCGCGCCTCGCACGCGGGGATCAAGGAGAACGCATGGCGAAGAAAGCCGCGGCTGTCCTGGCGTCAGGTGTCGCTTTGAGTCTCGTCCTCGGCGGCGTGGCGTACGCCGACGACATCAGCAATAACGTCGACGGCACCGCTGACGCCGTGGCCGAGGTCATGCCGCTCAACGCCGGCGGGCCGATCGGCACGACCACGCTGTACCTCGTCGGGCAAAACGGCGACGGCAAGAACGGCTGCAACCTCACGGGCAGCACGACGCTCGGGCTCAGCGTGTCGTCGAGCAACACCTCGGTCGCGACCGTGAGTCCGTCCTCGGTGACCCTCACCTCCTGCGGTGACACGAGGACCCTCACGATCACGCCGGTGAGCGCGGGCTCCGCGACCGTCTCGGTCAGCCAGACGTCGAACACCACTGCCGGGACCTTCGACCTCGCTCCCGCGACGTTCACCGTGAACGTCGCCCCCCCGGCAGTCACGAACACCCCGCCGATCATGGACATCACCGGCGTCTCCACCGGAGCCTCGTACGCCAAGGGCTCGGGGCCGTCGGCGGTGTGCGAGGTAACCGACGCCGAGGACGGCGACTCAAGCTTCGCGGCGACGTTGAGCGCCGTGACCGGCGAGTACGCCAGCGACGGCATCGGCCAGCAGACGGCGAACTGCTCCTACACGGACGCGGGCGGGCTGACGGTGTCCAGTTCGGTGACGTACGGAATCCATGACCCGAGTCCGCCCCAGATCAGCCACACGCTCGACCCGGCCACCCCGGACGGCGACAACGGCTGGTACCGCGGCGAGGTCTCGCTGGACTGGGACGTGGACGAGCCAGAGTCCCCGAACTCGCTGGACTCCAGCTGCCTCGACGTCGACGTCATCGAGGACCAGGAGGAGACCGAGTACTCCTGCACCGCGAGCAGCGCCGGCGGGTCTGCCGGTCCGGTGACGGTCACGATCAAGCGGGACGGCACCGCTCCCGTGGTTGCCCCCGAGGGTCAGGTCGTCCAGGGCACGCTCGGCGACAACGACTGGTACACGAGCGCGGTGGACGTCCAGTTCACCGCGACGGACACCCTCTCCGGGCCGGCCAGCCAGAGCCTTAGCGTCACCACGAGCGGCGACGGCATCCACGAGGTTCTGAGCCCGGCTTTCGGCGACGGCGCAGGCAACATCGCCGCAGCGGGGCTTGCCTCCACGCAGGTCAAGATCGACACCACGGCGCCGTCCACACCCTCGTTCGTCGGTGACCTCGCGGAGGGGTCGAGTCACTACTTCGGCTCCGTCCCGTCGGCGCCGACGTGCCAGGCCACGGACGACACGTCCGGCGTCGACTCGTGCACGGTCACCGGCGGCGGCGGATCCGTGGGCGCCCACACCTACACGGCGACCGCGACGAACGGTGCCGGGCTCACGAGCACGGCGACCCTGGAGTACACCGTCAAGGCCTGGGACTTCCGTGGGTTCTTCCAGCCCGTGGACATGAGCACGGCGTCCACGACGGTCTTCAACACCGTCAAGGGCGGGAGCACCGTGCCGTTCAAGTTCGAGGTCTTCGTCGGCTCCCGCGAGCTGACGGACGTCGCCGCCATCAACCCGGTGGTGGTGAAGAACATCGACTGTTCGAACCACGCCGGTGAGGACGCGATCGAGGCCACGGCCACCGGTGGCACGAGCATGCGGTACGACACCACGGGCGGCCAGTACATCTACAACTGGCAGACCCCCAAGGGCGCGGGTCTCTGCTACGCCGTCACGGTCACGAGCAAGGACGGCTCCGGCAAGACCGCCTACTTCAAGACGAAGTAAGCCGTCGAGGGGCCGACCTCGGTCCCTGCCTACTCCGGCTGGTGGGCCGCACCGTCCCAGGTGCGGCCCACCGCGCTGTCAGGGGAACCGCGCTGAGAGGGAAAACCGCCGCCGCTCCCGAGGGCCATGATGTCTTCCGGCGTCTCGACACGACCACCTCACCGTGAGCCCGAGGCGGCGGCCAGAAGGGCGTCCCGCTGGTCGGCCGGCAGGTACTTCACCGCCTCGCGCAGGGTGACGCCGGACGCGCGGCCCACGCGAGGGGTCAGCCACGCCACGACGAGGTCGGGGCGTCGCTTCCCGGTCTCGCGGAGCACCCACCCGATCGCCTTCCGGACGAAGAACTCCTTCTCGTCGAGCATGGCGTCCGCGTACCGGCCGAAGCGGGCGAAGTCGCCGTCTCCCCGGCGCAGGCCGGGCAGCAGCGAGAGCAGGGCGGCCCGGCGTACCCAGAAGTCGCCGTCGGCTGCCCAGCGGTCGAGCGTCGACCCGACCACGGCGTCGGAGCCGAGCCAGCGGTCGACGAGGCTGCCGGCGACGCTGGCGGCGAGCCCGTCCACGAGCGCCCAGGTGCGGGATTCGCGCACGAACCGCTCCACCAGCACCAGGTCCTGGGGCCCGAGCCGGTCGCCGTAGAGGTCGAGCAGCTCCACGGCGGCCATGCGCCGCTCGTGGACGGGTGCCTCCCACAGCGCTTCGGTGAGGGCGACGATCTCGTCGTGGCCGAGGTCCGCGTGCGCGCGCAGGATGTCCTTCGCCACCGCCCGGATGCCCGGCACGCTCACCCCGAGGTGCTCGAGCTCGCTCTTGAGGTACCCCCTCTCGTGCTCGGCCCGCTCGGGCCGGGCGGCCTCACGCAGGCGCCGGTCGATCTCCGCCACCAAGGCGGCCACGTCCGCTGGTCTGGCCTGGTCTGTCACGACGCCAGCATCCCTGGCCCGCACCGGTGGGCGCCGACTTCTGGTGAGCACCTCCGGGCGGGCATGATGGGCGGCGGACGCCGTACCCCCGCGCACCCGCACGGAGAGCCCATGTCGTCGCTGGACCGCCCGCTCGCCGAGGTCGACCCCGAGATCGCCGAGGTGCTCGGCGCCGAGCTGCACCGCCAGCAGTCGACCCTGGAGATGATCGCGTCGGAGAACTTCGCCCCGCGCGCCGTCCTCGAGTGCAACGGCTCCGTGCTGCAGAACAAGTACGCCGAGGGGTACCCCGGCCGGCGGTACTACGGCGGCTGCGAGCACGTCGACGTGTCCGAGCAGCTGGCCATCGACCGGGCCAAGCAGCTCTTCGGCGCCGAGCACGCGAACGTGCAGCCCCACTCGGGCGCGCAGGCCAACGCCGCGGTCATGCACGCGCTGCTGCGTCCCGGAGACACGATCCTCGGCCTGGAGCTGGCCCACGGCGGCCACCTCACCCACGGCATGAAGATCAACTTCTCGGGGCGGCTGTACAACGTGGTCGCGTACCACGTGGACCGCGAGTCCAGCCTCGTGGACATGGCCGAGGTGGAGCGCCTGGCCAAGGAGCACCGGCCCAAGCTCATCCTCGCCGGCTGGTCCGCGTACCCACGGCAGCTCGACTTCGTCGAGTTCCGCCGGATCGCGGACGAGGTCGGGGCGTACCTCATGGTGGACATGGCGCACTTCGCCGGCCTCGTCGCGGCAGGCCTGCACCCCAGCCCGATCCCGTACGCCGACGTCACCACGACGACGACCCACAAGACCCTCGGCGGGCCCCGTGCCGGCGTGATCCTCTGCAAGGAGGAGTACGCGAAGAAGATCAACTCTGCGGTCTTCCCCGGCCAGCAGGGCGGCCCGCTCGAGCACGTCATCGCCGGCAAGGCGGTGTCGTTCAAGCTGGCCATGACCGACGAGTTCACGGACCGCCAGCAGCGCACGCTCGACGGCGCCCGGGCCCTCGCGGACCGGCTGCTCTCTGCGGGCAGCGGGGTCCAGGTGCTCTCCGGCGGCACGGACGTCCACCTCGTGCTCGTCGACCTCCGCGAGTCCGAGCTCGACGGGAAGCAGGCGGAGGACCGGCTCCACGAGATCGGGATCACCGTCAACCGCAACGCCGTCCCGTTCGACCCTCGGCCCCCGATGGTGACGTCGGGCCTGCGGATCGGCACCCCGGCGCTGGCCACGCGCGGCTTCGGGGCGGACGACTTCACCGAGGTCGCTGACGTGATCGCCGAGGCCCTCCAGCCCTCGGCCGACCTCGGCCCGCTGCGGTCCCGGGTCGAGGCTCTGTCGGCGGCGCACCCGCTGTACGCGTACCTGGGCTGAGCGGGTCGGGCCACCTGACGTGTAGCCACCCTGGCAGGCCGTGCTCACCCGGTCTGACCTGGCCTGATCGGCCGCGTCAACCAGACGTCCTCGCCAGGCGTCACCTTCGTGCGGCATTGGCCCTTCAGGGATTCCCCGGAGCGGCCGAAGGGGTAGTCATCCCAGCCCAGAAGGGAGCGAGACATGTCGCAGAACGCCTCGCCCGCACCGGTCACGCAGCGCCGGGTCCAGGTGACGAAGCAGCGTCGCCGTCCGGACCGTCCCGCGCTCGACCTGCGCACCCCGTCGGGCCGCACGCTGCCGTACTGAGCGCACACCCCGCCACCTCTGGCCCCCCCGCCACGCCTGCGGCCCCCGCCACGCCTGACCTCCCTCACGCCTGACCTCCGCCAGGACGGTGTTCTCGCAGGTGAACGCGATGCCACCCGCGCACGTCACCCGCGCGGTCGCCCGTGGGGACGGGCCCGGTCCCTGACAGACTCCCCGAACGCCCCTCAGGAATGGCCCTTCTGGGTCATAGTGGACCGGGCCGAGCGACGCTTACGCTGAGGCCGTCTCGACGAAGCCGGAGGTGCCCGTGATCTCGAAGGTGGACGCCCAGGTCCAGGACCGGGTGGCCTTGGACGAGATCGAGCTGTACGGCGAGCTCATGATCGCCGCGTCGCAGAGCCAGCTTCCCCTGACGCAGCAGGAGATCGACGCCATCCTCGGTGTCGGTCCCAGCGCGCGGAGCTGAGCCCTCTCAGGACCTGACCAGCCGCGCGATCGCGGCTGACGCCTCTCGCACCTTGTCGTCGGCGGCCGGGCCGCCCTCCTCCAGCGCCTCGGCGACGCAGTGGCTCAGGTGGTCCTCGAGGAGGCCGAGCGCCACCGACTGGAGCGCCTTCGTCACCGCGGAGACCTGGGTGAGCACGTCGATGCAGTACACGTCCTCGGAGACCATGCGCTGCAGCCCACGCACCTGCCCCTCGACCCGGCGCAGCCGCGCAAGGTAGGCGTCCTTGTCGCTCGTGTATCCGTGCACAGACCTACGGTACCCCTAGGGGGTAATGTTCGCCAGGGGGTGCCCCGCCTCCGCCGAGCGCCGGCCGAGCGCCGGCCGGGCGTCGGCCGAGCCTCGACCGAGGGTCCGGCCTGGGGGATTGTCGTCTTTGTCGGGCGGGGAGACTACGCGAGAGGCGGGGCCGAGGGCCGGTGGCCTCCCCGCTGACCCTTAGCATCCTGCCCGGACACCTGACCCATCCGAAACGGAGCCCGGCGTGCGCCTTCGCCTCACACCTCGCGAGTCGCGCTTCTACGACATGTTCACCGAGTCCGCGAACAACCTCGTGACCGGCGCGAAGCTGCTCGCGGAGCTCCTGGACAACGGGGCCGACCGCGAGGACATCGCGCGCCGCATGCGCGACGCGGAGCACGCCGGCGACGAGGCCACCCACGCCATCTTCCGGCAGATGAACATGACGTTCGTCACCCCGTTCGACCGCGAGGACATCTACCGGCTGGCCAGCTCGCTCGACGACGTCATGGACCACATGGAGGCGGCCGTCGACCTCGTCGCCCTCTACCAGCCCACCGACCTGCCCAAGGAGCTCGCCGACCAGGTCGAGGTGCTGCAGCGGGCGGCGGAGGTGACCGCGGACGCGATGCCCCGGCTACGCACGATGAAGAACCTCGAGGAGTACTGGATCGAGGTCAACCGGCTCGAGAACCAGGCGGACCGGGTCTACCGGCGCATGCTCGCCAAGCTGTTCTCCGGTGAGTTCGACGCCCTCACGGTGATGAAGATCAAGGAGGTCGTGGACGAGCTCGAGGCCGCGGCCGACGCGTTCGAGCACGTGGCGAACACCGTCGAGACCATCGCGGTCAAGGAGTCCTGACCCGTCGTGGAGCTCGCGATCATCATCGCGGTCATCCTGGTCGCGCTCGCGTTCGACTACACGAACGGCTTCCACGACGCCGCCAACGCCATCGCCACCGCCGTGTCCACCCGCGCCCTCACGCCGCGGGCCGCGCTCGCCCTGGCCGCGGTGATGAACCTCATCGGCGCGTTCCTCGGCCAGAAGGTCGCGAAGACGGTGAGCGAGATCATCGCGGCGCCCAGTGGTGAGCACGGGCTCGTGGTCGTCATGGCCGGCCTGCTCGGCGCGATCTTCTGGAACCTCACCACCTGGTACTTCGGGTTGCCCTCGTCCTCCTCGCATGCGCTCATCGGCGGGCTCGTCGGGGCAGGCATCGCGTCGGGCACCGTGGTGAAGTGGGACACGGTCACCGAGAAGGTCGTGATCCCGATGATCGCCTCGCCGTTCGTCGGGTTCGGCGTCGCGTTCGCGTTCATGGTCGGCCTGCTGTGGGCGTTCCGGCGGGCCAACCCGTCCCCCGCGAACCGCGGGTTCCGTCTCGCGCAGACCGTGTCCGCCTCGGCCATGGCACTGGGCCACGGGCTGCAGGACGCGCAGAAGACGATGGGCGTCATCGTGCTGGCGCTGGTCACGGGCGGCTACCAGGCCACGAACGACCACATCCCCGTCTGGGTCGTGGTCATCGCCGCGGGCGCGATCAGCGCGGGCACGTACGCAGGCGGCTGGCGCATCATGCGCACCCTGGGCCGGCGGGTCATCGACATCGACCCGGCTCGCGGCTTCGCCGCCGAGACCACCGCGTCGGCGGTGCTCTACACGACCGCGTACGTCTTCGCCGCGCCGATCTCGACGACGCACACCATCACGTCGGCCATCCTCGGCGTCGGAGCGACAAGGCGTGCCTCGGCGGTGCGCTGGGGCGTGGCCGGCAACATCGTCACCGCGTGGGTCCTCACGCTGCCGATGGCGGGGATCGCTGCCGCGTTCTGGTACGGGCTGGCGCACCTGTTCCTCGAGTGACCAGCGATCACGGGGGTGGGGTCAGCCGAAGCGCCCCGTGATGTAGTCCTCGGTCCGCTTGGACGACGGGTTCGTGAAGATCTTGCTCGTGAGCTCGTACTCGACCAGGGTGCCGTGCCGCTCCCCGCGCTCGTCCTCGTCCGCGGTGAAGAACGCGGTGCGGTCCGACACCCGGGCCGCCTGCTGCATGTTGTGCGTGACGATGACGATGGTGTACTCGCGGGCGAGGTCCTGCATGAGGTCCTCGATGCGGGAGGTCGCGATCGGGTCGAGCGCGGAGCACGGCTCGTCCATGAGGATGACCTCGGGCTCCACCGCGATGGTGCGGGCGATGCAGAGCCGCTGCTGCTGCCCGCCGGACAGGGCGAGTGCCGAGTCGCCGAGCTTGTCCCTGACCTCGTCCCAGAGCGCGGCCTTGGTCAGGGTCTCCTTGACGAGGGCGTCCATGTCCGGCACGTCCATGCCGGTAACCCGCGGCCCGTACGCGATGTTGTCGTAGATCGACTTGGGGAACGGGTTCGGCTTCTGGAAGACCATCCCGATCCGCCGGCGTACCTCGATCGGGTCGACGTCGGCGGCGTAGAGGTCCTGCCCGCGGTACGAGATCCGGCCGGTGACCCGGGCCCCGAGGATGAGGTCGTTCATCCGGTTGAAGCAGCGGAGCACCGTGCTCTTGCCGCAGCCGGACGGTCCGATGAGCGCGGTGATCTCCCGACGGCCGACGTCGAAGGACACCCCGCGGACGGCCTCGAAGCCGCTGTACGAGACGCCGAGGTCGGAGATCTCGAGCACCGGGTCGACCACCTCGGGCGTCACCTCGCGACCGTGCTCGTCAGGGACGAGGTGGATCGAGCGCGGGCGCTCCGCCGCCTGCGCTGGTCGGTCCAGGTACCGCTCGGTGCTCTGGCTCCCGGGAGGCATCTCGGTCATGGCTCCTACTGTCGCGGTCTCGGTGGGCATGTGTGCCGAGGTCGGCATAGTCGGCTCCAACGGGTCACCACCTGCGCTGGTACCGGTTGCGGACGAAGATCGCCAAGGAGTTCATCGCGAGCAGGATCACGAGCATCACGACGATGGCCGCCGCGGCGAGCACCTGGAACTCCTCCCGGCTCTGGCTGATCCACCCGAAGATCTGGATCGGCAGCACGGTGTAGGGGCTCTGCACGCCTGTCGGGTTGAACGTGATGAACGACAGGCCACCCAGCAGCAGCAGCGGGGCCGCCTCGCCGATGGCACGCGACAGCGCCAGGATCGTGCCGGTCGCCATCCCGGGGACGGCCTGCGGGAGGACCTGGTGCCAGACGGTCTGCCACTTGGTCGCGCCCAGGGCGTACGAGCCCTCCCGGATCGAGCCGGGCACGGCCCGGATCGCCTCGCGGGCCGCGATGATGACCACGGGCAGCACGAGCAGCGCCAGCGTGAGGGAGGCGGTCAGCACGGTGAACCCGAAGCTCAGCCCTCGCGCGATGACGCCGAGCCCGAGGATGCCGTAGACGATCGACGGGACGGCCGCGAGGTTCGCGATGTTCACCTCGATGAGCCGGTTCCACCACCTCGTCTGGTCGGCGTACTCCTCCAGGTAGATCGCCGACATCAGCCCGATGGGCACGCAGATGAGCGC
>JBOGEN010000125.1:0-19570 GCA_050743265.1 Actinomycetes bacterium
GTACAGCGGGTCGATGCCCAGCAGCTCGGCCGCGCCGTTGACGACGGGGCGCACCGGCACCGACGCCTCGTCCAGAACCACGGCGACCTGCGAGGCGGCCGCCACCTCGTTGCAGATGGTGGCCACGCCGCCGCGGGTGGCATCGCGCAGCATCCGCACCCCGTCCCCTGCGGCGTCCAGCACGGCGGCGGCGACCTCGTGCAGCGGCGCGGTGTCGGACTCGATGTCGGCCTCGATGTCCAGCTCGCCGCGGGCCAGCATCACGGTGACCCCGTGGTCGCCGATCGGGCCGGACACCAGCACCGTGTCCCCGGGCTGGGCGGCGGCCGCCGACAGGGTCACGGGCCGCTCCAGCACGCCCACCCCGGCGGTGTTGACGTAGCAGCCGTCGGCCTTGCCGCGCTCGACCACCTTGGTGTCGCCGGTGACGATCTGCACACCTGCCCGTCGTGCGGCTGCCGCCATCGACGCCACGATCCGCTGCAGGTCCGCGACCGGGAAGCCCTCCTCGAGGATGAACCCGCAGGACAGGTAGAGCGGCCGCGCCCCGCACATCGCGAGGTCGTTGACGGTGCCGTTCACGGCCAGGTCGCCGATGTCCCCGCCGGGGAAGAAGATCGGCGACACCACGTAGGAGTCGGTGGTGAACGCCAGCCGCCCGGCGGCGGTGGCGAGCTGCGCCCCGTCCTCCAGCCGTTCCAGCACCGGGTTGCGGAACGCGTCGAGGAACACCGCCTCGACCAGCGTCTGGGTGGCCTTGCCGCCGGCGCCGTGGGAGAGCGTGATCCGCTCCTCCTTGATCCGCGCCTTGCGGGCCCGGGCCTTGGCGATGCGGGCCAGCACCTGCTCCTCGCGGGTGAGGTGTTCGGCACCGGCGTGCGCCGCGACCGCCTCCTCCGCCCAGCTCGCCCGGGTGGGGATGCTCGGGCCCAGGTCGTGCGTGGTCATGCCCGGCTCGCCTCCTGCAGCCGGGTTCGGCTGAACCGGCCGAAGTTGTAGTACGCGGCGCAGGCCCCCTCCGACGAGACCATGCAGGTCCCGATCGGCGTCTCCGGGGTGCACGCGGTGCCGAAGACCTTGCACTCCCACGGCTTGAGCACGCCCTTGAGCACCTCGCCGCACTGGCACGCCTTGGGGTCGGCGACCCGGACGCCCGGCACGGCGAAGCGCCGCTCGGTGTCGTAGTCCGCGTACTCCTCGCGGACCTGCAGCGCCGAGTGGGAGATGAAGCCCAGCCCCCGCCACTCGAAGTACGGACGGAGCTCCATGACCCTCCCGATGACATCGAGGGCCTTGCGGTTGCCGTCCCACGGCACGACGCGGGTGTAGCGGTTCTGAACCTCGGAGCGGCCGTCGGCGAGCTGCAGCAGCAGCTGGTACACGGACTCGAGCACGTCCAGCGGCTCGAAGCCCGCGACGACGAGCGGCTTGCGGTGGTCGCGCGCGATGAACTCGTACGGGCGGCAGCCGATGACCGTCGAGACGTGGCCGGGGCCGATGAAGCCGTCCAACCGCAGGTCCGGCGAGTCGAGGATGGCCTTGATCGCGGGGATGATCGTCACGTGGTTGCAGAAGATCGAGAAGTTGTCGAGCCCTTCCGCGGCCGCGCGGAGCACCGTCATCGCGGACGACGGTGCCGTGGTCTCGAAGCCGATCGCCATGAACACGACCTGCTTGTCGGGGTTCTGCCGGGCGACCTTCAGCGCGTCGAGCGGGGAGTACACCATCCGGATGTCGGCGCCGTTGGCCTTCGAGTCGAAGAACGACCCGCGCCCGCCCGGCACGCGCATCATGTCGCCGAACGAGGTCATGATGACGTCGTCGGTCTCGGCGATCGCGATGGCGTCGTCCACGCGGCCCATCGGGATCACGCACACGGGGCACCCGGGGCCGTGCACGAGCTGAACGCTCTCGGGCAGGTAGTCCTCGATCCCGTGCTTGTAGATCGTGTGGGTGTGGCCCCCGCACACCTCCATGAACTTGTACTGGCGTCCCGGCTCGCACAGCTCAGCGATCCTGGCGGCGAGGGCGCGGGCCTTCTCCGCGTCCCGGAACTCGTCGACGAAGCGCACCGCGGTCCTCCTCGGTCGTACGGGCGTGTACCGCTCAGCTGATGTCGGACTCGGCGAGAGCCTGCAGCTCGTCGTCGTACGCCTGGCCGATCGACTCGAGGAACTCGAGCGCCGCGGCGGCCTCGGCCTCGTCCACCTTGCTCAGCGCGAAGCCGACGTGGATGAGGATCCAGTCGCCGGGGTCGAGCCCCTCGTGGGCGACGAGCCCGATGTTGACCAGGCGCTTGACGCCGCCGACGTCGACGGTGGCGAGGTCCGGGCGGTCGGCGTCGACCTCGACGACCTCACCGGGGATGGCGAGACACATGAGACCTCCTCCGGATCAGGTCTGCGGGCTGGGTTCGGCGAGGGTGAGCGACTCGAGCAGCAGCTCGTCCCCGCCGGTGAGGTCCATCGCCGTGCCGCCGCAGGACGGGCACACCGTCACCGGGTCGGTCGGCGACTCGGCCTCCGCCCCGCACGCCCGGCAGGTGCACCGGACCGGCAGCGTCACGAGCTCCACCGCCGCGCCCTCCGCCTCGGTGCCGGCCGCGACGATCTCCCACGCGGCCTGCAGGGAGTCCTCCACGATCCGGTGTATCGCGCCCGCCCGGACGCGGACGACCGACACCGGCCGTCCGGCCGCCCGGTCCCGTACGGTGGCCACGATGGGCTCGGCGATCCCGATCTCGTGCACGACCAGCCCCCTCACACCTCGGTGATGTCCGCGACGTCGTCCCGCGTCGGCGCGGGCATCCAGGCCCTCACATCTGCTTGATGCGCAGGTACCGCTTGATGTCCGGCAGCGACTGGACGACCAGTGCCGTCAGCACCGCGATGACCAGCAGCTTGACCAGGCGTGACTTCATCGTGATCCCTCCCTCCTGGCGGCTCTCCGGCGAAGTCGTCGCCGGTGAGCAGGGCGTGGACGAGCCGCGCGGCCTCGTCGACAGCCCCGCCGACCGGCCCGGAGAGGCCCATGCGTTCCTCTACCACCGCCGGCTCACAGCCCACGACGCGGACGCGCGGCAGCGTCCCCCCGAGTCGCGGAGTGAGGGTGGCGATGAGGGCGAGGACCGCGTCCGGGCCCATGCTGTGCGCGTCGACGACGGGCGTGCCGAGGTCCGGCTCGGCCGCCTCGTCCGGGTCGGGGAGGTCGGGCTCGAGGACGTACAGCGTGCCCGGCTCCTCCCCCCGGGACAGGGCGTCGACGAGCACGAGGTCGTCGAAACCGTCGAGCAGGGCGTACGCGAGGTGCATCCCGCGGATGCCGTAGTCGGCGACCTGGACGCCCTCGGGCAGCGGGGTGTGCTCGAGGCGGCGAGCCACCTCGACACCGAAACCGTCGTCGCCGAAGAACACGTTGCCGATGCCGGCGACGAGCACCCGGGCGGTCATCGGGCCACCTCCCCGTCCGGCTCGTGCACGGTCACGGGCACGACCTCGTCCGGCCGGAAGTAGGAGAAGCGTCCCTCGGCCGCGAGGAGGTCCGCAGCGGGGTCGTCGACGAGCGTGACCGCGAGGTGCGTGCCGCCGTCGACGTCGAGCAGCACGGCCTCGACCCGGGCCTCTCGACCGGCGACGAAGAGGTCGTGGGCGTCCGCGCGGCGCGCGCCAGGCTCCAGCCGGACCACGTCGCCGCGCCCGACCGACACGCCCCCGACGCGTACGCGGTCGGTCTCGGGCGACACGGAGGTGTCCTCGCCCGGGTCCCACCACGGTGTCGCCCCGGCCTCGGGTACGAAACCGCCGACCGTGGGGACTCCGTCCGATGCCACGACGACCTCGGCGGGTGCGCCGGCCGGCGGGTCGGCGTCGGGGTCGGGGACAGGGTCCGCGCGCGGGGGAGCCACCGGCCCGGTGCGGTCGTCGAGCCCGCGGATGGCCCCGTGCAGCCGGTCGAACACCTCTGGGGGCAGGCCCTCGACCTGGTCGAGCAGGGCTGCCGCCCGGGGATCGGTGGCGCGCGCCTCGGCCTTCTCCTCGTCGGTGAGCGTGAGCGTGCGCAGGGACAGCAGCTCGTCGATCTCCGTGGCGTCGAAGAACTCCGCCTGGCTCTCGGGGGCCACCTTCGGCGCGTCCTCGAGGATCACCGGCGAGGCCAGGACGACGGGCGAGCGCTGCTCCGCGCCGACGAGCACGGGCCAGGCGCCGAGGTTCCGGCAGCCCGACACCGTGCCTGCGGCCCACTCGGGCGGGTCCACCATCGAGCAGAAGGCGCCGGCCGTCGTGGACAGCACGAGGTGCGTCCCGACGAGAGCACGCCGCAGGGCGACGTCGCGGCGGGGCCTGGCGGGGAACGCGCTGGCGTTGTCCACGGTGACGGTCAGCCGCACCGCCCCGTACGGGCCGGGCAGGCGCGTGGCGCGCATCGCGAGCGTGGCCCGCAGCGGCCATGCGCGACGGACGACCTGCCCGCAGACCTGCCCGTCCGCGCCCGTCACGGTCTCGACCTCGTGGCCTCCGGGCAGGTCCACCGGCAGGTCGACGCCGGCCTCGAGCAGCACGTCCAGGGTCGCCCGTGCCTCGACCTCGGCCGGCTCCGCCTCGTCGAACGGGACGACGACGCCGCGCGGGGAGGTCAGGCTCGGCGCGGGCACGTACGCGGAGCCGTTCCACCGCTGCACCGCCCGCGCACGGACGTGCAGGAACCGCAGCGTGACCGTCACCTCCGCGCCCGCACGCGGGTCGAGCACGACCTCCGTGCGCAGCCCGGACCGTTCGTCGGGCGAGGCGGCGACGTACGCGGGCGGCATCAGCACGCCCCACTGCCAGCGCACCCGGTTCTTCGCCGCGGACGCCCGGTACGGGTAGAGCAGGTAGCCCTCGAACAGCACCGCGTCCCCGACCCGGTGCGCATCGGCCAGCGCGCGCTCGCGGAGCGAGGCGTCGGCGCTCACCGCAGGCCCCCGCCTCGCGGGGCGCCGACCACGGGCGGCCGGACGGCGTTCTGACTGGTGGGCCGCTCTGCCGGCGCCCCGGCTGCCCCCTCGCACTCCGCGGCCCGGGCGAGCAGCCGCGTGACCGTCTCCTCCCAGGTGGGCAGCGCGTGCCTCGAGCGGTAGCGGGTGAGGTCCTCGAGGACGTCCCGCCGTAGCCGCACCCACCCGGTGTTGGGGAAGAACACGTCCATGACCGCCTGCCAGGTGGCGACCGGCAGCCGGTAGCGGGCCTCGCGGTCCCAGGGCACCTGGGCGACCTGCATGCCGTCACCGCCGGCGAGGAACACCGTGCCGCTGAACAGCAGCAGCAGCGGGACCTCGCCCGCGGACAGGGCGGTGAGGTACCGGCTCGCGGCCACCTCGGTGTCGTACGTGCAGGGCACCGGCACCGTCACGGTCGTCACGCCGGAGAACTGAGGCAGCCAGAACGCGACCGTCGCGAGCTGGATCGGCTTGAGCGTCTCGCCCCAGCGTCCCCGGTCCCCGAACAGGTCGGTCAGGCCGTCGGCCTCGTCGTCGTCGTACTGGCGCCGGACGGGCTCGATGCGGATCTGGCAGCGCAGCATGCCTGCGTGCACCGCGACCCCGGTTGACTCGGTGACCTCCACCTCGAGCAGCAGCGTCGGCGCGGCGGCGTACCGGTCGGCCGACGCCCCGGTGCACCGGAAGGACAGCACGGGCGCGCCGGTCACCGGCCGGCCTCCACGACGCGCGCGCGAGCGTCGAGGTCGTCGAAGAACGCGTCGATCGCGCGGCGGGCCTCGGTCCCGCCGTCGAACCCCCGCCAGTGCGTCCGGACGAGCCCGACCAGCGTGTAGCACGCGTCGATCGGGACGAGGTAGCACGAGAACGCCGGCTGGTCGTCACCGTCGTGGCGGCGGAGCAGCACCGCCTCGACGTCGGGCTCCACGTCCGCGAGGACGGGGTTGCCGGCCACGACCTCGTCCCAGGCGTCCATCGCGAGCTGGCTCTCGGTCGCGCCCGCTGGGCTCGGGTACATGGCGACGACGTGGCCGAGCGCCGAGTTGTGGAACAGGAACGCGAGGCCCACCGGCACGGCGAGCGCGTCCCACTGCGCGTCCGTGAGCACGAGGTCCTCGACGCGACGGCGGCGGTCGGGGACGGTGCGGTAGCGCCCTTGCGCCGCCCCTGGCGTGGTGAACAGCAGCCCGCACGACAGGCAGCAGCACATCAGCGCCCGCGTCGAGAGGTCGACGACGTGCGGATGCCGGTCGTTGAAGGAGTTGCCGCACATCTCGCAGGACTCCTCAGGGCGCTCCCGCGGGGTGAGGAAGCGGCGGAGCCCGTCCGGCGTGCCCGGCGGCAGGGTGTACGTCACCGTCCACCCCCGGCGAGCGCCCCGGCCGCGACGCGGACGGCGCCCGTGCCGTCCCCGTTCCCGGCCCCGCCCCCCAGCAACGGGACGGGCTGGAGCCCGGACCCCCCGTCCACGGCCCGCCCGGCGAGGTGGACGTCGTACCGCCGTCCGCACCCGGGGCAGGCGGCCACGTGTGCCGCGACGGCGGCCCCGTCGAGCGACCCCCCGCACCCGGGGCAGGCGTCCCGGTACGCGACCACGGCGCCGTCGACCCGCGTGACGGCGAGGCGGGCACCCGTGGCGAGCAGCACGCCGATCCGTCCCTCGACCGGTCCGCCCCCGGAACCGACCTCGACCTGCACCCAGCCACGGTCGTCGCCGGCGCCGCGCGAGGCGGAGGGGTGGGCGCCGTCCGGGGACGGCGGCGTCATCGGCATGTCCTGCGGCGGCCCGAGCGTCGCGTCCTGCGGCGGACGTGGCTGGATCTGGAGCAGCGGACGCCCGTCGTCCGCCTGCGCCGGCTCGGGAGCGGACGTCATGCCGTCGACGACGATCTCCCCCACCTCGGGGGCCACCTCGCGGATCGCCGTCTCGATCGCAGTGGTCACGGTCACCGACGAGGCCGGGCAGCCGTCACACGTCCCGGCGAGGCGCAGGCGCACCGCGGCCTCCTCCGTCACCTCGACGAGCTCGACGTCCCCGGCGTGCGAGCCGAGGTACGGCCGCACGGTCTCGAGGGCCTGCCCGACCCGCGTCTCCAGGTCGACCGGGTGCAGGTCGTGGAGCACGAGCAGCCCGGCCACGAGCCGGTCGCCGACGAGGCCGCGCAGGACGGCCTGCCCTCGCTCGCCCTCCTCGTCCAGCGCGGCGACGATGTGCCCGAGCGCCTCGCCGTAGAGGGTGACGAGCAGGCGGACGACCTCCTCGACCGTGCCGAGCACGCCCGGGTCCGCCTCCTTCTCGAGGCGGGCGAACAGCGACTCGACCTGGGCGCCGACCTCGATGGGGTCCGGGGCGAGCGGCTCGACGGTCTCGGGTGCGTGCATCGGTGCGCCTCCTCCCGGCCTCCCCGGGCGGGGAGGCCGCCTCATGCCCGGTCCGTCACTGCCCTCTCGCGCGCACCCCCGGCGTCTCAGTCCGGCAGGTTGAGCATCGACGGGGAGTGCTGCTTGTGCAGGACGTTGCCGCCGCCGAGGTACATGTGCACCCCGCAGGGCAGGCACGGGTCGAAGCTGCGTACCGCGCGCATGATGTCGATCCCCTTGAACGACTCCGGCGGGTTCTCCTCGAAGATCGGCGTGTTCTGCACCGCGTCCTCGTAGGGGCCCGGCGTGCCGAACGAGTCGCGCGCGGAGGCGTTCCACGGCGTCGGCGGGTACGGGTGGTAGTTCGCGATCTTGCCGTCCCTGATCACCATGTGGTGGCTCAGCACGCCACGGACCGCCTCGGTGAACCCGCAGGAGACGCCTTCCTCGGGCACCTCGAACGGCTGCCACGTCTTCGTGCGGCCCTGCCGGACCTCGGCGAGCGCCTTCTCGGCGAAGTGCAGGGCCAGCGCCGCCGCGTACGCCTGGAAGTACGTGCGGGCGCGGTCGCGCTCGATGGCGTTGGACCACTGCGGGATCTTCCACTCGAACGACGCCTCGGGCTTCGTCGCCGTGCGGGGCAGGTTGATCTGCACGCTGTGCCCGGTGGCCTTGACGTAGCCGACGTCGACGAGGCCCGAGAGCGCCGTCGACCACAGGCGCGCGATGGGGCCGCCGCCCGTGTCGAGCGCGAGGTAGTCGGTGCCGTCGTACCAGCGCGGCGACATGACCCACGTGTACTTGCCGTCGAAGTCGCGCTTCGCCGGCTGCGGGATCGTGTGCTGGTTCCACGGGTGACGGCGGTCCACCGGGTTGCCCAGCGGGTCTCGCGAGACGAACGTCTCCTGGTCGTCCCAGTCGCGGTAGTACGAGTGGCCGAGCAGGATGCGGATCCCGAGGTTGATCTTCGTGAGGTCGTTCGTCACGAGCTGCCCGTCCACGACCACGCCCGGGGTGACGTACATCTTGCGACCCCAGTCGGTCATGGACTCGTAGCGGAAGTCGCAGTGCTCGGGGTCGTTGAGGCTGCCCCAGCACCCGAGAAGCACGCGGCGACGCCCGACCTCCTCGTACCCGGGCATGGCCTCGTAGAAGAAGTCGAACAGGTCGTCGTGCAGCGGGACGACGCGTTTGCAGAACTCGACGTACCGCATGAGCCGCGTGAGGTAGTCGGTGAACAGCTGCACGGTGGCGACCGTGCCGACACCACCCGCGTACAGCGTGGACGGGTGGACGTGGCGCCCCTCCATGAGGCAGAACATCTCGCGCGTGTACCGGGAGACGGCCAACGCCTCGCGGTAGAACTCGCCCTCGAGCGGGTTGAGCGCCCGCATGATGTCGCCGATGGTGCGGTAGCCGTGCTCGGCCGCGTGCGGCGCCTCGGTCGCGTTCGCGCGCTCGAGCACGCCGGGGTTGGTCTCCTTGACCATCTTCTCGCAGAAGTCCACCCCGACCAGGTTCTCCTGGAAGATGTTGTGGTCGAACATGTACTCGGCGGCCTCGCCGAGGTTGATGATCCACTCGCCCAGGTGCGGGGGCGACACCCCGTACGCCATGTTCTGCGCGTAGACCGAGCACGTGGCGTGGTTGTCCCCGCAGATGCCGCAGATACGGCTCGTGATGAAGTGCGCGTCCCGTGGGTCCTTGCCCTTCATGAAGATCGAGTAGCCGCGGAAGACCGACGACGTGCTGTAGCACTCGACGACCTTCTTCTGGCTGAAGTCGATCTTGGTGTAGATCCCGAGGCTGCCGACGATGCGCGTGATCGGGTCCCACGCCATCTCGACGACGCCGGTCTGCTTGCCCTTCGTCGGGGTCTCGCGCGTGGTCGTCATCGCCCGTCCCTTCTCACGCTCGTCGGCCGGTGCACGGGGGTCGCTTCGGGGGTCGCTACGGGGCTCGTCACAGGCTCACCACGGCGGCTGGTAGCCGGTGCTCAGCGTGGAGCCCTTGCGCCGCCACTTCGGCTCCTTGTCCACGGTCTTCTGGGTCACCCCGCGCAGCCGCCTGATCAGGAAGCCGTACGCGCCGCTGGCGCTCGTCGAGACCCGGCTGCCCGGCGGCTCGTCCATGAACGGCATGAACTTGTCCGGGAAGCCCGGCATCGTGCACGCGATGCAGATCCCCCCGACGTTGGGGCAGCCCCCGACGCCGTTGATCCAGCCACGCTTGGGCACGTTGCACTTGACCACGGGACCCCAGCAGCCGAGCTTGACGAGGCACTCCGGGGTGCCGTACTCGGACGCGAACTGGCCCTGCTCGTAGTAGCCGGCCCGGTCGCAGCCCTCGTGGACGGTCGCGCCGAACAGCCACCGCGGGCGAAGCGCCTCGTCGAGCGGGATCGTGGGGGCCGACCCAGCGGCCTGGTACAGCAGGTAGAGGATCGTCTCGGACAGGTTGTCCGGGTGGATCGGACACCCGGGCACGCACACGATCGGGTTGCCGGCCTTGCTCTTCCAGTTCCAGCCGAGGTAGTCGGGCACGCCCATGGCGCCGGTCGGGTTGCCCGCCATGGCGTGGATGCCGCCGTACGTGGCGCACGTGCCCACCGCGAGCACGGCCCAGGCCTTGGGCGCCAGGCGGTCGATCCACTCGGACGTGGTCATGGGCTGGCCGGTGGCCGGGTTGTTGCCGAACCCGCACCAGTAGCCCTCGCGCTTGATCGCCTCGTTCGGGATCGAGCCCTCCACGACCAGGACGAACGGCTCGAGCTCGCCGCGGTCGGCCTTGTGGAACCACTCGATGAAGGTGTCGGCGCCGGTCTCGGGACCGCACTCGAAGTCGATCAGCGGCCAGTGGACGGCCACCTTCGGCAGGCCGGGCAGCGCCCCCAGGGCGATCTCCTCGATGCTGGGCTGGGTCGCCGCGGTGAGGGCGACCGAGTCCCCGTCGCAGGAGAGCCCGGCGTTGATCCAGAGGATGTGGACGACCGTCTCCTCAGCCTCCGGCGTCGCGCGCTCCGGGCTCTGGACCGACATCGCAGACCACCTCTTCCCGCCGCCACCAGTACGGGAGCCCCCGCACTGGTCATGCGTACAGCCGCACGGGATCAGGGGGTAAGGGCTGGTGGCTGCTAGGTGGTCACCTCACGTAGGTGGTGTGCGACTGCCCCGACAAAGGCCGGAGAGCGGACTTTTCGATGGGCGGAGGCCTGTTTGGCTTCCGGGCCGAATTACGTCACAATGGCGTTGTGAAATTCGCGCCCGAGCACCAGCCCACGGCGGCGGCCCCGGCCCCTGCCGTGGAGGTGCACGCCGGGACGCGGGACAGGGTCGCCCTGACCCTGCTCGAGAACGGGCCGTCCACCGCGGTGGCGCTCGCCGAGGGGCTCGGGCTCACGCCGGCCGCGGTACGCCGCCATCTCGACGCGCTCGTCGAGGACGGGCTGGCCGAGCCCCGCCGGGCCCGCACGTACGGCCAGCGCGGTCGCGGGCGCCCGGCCCGGGTGTACGCCCTGACCGACGAGGGGCGCGACGCGTTCTACCAGGACTACGACGACCTCGCGGCGAGCGCGCTGCGCTTCCTCGCGGAGCACGCCGGCGAGCAGGCCGTGACCCAGTTCGCCCGGCAGCGGGTTGCCGAGCTCGAGGCCCGCTACCGCCCGGCCGTCGACGCCGCGCGCCGCGAGGACCGTACGCGGGTGCTCGCCAAGGCACTCACGGCCGACGGATACGCTGCGTCCGCCGGGCGGGCGCCTGCCGCCGTCGCGGGCGAGCAGCTCTGCCAGCACCACTGCCCGGTGGCGCATGTCGCAGAGCAGTTCCCCCAGCTGTGCGAGGCCGAGACCGAGGCCTTCGCGCGGCTGCTCGGCCGGCACGTCCAGCGGCTGGCCACCATTGCCCACGGGGACGGGGTGTGCACGACGTTCGTGCCCGCCCCCTCGCCCTCCACCACCACGGACCGACAGCACGACGCCGACGACCCGGCACCCGGGAGGACCTCCGCATGACCTCGACCGCCCACCCGGAGCTCGACCAGCTCGGCAGCTACCAGTTCGGCTGGTCCGACTCCGACACCGCCGGCGCCGCGGCGCGCCGCGGTCTGAACGAGGACGTCGTCCGCGACATCTCGGAGAAGAAGAACGAGCCGGAGTGGATGCTCAAGGCGCGGCTCAAGGGCCTGCGGCTGTTCGGGAAGAAGCCACTGCCGACCTGGGGTTCCGACCTGTCCGGCATCGACTTCGACAACATCAAGTACTTCGTCAGGTCGACCGAGCAGCAGGCGACGACCTGGGACGAGCTTCCGGCCGACATCAAGAACACGTACGACAAGCTCGGCATCCCCGAGGCGGAGAAGCAGCGCCTCGTCGCCGGGGTCGCCGCACAGTACGAGTCCGAGGTCGTCTACCACCAGATCCGCGAGGACCTGGAACAGAAGGGCGTCCTCTTCCTCGACACCGACACGGCCCTGCGCGAGCACCCGGAGACCTTCCGGGAGTACTTCGGCTCGGTCATCCCCGTCGGGGACAACAAGTTCTCCGCGCTCAACACGGCGGTCTGGTCGGGCGGCTCGTTCATCTACGTCCCGCCGGGCGTGCACGTCGACATCCCGCTGCAGGCCTACTTCCGGATCAACACCGAGAACATGGGCCAGTTCGAGCGGACGCTCATCGTCGTCGACGAGGGCGCGTACGTCCACTATGTCGAGGGCTGCACCGCCCCGATCTACTCCTCGGACTCGCTGCACTCCGCGGTCGTCGAGATCGTCTGCAAGAAGAACGCGCGCTGCCGGTACACGACGATCCAGAACTGGTCGAACAACGTGTACAACCTGGTGACGAAGCGCGCCGTGGCCCACGAGGGCGCGACGATGGAGTGGGTCGACGGCAACATCGGGTCGAAGGTCACGATGAAGTACCCGGCCGTGTGGCTGCTCGGCGAGCACGCCAAGGGCGAGACGCTCTCGGTCGCGTTCGCCGGCGAGGGCCAGCACCAGGACGCGGGCGCCAAGATGGTGCACGCGGCGCCGCACACCTCGTCCACGATCATCTCCAAGTCGGTCGCCCGTGGCGGCGGGCGCACCTCGTACCGCGGCCTCGTCCAGGTGCAGGAGGGCGCGCACCACTCGAGGTCCACGGTGAAGTGCGACGCGCTGCTCGTCGACCAGATTAGCCGGTCGGACACGTACCCGTACGTCGACGTCCGCGAGGACGACGTGACGATGGGCCACGAGGCCACCGTCTCGAAGGTTTCCGAGGACCAGCTCTTCTACCTGATGAGCCGCGGCATGAGCGAGGACGAGGCCATGGCGATGATCGTGCGGGGCTTCGTCGAGCCCATCGCCAAGGAGCTCCCGATGGAGTACGCCCTCGAGCTCAACCGCCTCATCGAGCTGCAGATGGAAGGAGCGGTGGGGTGAGTCACCCCTGGCCGTGCCGACGTCCCTGAGAGGCACGACCCGTTCCCTGGACCAGGACGCCACGACCAGAAGGTGAGCACGACTCCGACCATGACCGATGTGACCCCGGAGAAGGAGGCCGCCGCCCAGCAGGCGGCGGTCGCCGCCCAGGTGCTGCGCCCGGACGAGGGTGCGCCGGTCGGCACGCCCTCACCGACGCCGCACCGCCACGGCGGCGAGGCCGCGGCCGCGGTCGGCAGCCACCTCGCCCGTACCGGCTCGTACGACGTGGACGACTTCGCCGTGCCCACAGGCCGGGAGGAGGAGTGGCGGTTCACGCCGCTTCGCCGCCTGGCGGGCCTTCACGACGGGACGGCCAGGACCGAGGGCTCCGTCGAGGTCTCGGTCGACGCCGCTCCTGAGGTGACGGTGGAGACCGTCGGCCGCGACGACGCCCGCCTGGGGCGTACCGGGCCTCCCATCGACCGGGTGGCGGCGCAGGCGTTCTCCGGGTTCGAGAAGGCCACCGTGCTCACGGTCGGTCCCGAGACGCGGACGTCGAAGCCCACCGTGGTGACCGTCCGCGGCGAGGGGGGCCACCACGCGGCCGCGTACGGGCACACGCTCGTCGAGGTCAAGCCGTACGGCGAAGCGGTCGTCGTGCTCGACCACCGCGGCTCGGTCGCCTACGCCGACAACGTCGAGTACGTCCTCGCCGACGGGGCGTCCCTGACCGTGGTGAGCCTGCAGGACTGGGACGACGACGCCGTCCACCTCTCCCACCACGTGGCCCGCCTCGGCCGTGACGCCCGGCTCAAGCACGTGGCCGTGACGTTCGGCGGTGACCTCGTCCGGCTGTTCCCGCGTGTCGCATACGACGGGCCGGGCGGGGACGCCGAGCTCCTCGGGCTCTACTTCGCCGACGCGGGGCAGCACCTCGAGCACCGGCTGTTCGTCGACCACGCCGTGCCGCAGTGCCGGTCCAACGTGGCCTACAAGGGCGCGCTGCAGGGCCGGGACGCCCACACCGTGTGGATCGGTGACGTGCTCATCCGGGCCGCGGCCGAGGGCACCGACACGTACGAGCTCAACCGCAACCTCGTGCTCACCGACGGCGCGCGGGCCGACTCCGTCCCCAACCTCGAGATCGAGACCGGCGAGGTCGCCGGTGCGGGGCACGCGAGCGCGACCGGGCGCTTCGACGACGAGCAGCTCTTCTACCTGCAGTCGCGCGGGATCGGCGAGCTCGAGGCCCGGCGCCTCGTCGTCCGCGGCTTCTTCGCCGACCTCGTCGGCCGCATCGGCGTCCCCGAGGTCGCCGACCGCGTGCTCGACACGGTGGAGCGCGAGCTCGCCCAGACGATGGCCGAGGTGGCCGCGGTGGGCGCGCCGGTCACGACGTCCGAGCCGTCCGGGACGGGTGCGCCGTGAGCGACTACGTCCGCGTGTGCGCCCTCGACGACGTCGAGGAGGACGCGGCGATCCGCGTCACGGTCGGCGAGACCCCGGTCGCCGTGGTCCGCTCCGACGGCGAGGTGTACGCGATCTATGACGTGTGCAGCCATGCCGAGGTGCCGCTCTCCGAGGGTGAGGTGGAGGACCAGACCGTCGAGTGCTGGCTGCACGGCTCGCGCTTCGACCTCGTCACCGGCAAGCCCACCGGCCTCCCGGCCACCGTGCCTGTGCCCGTCTACCCCGTGAAGATCGAGGGCGACGCCGTGTACGTCGCCGTTGAGGAGTCCTGAGCAACCCATGGCCACACTCGAGATCCGCGACCTGCACGTCTCGGTCGAGTCCGACGGCGCCCTGAAGGAGATCCTCTCCGGCGTCGACCTCACCGTGCGCCAGGGCGAGACCCACGCGCTCATGGGGCCGAACGGCTCCGGCAAGTCCACCCTCGCGTACTCGGTCGCCGGGCACCCCAAGTACCAGGTGACCGCCGGCAGCGTGACGCTGGACGGCGAGGACGTGCTGTCCATGACCGTGGACGAGCGGGCACGCGCCGGCCTGTTCCTCGCGATGCAGTACCCGGTCGAGGTGCCCGGCGTGTCCGTCTCGAACTTCCTCCGCTCGGCCAAGACCGCGATCGACGGCGAGGCGCCGAAGCTGCGGACGTGGGTCAAGGACGTCAAGACCGCGATGGAGCGCCTGTCGATCGACCCCGCGTTCGCCGAGCGCAACGTCAACGAGGGCTTCTCCGGCGGCGAGAAGAAGCGGCACGAGATCCTGCAGCTCGAGCTGCTCAAGCCGAGGATCGCCGTCCTGGACGAGACCGACTCGGGCCTCGACATCGACGCCCTCAAGGTCGTCTCCGAGGGCGTCAACCGGGTGCGCGAGACCGGCGAGGTGGGCACGCTGCTCATCACGCACTACACCCGGATCCTCCGCTACATCACCCCCGACTTCGTGCACGTCTTCGCCGGCGGGCGCATCGTCGCCGAAGGCGGGCCCGAGCTGGCCGAGTCGCTCGAGGCCGAGGGCTACGAGAAGTTCACGAAGGCGGGCGCGTCAGCGTGAGCAGCGTGTCCAGCGTGACGAGCCCGGCGGACGCCCTCGCGGCCACCGGCCGGACGCAGCCGCGCCTGCTGCCCGGGTCCGTAAGGGCCGACTTCCCCGCCCTGACGCGGACGGTGCACGGCGACGTCCCGCTCGTCTACCTCGACAGCGCGGCCACCTCGCAGAAGCCGCAGGCCGTGCTCGACGCCCTGGACGACTACTACCGGCGGCACAACGCCAACGTGCACCGGGGCATCCACACGCTCGCCGAGGAGGCGACCGCGCTCTACGAGGGCGCGCGGGACGCGGTGACCGGGTTCATCGGCGCGTCCACCCGGGAGGAGGTCGTGTTCACCAAGAACTCGACCGAGTCGCTCAACCTCGTGGCGAACGTGCTCGCCGTCGCACCGGAGCCCTACGGCCTCGGCCCGGGCGACGAGGTCGTCATCACCGAGATGGAGCACCACTCCAACATCGTCCCGTGGCAGATGGTCTGCGAGCGCACCGGCGCGACGCTGCGCTGGTTCGGCATCCGCGACGACGGGCGGCTCGACCTCTCCGACATCGACGACCTGCTCACCGAGCGGACGAAGGTCGTCTCGCTCGTGCACGTGTCGAACATCCTCGGCACGCTCAACCCGGTGCCCGAGATCGCTCGCCGGGCGCACGAGGTCGGGGCGCTCGTCGTGGTGGACGCCAGCCAGTCCGTGCCGCAGATGCCGGTCGACGTGGGCGCCCTCGGCGCGGACCTCGTCGCGTTCACCGGGCACAAGATGTGCGGCCCCACCGGCATCGGCGTGCTGTGGGGGCGCCGGGACCTGCTCGACGAGCTGCCTCCCTTCCTTGGCGGCGGCGAGATGATCGAGACGGTCGAGATGAGCGGCTCGACGTACGCCGGCCTGCCGCACAAGTACGAGGCGGGGACGCCACCGATCGCGCAGGCGGTCGGCCTCGGCGCGGCGGTGCGGTACCTCGAGGGGCTCGGTATGGAGGCGGTCGCCGCGCACGAGAAGGCGATCGTCACGTA
This sequence comes from Actinomycetes bacterium, assembly GCA_050743265.1. Taxonomy (GTDB): domain Bacteria; phylum Actinomycetota; class Actinomycetes; order JBOGEN01; family JBOGEN01; genus JBOGEN01. Next base: position 16,257 of record JBOGEN010000125.1, read on the forward strand.
CGCGCTGGACCGGCTGGCCGACGTGGACGGGCTCACCCTCATCGGTCCGGACGTTCCGGTCGACCGTGGCGGGGCCATCTCGTTCTCGCTCGGCGACCTGCACCCGCACGACATCGGCCAGGTGCTCGACGAGCGCGGGGTCGCCGTGCGGGTGGGCCACCACTGCGCGCGCCCGACGTGCACGCGGTTCGGCGTCCCGGCCACGACGCGCGCGTCGTTCTACCTGTACTCGACCCCGGCCGACGTGGACGCGCTCGTCGACGGGCTGGGCTACGTGACGCGGTTCTTCGGGGGCAGGTGAGCATGCAGCTCGAGTCGATGTACCAGGAGATCATCCTCGACCACTACCGCCACCCGCATCACAAGGGTCTGCGGGAGCCGTACCAGGCGGAGTCCCACCAGGTGAACCCCACGTGCGGGGACGAGGTCACGGTCCGGGTGCACGTGAGCGACGGCGACGGCGTCCCCGTCGTCTCCGACGTCTCGTACGACGGGCTGGGCTGCTCCATCAGCCAGGCCAGCACGTCGGTGATGACCGACCTCGTGATCGGCAAGCCGGTCGAGCAGGCCTTCGCCGCGCACGACGCGTTCCTCGCGCTCATGCAGTCCCGCGGGGAGCCGGCCGAGCTCGACGAGGACGTCCTCGACGACGCGGTCGCGTTCGTGGGGGTGTCGAAGTACCCGGCGCGCATCAAGTGCGCGCTGCTCGGGTGGATGGCGTTCCGTGATGCCACCGTGCGGGCATCCGGCCCGTCCGCCGAGGACGCCGGGCCCGCGGCCGGTGCACGAGACGACGGAGCCGCCGAGCAGGGCAGGACGACCAGCAGGGAGCAGTCGGCATGACCGAGACCGCACAGCAGAACCCCGCCCCGTCCGAGGACGTCACGGAGGCACTGCGCGACGTCGTGGACCCCGAGCTGGGCATCAACGTCGTGGACCTCGGACTCGTGTACGGGGTGAGCGTGGACGAGGACAACGTCGCCACCGTCGACATGACGCTGACGAGCGCGGCCTGTCCGCTCACCGACGTGATCGAGGACCAGACCAGGACCGCCCTCGAGGGGCTCGTGAACGACTTCCGCATCAACTGGGTGTGGATGCCCCTGTGGGGACCTGACAAGATCACCGAGGACGGCCGGGAGCAGCTGCGCGCGCTCGGCTTCAACGTCTGAGCGCTCACACGACCCGCACTCACCTGACCTCACCCACCTGACCTCACCCACCTGACCTCACTCACCTGACCGAGCCGAGCCCCGACACCCGTGATCACCGCCACCGACGTCGAGCTGCGCGCCGGTGCGCGCGTGCTGCTCGAGCACGCCAGCGTCCGGGTCGGTGCGGGTGACCGCATCGGCCTCGTCGGCCGCAACGGGGCGGGCAAGACGACCCTGACCCGGGTGCTCGCCGGGGAGGCGCAGCCTGCGTCCGGCCGGGTGAGCCGGACCGGCAGCGTCGGCTACCTCCCGCAGGACCCGCGGACCGGCGACCTCGACGTGCTGGCCCGCGACCGCATCCTCTCCGCCCGTGGCCTGGACGAGGTGGCGGCCCGCATCCGGCAGGCGCAGGGCCGCATGGCCAGCACGGACGACGAGACCCGTGACACCGCCATGCGCCGGTACGCCCGGGCCGAGGACGAGTTCACCGCCCTGGGGGGCTACGCGGCCGAGTCCCAGGCCGCCTCGATCGCGGCCAGCCTGGGCCTGCCGGACCGTGTACTCACCCAGCCCCTGGGCACGCTCTCGGGCGGGCAGCGCCGCCGGGTGGAGCTCGCGCGCATCCTGTTCAGCGACGCCGAGACGCTGCTGCTCGACGAGCCCACCAACCACCTGGACGCCGACTCGATCGTCTGGCTGCGCGAGTTCCTCCGCGCCCACAACGGTGGCCTGGTGGTGATCAGCCATGACGTGGCCCTGCTCGACCAGACCGTCAACAAGGTGCTGCACCTGGACGCGACCCGGGCCGTCCTCGACACGTACAACATCGGCTGGGCGGCGTACCTCCAGCAGCGTGAGACCGACGAGCGCCGCCGCCACCGAGAGCGCAGCAACGCCGAGAAGAAGGCGGCCGCGCTGAAGTCCCAGGCCGACCGGATGCGGGCGAAGGCCACCAAGGCGACTGCCGCGAAGAACATGGACCGGCGCGGCGAGCGCCTGCTTGCGGGGCTCGAGGCCGAGCGGCAGCACGACCGGGTCGCACGGCTCCGGTTCCCCGAGCCGGCGCCGTGCGGCAAGACACCGCTCACCACCTCGGGCCTGTCGAAGTCGTACGGGTCGCTCGAGGTGTTCACGGACGTCGACCTCGCCGTCGACAAGGGCTCGCGGGTAGTCGTCCTCGGCCTCAACGGGGCCGGCAAGACCACGCTGCTGCGCATCCTCGCGGGCGTGGAGCAGCCGGACACCGGCATCGTCGCACCCGGGCACGGCCTGCGCCTCGGGTACTACGCCCAGGAGCACGAGACGCTCGACCCGCAGCGCACCGTCCTGGCCAACCTGGCCTCGGCCGCGCCCGAGCTTCCCGAGGTGGAGCAGCGGCGCGTCCTCGGCTCGTTCCTGTTCTCCGGGGAGGACGCCGACAAGCCCGCGGCGGTGCTCTCCGGCGGGGAGAAGACGCGGCTCGCGCTGGCCACGCTCGTCGTCTCCAGCGCCAACGTCCTCCTGCTCGACGAGCCGACGAACAACCTCGACCCCGCGAGCCGCGACCAGGTGCTGGACGCGCTGCGCCGGTACGCCGGTGCGATCGTTCTCGTGACGCACGACGAGGGGGCGGTCCAGGCGCTCTCGCCCGAACGCGTCCTGCTGCTGCCCGACGGCGTCGAGGACCTCTGGAACGCCGACTACGCGGACCTCGTCGCCCTCGCCTGAGCCGCGGCCGGGCTGCCGACCCTGCGCCGCCCCTCAGACTCGGCGCCGACCCTCCGCCGGGCGACCCTCCGCCGGCCGACCCCACGGCGGGCGCTTCTGGCCGGGTCTGGGTCTTTCGCCCGCTCCGGTCACGTGGCCGGATGGCGAGCCGGTGCGAACTGCGACTAGCGCGATTCGAGCGATGGCAAGATCATGGGGTGTCCGCAGGGGATATCTCGTCCGAGGGGAGGCACCTGTGGTCGAGAGCCTGAGTAAGGGCCGTCGGGTCACCGGGACCGAAAGGGACAAGCTCGCGGCTGAGCTGCGCAGGAAGTACGAGGGGGGCGCGAGCATCCGGGCACTGGCGGAGGCGACGGGCCGGTCCTACGGCTTCGTGCACCGCATGCTCAGCGAGTCCGGGGCCGCGCTCCGCGGGCGCGGTGGTGCGACACGGGGCCGCGGCAAGTCCTGACC
>JBOGEN010000126.1:0-17218 GCA_050743265.1 Actinomycetes bacterium
GCGTTCCCGGGGAGCGGGGCCAGAAGGCCCAGGTCCGGGTGGAGACCATCCTCAGCGGGACGCAGGCGAACCGGCTGCGCAGGGAGGGCGTCGACCTGCAGCTGAAGACCATCGACGGCCAGACAGCCGCCGAGCGTGCGACTGCCCAGGCAGCCGAAGGCTACGAGGTCTTCCGCACATACGGCGGCGCTGACGGGCTCAAGGCCGAGTTCGAGCAGATGGCCGCGGCCAACCCCGGCATCGCCAAGCTCGTGCCGTTCGGCCAGACCGTCAACAATCAGGACATCGTCGCCCTGAAGGTCTCCAACAACGCCAGGAAGCTCAAGGACGGAACGAAGCCCTCGGTCCTCTACCTCGCCGCCCAGCACGCCAGGGAGTGGATCACCCCGGAGATGGTCCGCAGGCTGGCTCACCACTTCCTAGACGGCTACGGGTCAGACCGCCAGATCACCCGGCTCGTCAACACAACCGAGCTCTGGTTCGTCCCTGTGGCGAACCCTGACGGCTACGACTTCACCTTCACCCCGGGCAACCGCCTGTGGCGCAAGAACCTGCGCGACAACAACGGCGACGGCGTCATCACTCCCGGCGACGGCGTCGACCTGAACCGCAACTTCGCGACCAAGTGGGGCTACGACAACGAGGGCTCGTCCGACAACCCCGCCAGCGAGACCTACCGTGGCACCGGGCCGAACTCCGAGCCGGAGGACCAGGCACTCGAGGACCTCGCCGGCCGCGTCGGCTTCGAGTTCTTCGTGAACTACCACTCCGCGGCCGAGCTGCTGCTGTACGGCACCGGCTGGCAGGTCTCCACCCCGACTCCGGACGACGTCATCTACGAGGCGATGGCCGGTGACGACGCCAACCCGGCAGTTCCGGGCTACGACCCGGACATCTCAGCCGAGCTGTACACGACCAACGGTGACACCGACACGCACCTGACGGAGCTGTTCGGCACCCTGGGGTTCACGCCGGAGATGGCGACCTGCGAGACGGCGTCTCAGGTGGATCCCGACGACGAGTGGGTGGACACCGACTGTGACAGCGGCTTCAACTTCCCGGACGACGAGGGGCTGGTCCAGGCGGAGTTCGAGAAGAACATCCCGTTCGCGCTGTCGGTGGCCGAGTCCGCCTCCGACCCGGACGACCCAGAGTCGGTCGTGGGCCGCACCGCCGAGGACTTCCGCGTGGACTCCTTCGACGTCTCCTACGGTGACCCGCAGACCGTGGCCGTCGTGGCCAAGCGCGCACTGAAGAACATGCGCCTCCGCTACAGCATCAACGGCGGACCGGCCCAGACTGCACGCGTCTCCGAGTGGGCCGGTGGCGAGCGCTACGGTGACGAGAACGACGACTACTACGCCGAGTTCCGCGGTCAGGTGCGCGGCGCGAGCCCCGGTGACGAGGTCGAGGTCTGGTTCACCGGCGTCAACCCGGATGCGAGCCCGGTGACGAGCGACTCGTTCACCTACACCCTGGAGTCGGACACCGGCAACGACGTCCTCGTGATCGCCAACGAGGACTACACCGGCGTCGACCCCGAGTACCCGGCCAGCGTGACGGCGCCGAAGTACGACGAGACGCACGTGCAGGCACTCGAGGACGCCGGCTACACGGCCGACGTCTGGGACGTCGACGCGCAGGGCGTGCCGCATGACCTCGGTGTGCTCGGCCACTACGACGCCGTGCTGTGGTATCTCGGCGACAACCGGCTGACGGCGGATCCGGAGGACCTGCTCACGCAGACGCCGCTCGGGAACCTGCCGTCCATGGCGGTGGCCGAGCGCCAGCAGTACCTCACCATGGCGGTGCGCGACTACCTCAATGCAGGGGGCAAGCTCGTCCATGCCGGCGAGAGCGCGCAGCACCAGGGGCTCGAGGGCTTGAGCACAGCGGTCGGTGGTCTCTACTACGGGTTGAACGGCGACGAGACGGCCGACTGTGTGATCGAGGCCCAGCCCAACAGCCAGACAGCCGGCTTCTTCGAGGACTGCCTGATCATGGCCGACGACTTCCGGCAGTACTACCTCGGTGGGTTCACGCGGACGAACAACTCCGCCGCGAGCGGCGTGACCGGTGTCGCGGAGCCACTCGACGGCTTCACCGGCACCTTTGCCGCCGGCGACAACCCGCTGGACGAGGCGGGCGTCTACCAGCCGACGAGCGAGGTGCTGCCTCCCGACGAGTTCCCGCAGTTCACCAGCCACGGGTCCGTGGAGTACGTCAGCCAGGGACAGGACCCGTACGCCCCGGTCGAGGGCACGAGGTATGCGGGCGCGTTGCACCAGGACGCGTCGTACATGCGGCTGCAGAAGACGGTCGACCTGACCGGCGCCACGGCGGCACAGCTGCAGTTCCAGCTGTCGATCGACACCGAGCCGCAGTACGACAACGTGATCGTCGAGGCTCACACGGTCGGTCAGGACAACTGGACCACGCTTCCCGACCTGAACGGGGGTACGCAGACCGACCCGCCGGCGGAGTGTGCGGAAGGCGGGTTCCTGCTCCAGATGCACCCGTTCCTGAGCCACTACCTCGGGGGGGCTGACTGCACCGCACCCGGCACCTCCGGGACGTGGAACTCCTTCACCAGTGGCTCGACTGCCGGCGGTTGGCACCAGGCCGCTGTCGACCTGTCCGGGTTCGCCGGTGACGAGGTCGAGGTCGCGATCAGCTACGTGACCGACCCGAACACGGGTGGAGTCGGTGCCTTCGTCGACGACACTCACGTGGTGGTCGACGGCGCGGACGAGGCGGACGGGTTCGAGGGCGCGACCAGCACCTGGACGGCCAGCGGTCCTCCGCCCGGGAGTGCGCCGAACGCGGGCAACTGGCAGATCTCGGAGAAGCTGGTCACCGCGTTCGCCGGGACGTCCACCGAGGACACGCTGCTGCTCGGGTTCGGCCTGGAGCAGCTGTCCACCGAGCCCGAGCGGGCCGACCTGCTCGAGCGGGCTCTGGGCGCGCTGCTGCAGTAGCGGGGACGGCGGCGCAACCGCATGAGCGGGCCGGGGCGGTCCGTGACCGCCCCGGCCCGGGCGGCTGTCCTCCCCGGCCGATTCCGTGCCGCGACACCGAGCGGGCTTGCGTTGCGTCGACTCCTGCCGGGGAATTCGGGCGCAACGAGCAGCAGAATCGTGACCCATGGTGACCGTGACATTTCGTGATCACCCAAACACGACGTGATCCCCCAAAGAGGGCCCGAAATGCCTGTTTCGAGACGAACTTGCCTCGATGCGAAGTGCGCGCCTACGATCATCCGCGCCTGCCGACAGTGGGCGGCGCCGCCCGTGACCCCGAGCCCCGCCGGGTCTGGTCGGGCGTACGACAACAGGTCAGTCGGCGAGCAGTGACGCGGCGGACGGGCTGTGAGCCGCAGGGCATGCGGTGAGCAGCGTGGCATTTCGCCCCTGTGCTCGCGGGACAACTGAATGCGCGGGTGCGTGAGAGAGGCAGCATGTCAGCAGCGGCAAGCATCGTCCTCTCGGGGGAACTGGGCGCCGTGACGAAGGGGCCCAATGGATTCACCACGCGTGACTGTCCGAGGACGATTCGTGCTCAGTCCGCCGAACGGGACGGGTCTCTTTGTCCTCCTGTCTGCAGTGAACGTGTCCGTGACATCAGCTGAACGGGGTTTCCTGTCACTCGCAACCCTTCGCCTCTGACGTGGCCCGACATCGCCGCTACCGTGACCCCCGCCACCACTGGGTTCTCGTCTCCCTCCTGCTGGGCACAATGCTCTGCCTGCTGGTCATCAACGGGTACGCCGAGCAGAGCCTGCAGGAGAACCTCCGCCGTGCTCCCGACGCGGCGCAGTCCGAGGAGGCGCCCCTGGAGACCTCGCGTCCGGTCGTCGACCTCTCCGGTGAGCGGCCAGTGGGCGCCCGCGTGCCGAGACGCACGCTCGCCCTCACTTTCGAGGACGGGCCGGACCCTCGCTGGACGCCGCAGATCCTCGACGTGCTGCGGCGGCACCGCGTGCACGCGACCTTCTTCATGGTCGGGTCGCGTGTGGCCGCCTATCCCGGGCTCGCTCGGGACGTCGTGGCCCAGGGGCACGAGATCGGCTCGCACACCTACACGCACGCCGACCTGGGCGACCTACCCGACTGGCGGCGGACGCTCGAGCTGACCCTCAGCCGGAACATCTTCGCCGGCGTCACCGGTGAACGGGTGAGGCTGTTCCGGCCGCCCAACTCCTCCGTTCCGGCAGCGCTGTCGGCAGCGCAGTACGACGCCGCGAGGGCAGCGAGCAGCGCGGGCTACCTCACCGTGCTGGCGGACCGGGACACCCACGACCTGTCCGGTCGTACGACACGCCAGATCGTGACGGCGGCGACGCCGAAGGACGGACGCGGCGCCCTGGTCCTGCTCCACGACTCCGGTGGTGACCGGACAGCCGTCGTCCAGGGTGTCGACCGTCTCCTCACGAGGCTCGAACAGCGGGGCTACCGCTTCACGACCGTCTCTGACGCCGTGGGGGTCCGGCCGGCCACCACGCGCGCAGGTGTCGCGGAACGCGTCACGGGACTGGCCTGGGTCGCCGCGCACCAGGCCGGCAGGGCCCTCAGCCACGGGCTCAGCATTGCCCTGGGGCTCTTGATCCTGCTGACCGTGGGGCGGCTGCTCGTCCTCATGATCCTCGCCTGGGTCCATTCCCTACGTGCCCGCGGCACGTACGCCCGCGACCTCCGCAGACGGGCGCGGGCGGCACGCGCCCAGGCCACTGCGTTCGAGGCACGAGCCCAGGTCCTGCAGTCGAGGAGCCGCCGGGCGCGATCACGCGCCATCCAAGCCTGGACGCTCGCCCAGCGACTCTCGCCGGGCGTTGCGTACTGCCCCTCGGTCTCGGTCATCGTCCCCGCGCACAACGAGGCGATGGGGATCGAGGCCACGGTGCGTTCGCTCGTGGACACGAGCTACCCGGGCGAGGTGGAGATCGTCGTCGTCGACGACGGTTCGACCGACGGCACCGGTGCCATCGCGGCCAACCTCGGCCTGCCCCGGGTGACCGTCATCCGGCAGGAGAACGCCGGCAAGCCTGCCGCGCTCAATACGGGCATCGCCGTGAGCCGCCACGCGGTCCTGGTCCTCGTCGACGCCGACACCGTCTTCGAGAGCCACACGATCGAGCGCCTGGTGGCCCCGCTGTCAGACGCACGGGTCGGTGCCGTGAGCGGCAACACGAAGGTGGGCAACGTCCGGGGCATCCTGGGCCGCTGGCAGCACATCGAGTACGTCATCGGCTTCAACCTCGACCGCCGGATGTTCGACCTCCTCAAGTGCATGCCGACGGTTCCCGGCGCGATCGGTGCGTTCCGGTGGACGGCGCTGGCACGGGTCGGAGGCGTGAGCCGGGACACGCTCGCCGAGGACACAGATCTCACGATGGCGATCTGTCGTGCGGGCTGGCACGTGGTGTACGAGCCCACGGCCCGCGCGTGGACGGAGGCGCCCAGCTCGCTGGCGCAGCTGTGGAGGCAGCGCTACCGCTGGTGCTACGGCACGCTCCAGTCGATGTGGAAGCACCGGCGGTCGGTGCGCGAGCGTGGGCCCGCAGGCACCTTCGGGCGACGTGGCCTCGTCTACCTCGCCTTGTACCAGGTCCTTCTCCCCTTGCTCGCGCCGGTCGTCGACGTCTACGCGCTGTACGGGCTCGCCTTCGGTGACCCGGGCGAGATCCTGCGCGTCTGGTTGGCGTTCGTCGGCCTGCAGGCGCTCGTCGGGGCGTACGCGCTCTACCTTGACGAGGAGCGGCTCGGCCCGTTGTGGACCTTGCCACTCCAGCAGTTCGTCTACCGCCAGCTCATGTACCTGGTCGTCATCCAGTCCGTCGTGACGGCCCTGCTGGGCGCTCCGCTCCGCTGGCACACGACGCAACGCCACGGGACGTTCGCGCAGCAGGATGCTGGTCGAGTCTCGATCACGACGCGCCAGGAGCGCCAGGCGATCGACAGGTAGCCACTCCGCGTGCTGCCCACTCCGGCCGTCGGCGTACGGGAACCCAGGCCGTCGAGTGGTGACGGCGTGCGGGCCGACCGCGTCAGCCGTCGTGGCGGTGGGACGACAGCGACTCGCACGACGCCCGGTCGTCGCCGGCGTTGCTCTCGGGAGAGGACGACTGGTCCACGACGTGGGCTCCGCTCACCCGCTCGGGCATCAACGGGGACTCGGTGTCGACCGGCTGCGAGCCGAGCAGCGGTCCCGCAGTCAGCACGGAGAGAAAGCAGAGGAACGACGTGCCGATACCGGTGGCCGCACGCCGTGCGACTCGATGACGACGACCCGTCGGGTCCACGAACACTTGCCAGCTGCGTCCTTGCATGCGGCGCGAGTATAGAGACGGACAGTTCGGATATCGCACCGGGCTGTGTCGACGTCCTCGAACGGCGGTCTTCAGCGCTCGCCGACCTTCAGTGCTCGCCGGCGGATGGGTCCAGGTGCGCGTACACGACGATGTTGTCGAGGTACCGGTTCTCGTCTTCGAGGTACGTGCCGCCGCAGGTGATGAGGCGCAGCGCGGCGTAGTCGGTGTATCCGTAGACCCGCTCCGTCGGGAAGGCGTGCTTGGGGACCTGGGTAACACGGGTGACGCGGAACATCGCGGTCCTCCCGTCGCGGCGGCGGACGTCGATCCGGTCCCGTCCTCGCCGTACCCCTCCGGTGAGGAGTCCCGCGGCGCAGCGACGAGGCGCCCGGCGGGACGACGACGGGCCTCAGAGGCCGGGGATCCCCGCGAGGCCGGCGAGGAGCCCGAGGGTGGCACAGGCGGCGAGCGTGCGGAGCACGGGCCACCTCATCCGGAACAGCAGGACGGCGGCGACGACGCCGATGGCGAGCCCCGTGGGTTGCAGGCTGGCGAGCTCCGGAACGTCGAGGTGCGCGGGTCCCCACGCGACCTGGGTGGTGCGGGCGAAGAGCGTGTGGACGGCGAAGTACACGGCGAGGTTCGCGATGACGCCGACCACGGCGGCGGTGACGCCGGTCAGGGCCGCGGACAGGGCGTGGTTGCCGCGGAGGCGCTCGACGTAGGGCGCCCCGAGGAAGATGAACACGAAGCACGGGACGAACGTGACCCACGTGACGAGCAGGGCAGCCAGGGTGGCGGCCACCCAGGGGTCCAGCGAGCCGGGGTCGCGGTATGCCCCGACGAACGCGACGAACTGCACGACCATGATGAGCGGCCCGGGGGTCGTCTCGGCGAGAGCGAGTCCGCGGACCATCTCACCCGGGGCGAGCCACCCGTACACCTCGACGGCCTGCTGGGCGACGTACGCGAGGACGGCGTACGCGCCGCCGAACGTGACAAGCGCGGCGCCGGAGAAGAACAGGCTCTGGGTGGTGAACACGCTGCCGGTGCCGGTGAGCGCGGCGACCAGGCCGACCGGGATGCCCCAGGCGAGCAGACCCAGGCCGAGGACCTTGACCGCGACGCCCCAGCTGGGGCGTGCCGTGTGCAGCGCGTCGTCGGGGATGAGGGGAGCGGGCCCTTGGTCGCTGCTGCCGTGGCCAGAGGCGGTCCGTATCACCTGCGGTGCCCAGCGGCCCAGGGCCCATCCGACGGCGGCGGCGCCGGCGATGACGAGGGGAAACGGGACGCCGAACACGCTGAGGGCGAGGAAGGCGGCGCCGGCGAGCCCGAGGAGCGCGGGGTGGCCGAGCGCGCGGCCGGCGACCCGGACGACGGCCTGCGCCACGATCGCGAGCACCGCGGGGGCGAGCCCGGCGAAGAGTGCTGACACGACGGTGGCATCCCCTGCGCCGACGTAGACGGCGGACAGGGCGAGCAGGGCGATGACGCCGGGCAGGACGAACAGCGTTCCCGCGACCAGGCCGCCGCGGATCCCGTTGAGCAGCCACCCGACGTAGATGGCCAGCTGCTGTGCCTCCGGGCCGGGCAGCAGGGTGCAGTAGTTCAGGGCGTGGAGGAACCGGCGCTGCCCGATCCATCGCCGCTCGTCGACCAGGGTGCGCTGCATGACCGCGATCTGCCCGGCGGGGCCGCCGAAGGTCTGCAACGAGATGGCGAACCACGTCCGCACGGCCTCGCGGAACGGCACGACGTCGCGGACCCCGGACGGCGCCGCGGCCGCGGGTGTGCTTGGCCCGCTGCCCTCCACGGCGTGCTCGTCCGGCATCATGGCGGCCCCTTCCGATCAGAGCCCACGGCGGACGGGACTCGTCGTTGCCGTGGACAAGAGGCTCGCATCGAGTCGGCGTTGACGCGACGTCGCCTCCTGGCTCACTTTGCCTATCAACTATATCGAAACTATAGGATGTCCCCGGTGGTCTGGCTTCGGTCGGGCCAGGCCCGCCCGCCCCCGTGCTACCAGCCCGCGCCCCGGCTTCCGCGCCGTGGCGGCCGGCGCCGCCGCTGCCCTCCTGGCGGGGGTGATCGCCTCGTGCGGGGGGAGCGGTAGCGCTGCGGCCGGCGAGGGCGCCGTCATGTCGGGGCGGATCTCGGGATCGACCGAGAGCCTGCCGCTGCTTCACGAGCTCCTCCGCCTCGTCCAGCTCGAGGGGTTCATCGACCGCTACCCGTCACAGCTCTCCGGCGGCCAGCGCCAGCGGATGGCCCTTGCCCGGGCACCGGCCGTGGAGCCGCGGGTGCTCCTGCTCGACGAGCCGTTCGGCGCGCTGGACGCCCGGGTCCGTACCGAGCTGCGGCAGTGGCTTCGGCGGCTGCACGAGAAGGTCCACGTGACGACCGTCTTCGTCACGCACGACCAGGAGGAGGCGATGGACGTCGCCGACCAGATCGTCGTCATGAACGACGGCGGCATCGAGCAGGTCGGCCCGCCCACCGAGCTGTACCACCACCCGGCCACCGAGTTCGTCATGAGCTTCGTCGGCTCGGCCAACGGATCGGGCCGATGCTCGTCTGCCCGCACGACGTCGAGATCAGGGAACGGCGCAGCCTCGTCGAACGAGCACCCCGTCGCGCCCGACGCCGCACCTCTCGCCGCGCACCATCAGACATCCCGAGCCGGCGACGGGACTAGCACAAGCCCGGTCTGCCGTGCCCCGCTCGGGCGGGGACCGGCCGGCGCGGTGGCTTCTGGTGCGCCGGTCAACCGTCCGGCCGGGGTGTGAGGGGGGTCAGGGTGTGCACGTGACGAGGAAGTCGGGCTACGCGCTGTGCGCCCTTCTGGAGCTGGCTGCCGTCGAGGGGCAGGAGCCCGTCGCTCCGCCGGCCGAGGTGGTCGCGCTGCGCCAGCAGATCCCGCTGTCCTTCCTGTCGGCCATCCTCGGTGGCCCGCGTGCCGCGGGACTCGTCGAGAGCCAGCGGGGTCCGAGAGGCGGGTACCGGCTCGCGCGTCCCGTCGCGACGATCTCGGTTGCCGACGTGATCCGGGCGGTCGAGGGCACCGCTGCCGGGTTTCGCGGCGCGGCACGGGTGCCCGCGGGACCTCGTGACACCGGCCGGACGCGCCTCAGCCGTTGATGACGCCAATGTGTTGACGACACCAACGTCCTGCACGAGGGTCCTGTCCTGGGACCCTCGTGCTGGACGTGCCGGGTTCGGAATCTGCCGGCCAGGGCAGGCTCGTGTAGGGTCCTCGGCTCGCGCTCGCCCGGAGGTGATCATGCTTCGCGTCGCGGTGATGGGTCAGGCCGCGTTCGGCGAGGCCGTCCTGCAGCGGCTGAAGGCCGACGGCGCCACCGTGGTCGGTGTGTCGGCCCCGGAGCCGTCCGAGGGCCGCGTCGACCCGCTGTGGACGGCAGGCGAGGCCGAGGGCATTCCGGTGGTCGCCACGGCCAGCCTCACGATGCCCGAGAGCCTGACGCGCTGGAAGGAGCTGGACGCCGACGTCTGCGCGATGGCGTTCGTCACGGACTTCCTGCCGTCCGAGGTCTTCGCCATCCCGCGACACGGGACGATCCAGTACCACCCCAGCCTGCTGCCCGCGCACCGCGGCCAGTCCGCGATGAACTGGGCGATCATCAACCGCGAGACCGAGACGGGCCTCACCGTGTTCTGGCCGGACGAGGGCATCGACACCGGCCCGGTCCTGCTCCAGAGGAGCTGCCCGATCGGGCCCGAGGACACCGTGGGCAGCCTGTACTTCGACCACCTCTACCCCATGGGGGTGGACGCGGTCGCCGAGGCCGTGGCCCTGGTCGCCAGCGGAGACGCGCCGTCGGTCGCGCAGGACCACACCCGCGCCACGTACGAGCCCCCCTGCGGAGAGCGGCACGGGGAGATCCGGTGGTACGAGCCGGCGCCGTGGGTGTACGCCCGCATCCGGGGCTGTAACCCGCAGCCCGGCGCCTGGACCCGCTACGAGGACGGGAAGGTGCGGATCTACGACTCCCACCTCACCGGCGAGCAGTCCGCGGGCATGCCGGGCAAGGTCCTCGACATCGACGAGCAGGGCTTCTCCGTACGGCTCAACGGGGACGTGCTGCGCGTCCTCCGGGTGCGCCCCGACGGTGCGAGGAAGATGTCCGCGGGGGAGTGGTCCGCCCAGGTGAGCCTGACCCCGGGGTTCCGCTTCCGCTGAGCGCGTGCCGTGGTCAGCGGACCGACTCGGCGAGCGTCGCGAGCTCCTCGACCGTCGCGGCCGGCATCGGGATGTCGAAGACGTCGGCGATGACCTGCGTCCAGCCGTGGACGAAGTACCGCCATCCGTCGACGACGGTCAGCTCACGCTCGGCACGCTGGGCCTCCGCCTGGTGCAGGAAGTCCAGCGCTCCGCGGTAGTTGAGCTCCCACACGGCCGCCTCCCGCGGGAAGGTCGTGGCGGGTTCGATCGGGCTGCCCGGACGGTCCTTGCCGAGCCCGGTCGCGTTGACGACGAGCGAGCCCGGCGCCGCACCCGCGACGAGCGCGCCGGCGTCGCCCAGCGAGGTGACGTCGACGTAGCGGAACAGGTCGGCGTCCAGCCCCGTCCGCTCGTGGATTCCGCGCAGATGCGCGAGGCGGTCCGTCTCGACGTCGGCGACGGTGATCCGCGCGGGCCGGTCGCGGTGCTGCGCGAGGGAGGTGCTGATCGCCGTCCCGGCGCCACCGGCGCCGAGGCACACCACCTCGCCGCCCGTGCGCGCGAACCAGTCGTCGCCGAGGAACTCACGGAGTGCCAAGCCGGCGGTGAGCGGATCCTTCGCGGCGCCTCGCAGGCGGCCGCCCCGCTTGGAGATCGAGGAGATCTCGCCGCACTGGGTGCTGGCGTCGTCGACCTCGTCGAAGAGGTCGAGCGCCGCCTCGTACACCCGGATCTTGTGGGTCGTCACGAGGGCGCCGAGGTACGCGTCGTCGCGCTTGATCTCCCCCACGAGCACCCGGTAGACCGCGTCGGCCGAGTCGAGAGCCACGTCGTGACCGCGCAGTCGCCGGGTGGGTAGCCCGAGGTGGTCCGCCCACCGCGGGAACACGGTCATGATCGAGGAGTGGGCGGTGTCCACGCCGACGAACCCCATCGCCGCCTCACCCATCAGGTTCCTCGAGCGACCGACGGACGCCGCTGAACCACGGCGCCAGCGCGTCGTACGCCTGCGTGAACCAGCGGTGCCGCTCGGCGTACGCCGCGTGCCGCTCCTCGTCCGGCGCGAACTCTGCGGTCACCCGTGAGAGTTCGCGGCTGCGCGCGAAGTCGTCCACCGAGCCGATGCCGACCCCGGCGGTGACGGCGGCGCCGAGACTGTTGCCCTCACCCGCCACGGTCCGGCGACGGACCACGCACCCCCACTGGTCGGCCAGGATCTGCAGCCACACGTCGCTCTCGGCACCGCCTCCGACGGCGTCCACGGACTCCACGACGACCCCCGTGGCGCGGAACGCCTCGATGCACGTCAGCAGGTTGAAGCCGACCCCCTCGAGCACCGCGCGGGTGAGCTCGGCGGGACCGTGGTGGCGGGACAGGCCCACGAAGGTCCCGCGGGCGTCGGGGTTCCAGTACGGCGACCGCTCACCGAGCACGTACGGCAGGAAGTACAGCCCGTCCGCGGACGCGTCGACCTGGTACGAGGCCGTCACGAGGCGGGCGAAGCGACCCGCGTCCCGGCCGGGCTCGAGCACGTCGCTGACCCAGTCCAGCGAGCCGCCGCCGGCCTGCATCGTGGCGGTCGGCACGAAGTGCCCGGGCCGCACGTGGTCGAAGGTCATCGTCGCCATGCCCGGGTCGTAGAGCGGTGCGGTGGACGTGAGCGAGATCCAGGACGACGTACCCAGGTACGTGTACGGCCCGTGCTCCGGGCTGGTGACGCCGGCCCCGACGGCGGCCATCGGGCCGTCACCGCCACCCACCACGACGGCGGTTCCCGTGGCGAGCCCGCACTGCTCCGCGGCCTGCGCGGTCACCGTCCCGGCCACGTGTGTCGACGGCACGATGTCCGGGAACAGCGCCGGGTCGAGCCCGGCAGCGTCCAGCACGGGAACCGACCAGGACCGCGTGTGCTGGTCGAACGCGTTCATGGCGGAGGCGTCACTCGGGTCGGTGACGAGCCGGCCGGTCAGCCGCCACCCGATGTAGTCCTTGGCTGCGCAGACGTGCCGGACCCTGGCGAAGACGCCGGGCTCGTTGTCGCGGACCCACATCGTCTTGGTCACCGTGTACGTCGGGTTCAGCCGGTGCCCGAGGATTCGGTACGCCTTCTCGACGCCGACCGTCTGCGCCACGCGGTCGGCCTGCCGGCCGCTCCGGGTGTCGGCCCAGATGATCGCCGGCCGTACGGGGGCGAAGTCCGCGTCGAGCAGGACGGCCCCCATCATCTGCCCGGAGAACGACACCGCCTGGACCGCGGACGGGGCTGTGCCCGTCCGTTCGAGGAGGCGCCGGGTGGCTGCGCACACCACGTCCCACCAGGCGTGCGGGTCCTGCTCGACGTGGCCGCCCGGGGCGTAGTGGGTGTCATAGGGCTCTGTGTACGACGCGACCATCGTGCCGTCGTCCTCGTGGAGCGACGCCTTGTCCCCCGTGGTGCCGAGGTCGTGGGCGAGGAGCATGGAGGTGTCCTAGCCCTCGTAGTCGGCGAGCTCGAGCCCGTCGTGTGTGCGCAGGACTCGCCGGCCCATTCCGTGGTCCAGGACCCAGCCGTAGTCGTGGCCGGCGCAACCCGGGTAGACGGCGAGGAACTTGTACGGCTGGTCACCGGTGTTCACCGAACGGTGCGCCCAGCCGGGCGGGACGTAGCCGATGACGCCCTCGGCCATGTCGACCCACTCCGTCCGCTCCCCGTCGAAGAGCAGCAGGCCGCCGACGCCGGAGAGACCGAGGTACACCTCGCCCTGATGGTCGGTGTGCTGGTGCCCCTTGGTCATGAAGAACTCGCCGGCGCAGGTGCCCGGCACAATCGTGGTGATCGACTGCGCCACCTCGCCGTCCGCCTCGGGGACCGGAGAGGAGCTCACGGTGTAGACGACCCGGTCCTCGGCCGCGACATCAGACCGCCAGGCCGGTCCGTCGCGGAACAGCCCCTCGAGATCGGAGAGTCGTCTCACGAGTGTCGGACCCTCCGGCGCGATCGTGCCGGCGGTGACGTCCATGGTCAGCCGGTAAGGCCTGACCGGCGGGGTGGCGTATGTCGCCATGCCTCTCCTTCCAAAGGTGGCGTCCTGTCATGACACGTAAGGCGTCGGACATGCGGATCACCCGACCCTGTCAGGACCCGTCGGTGACGACCATGAGCGGCTTGACGGAGCGCGTGGGCGCGGCCCGCTGCAGGTCCACCTCGAACCTGCTCCTGTCTCCGCGGTGGAACGCCACGAAGCTCTCGACCGGACGGCCGTCCCGGTCGACGGCGACGCTGCGGAGCACCAGGAGCGGGTCACTGCGGCGCAGTCCCAGCAGCCGGGCCAGACGGGCGCCGGCAAGCGCCGCCTCGACGAGCCGGCGACCGCGGACGAGGTGCACGCCGTAGCCCTGCTCGAGCATGCGGTACAGCGACTCATCGGTGAGGTCCTCGTTCTCGAGGCCGGGGGCCGCCCACCGGGGCACGTCCGTGACCACGAAGACCAGGGGATCGCCGTCGACGAAACGCAGCCTCTCGATATGCACGACCGGGTCGCCGACGTCGATCCGCAGGGAGGCGGCCTGGTTGTCGTCGGCCGGAACGACACCGATCTTCGTCACCTCGGTGCGAAGCTCCAGGCCGCGGGCCGACACGTCCTCGTAGAGGCCCGTCAGGCTGGCGATGAGGCCCTCGGTTGCGGGGGCGGGAGCCACGAACGTGCCCCGGCCCTTCGACCGGGTGATGACACCCTCGATCTCCAGCTCGCTGAGCGCCTGGCGTACGACCGTGCGGGACACGTCGTACGCCTCGCACAGGGCGTGGTCACCCGGAAGCCGGTCCCCGGGCTGGTAGCCCTTCTCCGCGATGTCGGCCATGACCAGCTGCTTGAGCTGGTGGTAGTAGGGCAGCGGTGAGGACCGGTCGATGCGACGGGCGCGCGTGGTCCGTGGCGCAGGTTGTCCTCCGGAGGCCATCTCTCGGCTCCTCTCGGTCAACCCGCCGTGCCGCGCCGGACCGCGTGCCTCCCGGGGGCTGGGTACGCCCGCGGGCTCGTACGCGAGGGAGCTTCGGCCCCCGGCCTCGTCGGGATCCGTCCCGCCGACGGGCTGCTCGACCTTCCTCGGGTCGCTCATCGCCTCGCCTCGTAGTTCTCCCGAAG
Source organism: Actinomycetes bacterium (assembly GCA_050743265.1). Taxonomy (GTDB): domain Bacteria; phylum Actinomycetota; class Actinomycetes; order JBOGEN01; family JBOGEN01; genus JBOGEN01. The sequence continues at coordinate 14,612 of JBOGEN010000126.1, forward strand.
GAACGCGCGCGCCCCGAGGGCCAGGTCCATCGAGTCGTCCCAGAGGTCACGCCAGATCGAGAGGGCTGAGGAGAGCGTCGGGTGCACGACGGCCGAGGAGAAGGACTCGAAGGTGATCGGGCCGCCGTAACCCACCTCGTGCAACGCGGAGAAGAACTCCTGCCAGGGCACCGAGCCGGTCCCGAGCTGCCCCCGGTGGGACTCCCCGACGTGGACGTACCCGAGCCGGCCGGCCTCTGCCGCCGCCAGCACCGCTCCCCGGAACGAGGCCTCCTCGATGTTCATGTGGTACGTGTCGAGGTGCGCGAGGACGTTGTCCCGCCCCACGTCGGCGATGAAGCGCAGGGTCTGGTCCGCGGTGTTCAGCACGTTGGTCTCGTACCGGTTGCAGAACTCGAGACCCAGGGAGATGCCGGAGTCCTTCGCGCGGTCGGCCAGCAGGGCGATCGTCTCGACGGCGTTCGACCGTCCGCGCTCGGTGACCGGCTCGGTGTAGCGGCCGATCTTGCCGTAGAGGACTCCACCCAGGTAGGTGGCGCCGAGGTCACGGGCCAGATCGAGGGCGGACCCGAGCCGCTGCCGTCCGGACGCGACGACATGGGGGTCCTCGCTGGACACGTCCGTCCGGTCGTCGAGCCCCAGGGACACGGCGGCAGCCAGCTCGTACTCGTGGAGCAGCCGCGCGGTCATGTCCGCGTCGAACGCGTCGGGGTCGATCGCGGACAGCTCGATCAGGTCGAATCCGGCCTCGGCGGAGCACGCGATCGCCCGTCGTGCCTCCTGCGGGGACCACCCGCCCACCCACACGAGTGCGTGCACACCGATGGGGTTGGTCGTGACGGCAGCCGTCGACCGTACGTGACCGGTCGAGGCGCCGGTGGTCATCGCTCCGAGCCTCCCAGGAGCCCGGTGACGAGCCGCTTCTGGAGGAACACCGCCGCCACGACCATGGGGATGATGGACACGAGGGAGATGGCGCAGATGTTCCACCACGAGGTGCCGAGCTGACCCTGCTGCTGGGCGATGGCGATCGGGATCGTCGTCGCGTTCGTCTGGGTCAGCAGGACGGCGAACAGGAAGTCGTTCCAGGAGAACGCGAACGCGAGCAGGAACGTGGCGACCAGCCCGGGCGTGGTGAGCGGGAGCGCGATGCGCCAGAAGACGGTGAGCCGGCTGGCGCCGTCCGTGAGAGCCGCCTCCTCGAGCGCGACCGGCACCTGCTTGAAGTAGTTCTGCATGAACCACACGACAAGCGGCAGGGCGAAGCCGGTGTACACGATGATCATGCCGGTCAGGGTGTCGAGCAGCTGGGCGTTCCTCAGCAGGATGAAGAAGGCCATCACGACGACGATCGGCGGCATCATCCGCTGCGAGATGATGAAGAACGAGATGTCATGGGAGCGCATCCACGCGAACCTCACGTCGAAGCGTGCGAGGCCGTACGCCGCGAGCGTTCCCAGCACCATGGCGATCAGCGTGCTCACGGTGACGATGACCAGGCTGTTCCGGAGCGGCAGGAGGATGGAGTTGTCGCCGCCGAGGATGCTCTCCCACGCCCCGAGGTTCGGCTCGAAGTCCACGAACGGCAGCCAGGTGGCGCCGCCGTAGATGGAGCTGTTGTCCTTGAACGCGGTGATCGCCACCCAGTACAGGGGGAAGATCACGAACAGCGCCCACACGGTCAGCGGGATGTACCGCCAGCGGCCCTTCGACCTCATGTCTCCACCCTCCTCAGCAGCCGGCGCGAGACCGCGAGGAACACCGTGGCCACGACGATGACGATGAGAAGGAGAGCGAGGGCGATGGTGGCGCCGTATCCCAGGTTGAAGCTCTGGAAGCCCTGGAAGAAGCCGAACAACGTCGTGCTCGTGGTGGACGTGCCCGGACCCCCGCCGGTCAGCAGGAAGATCTGACCGAAGATCTGGAACGAGTCGATCATCCTGAGGAAGACGGCCATGACGGAGACCGGTGCCAGCAGCGGCAGGACGATCCGCGTGATCGTCTGGAACCCGCCCGCCCCGTCCATCCGTGCCGCGTCGAACAGCTCGCTCGGCACGGCCTGGAGCCCGGCCAGCAGGAGGAGGAACATCAGCGGCGTCCACTCCCACACGTCCATGACGACCACGGAGACGACGGCAAGGTGGGTGTCCGTGAGCCAGCCCGGGGACCCGAGGTTCAGCGTCCGCAGGATGTCGTTGACCGGGCCGTTGCGCGCGTCGAGCAGCATCCGGAACATGAAGCCGATCGTCACCGGCGCCAGCATCATCGGGATCGCGAAGAGCACGCGGAAGAACCCGCCGCCCGCGAGCTTCTCGCGGAGCAGGAGCGCGAGGCTCAGGCCGAGCGCGTACTCGACCACGATGGCGATCACCGTGAAGACCACGGTGAACTGCACGGAGTCCCAGAACAGGGCGTCGTGCAGCAGGGTGTCCCAGTTGTCGAGCGTGAGGGGCCCGAACCGCAGCCCGGTGGTGGTGTCGACCCGGCTGAAGCTCAGCGCGAGCGAGAAGAACGTCGGGAAGATGTTGAGCAGGACGAGGGCGAGCAGGGCCGGCAGGACGAACGGCCACCCTCGCCCCAGCCTGCTGCTCGGCGCCGCGCGTCGGG
>JBOGEN010000127.1:0-8982 GCA_050743265.1 Actinomycetes bacterium
CTGCAGGACCGCGGCCGTGGCGAGCACGTTGTCGCGGTGGCGGTACGCGTCCACGCCCGGCCGCTGGTCGCGGACGCCGGGGCACCCGGCGAGGTGGTACGCGGCCTCGGCACCGGCGAGCGCGTCCAGGACCCGCGGGTCGCGGTCGACGAGGTCGGCGGTGAGCACGGTCAGCCCGGGCCGGGGAACGAGCGGGTGCCGGTCCACCGCGACGACCCGCTCACCGTCCTCGAGCAGAGCACGGACCAGCGCGCCACCGAGGAAACCGGCAGCCCCGGTCACCACCACCGTCACGTGCGTCCCCTTTCGGCCTGCCGGTCCAGGCGCCTTGGTGAGGTGAGGCTAGCCTAACTTCGTGACGACGCGGAAGGCGGTGGGGATGCGCGGGACGCTGGGCGGTGCGGCCGGGGTGCGACACGAGGCGCTCAGAGTGGCCTGCGGGCTCGTCGGCAGGCTCACGGGCCGGGCCTGGGTCCGTGCCGGGGTCGGGCTCGCGGTTCTCCTCGTCGCCGGGTGGTACCTCGCCCGGGTGGTGGACGCCGCGGTTCTGGGTCGCGTTGTCCGAGCCGTTCTCGCCGACCCGCTCGGGCTGGCCGTGGCCCTCACGGCGTACGCAGCGGCGTTCGGCCTGCGGGGGCGCGCCTGGACCGCGGTCCTGGACGGTCTCGGGTTCGGCCAGTCCTGGGCCGCGCTGCACGTCGCCCTGCTCGGCAACCACGTCCTGCCGCTGCGCCTCGGGGAGGCGCTGCGCGTGACGAGCGTGCTGCGGCGCACCGCGCTCTCGGTGCGTCCCGTGCTCGCCTCCGCCCTGACACTCCGGCTGGCGGACGTGGCCGGCGTCCTCGTCCTCGCGGCAGTGGCCGCGCCCGGGCTGCTGCTCGCCACCGCCGGGAGCTGGCTGTACGCGGTCTCGGCGGGCATCCTCGTCGCCCTGGCCGGGTCGCTGTGGTGGCTGCGCCGGCTCGCCGGGCAGGGAGCGGGCGCGCGGATCCCCGGCACGCTGGTGGCGGCGACCGCTCTTGGCGCGTGGACGCTCGAGTCCGGCGTGGTCTGGCAGGTGGCGCGGGCGGCCGGGCTCGACGTCTCGTTCGCCGCGGCTGTCGCGGTGACCGCGGTGACCATCGCCGCGCAGACCGTCGCCGTGACGCCCGGCGGGTTCGGGTCGTACGAGGCGGCGGCGACCGCGACCCTGGTCGGCCTCGGGCTGCCCGCCGGGGAGGCGTTCGCGGTCGCCCTCACCACGCACGCGGTGAAGACGGCGTACGCGCTCGCAGTGGGAGCAGTCGCACTCGCAGTGCCCGCTCCGGCGTACTGGGGACGGCTCCGCCTGCCGCGGAGGCTCCCGCCACGTCCGGCACCGCTGCACGTCGACGCGGACGCCGCCGTCGTGGCGATCCTGCCGGCGCACAACGAGCAGGAGCGCGTCGGCGAGGTCGTCCGCGGTCTCCCGGCCGCGGTCCACGGCCGGCGGCTGGTCACCCTCGTGGTCGACGACGGCTCCACCGACGGGACGGCCGGGGTCGCCGTCGCCGCGGGGGCCACGGTGGTGCGCCAGCCGACCAACCTCGGGCTCGGCGCGGCCGTACGCCGCGGGCTCGCCGAGGCGTCGGCACGGCGTCCCGCCTGCGTCGTCTACCTCGACGCGGACGGGGAGTACCACGGGACGGACGCCGAGCGGGTGGCCGGCCCGGTGCTGCGCGGCGAGGCCGACTACGTGGTGGGGTCACGCTTCGCCGGGCAGATCGAGCGGATGCTGCCGCACCGTCGTGCCGGCAACCGGGTGCTCACGGCCTGGGTGCGCTGGATGACCCGTCGCCTCGACGTCACCGACGGCCAGAGCGGCTACCGGGCCTTCTCCCCCGCCGCGGCCGCCGACGCCGAGGTGGTGCACGACTACAACTACGCGCAGGTGCTGACCCTCGACCTGCTCGGCAAGGGGTACGTGTACGCCGAGGTGCCGATCCGGTACGCGTTCCGCACGTCGGGCACGTCCTTCGTCCGGCTGGGGCGGTACCTGCGCGCCGTCGTCCCCGCGGTCCACCGCGAGCTGAACACGCCGGCCTCTGCGCCCGGCGCCGGCGTCACGTTCGCCGACGCCCCCACCGGTCAGACCTAGGCCTCGACCTCGGGCCTGCCGTCCTCGGCCCACGCCGTGTGGAACGTGCCCGCCCGGTCGACCCGCTGGTACGTGTGCGCGCCGAACAGGTCGCGCTGGCCTTGGATCAGCGCAGCGGACGCGCGCTCCCGACGCAGGCCGTCGTAGTACGCGAGCGCGGACGAGAAGCCCGGCGTCGGGACGCCGACGCGGGCGGCTCCCGCGACGACGCGGCGCCACGACTCCTGCCCGTCCGCCACCGCCTTCGCGAAGTACGGCGCCACGAGCAGGGACGGAAGGTCTGGGTTCTCGTCGTACACGGCGCGGATGCGGTCGAGGAACCGCGCCCGGATGATGCAACCGCCCCGCCAGATCGTCGCCATCGCGCCGAGGTCGACGTCCCAGCCGTACTCCTCGCTCGCGGCGCGGATCTGGTCGAACCCCTGGGCGTACGCGACGACCTTGGACGCGTAGAGCGCGCGGCGCACGTCCTCGACGAAGGTGTGCTGGTCCTGGACCGTCCATCCGGGCTCGGGACCGGGCAGCACGGCCCGTGCGGCCTCGCGCTGGCCGGTGTGTCCCGAGAGGGCACGGGCGAAGACGGCCTCGGCGATGCCCGTCACGGGGATGCCCAGCTCGAGGGCGCTCATCACCGTCCAGCGGCCGGTGCCCTTCTGCTCCGCCGCGTCGAGGACGACGTCGACGAACGGCCTGCCGGTCGCGGCGTCGACGTGACCGAGCACGTCCGCGGTGATCTCGATGAGGTACGACTCGAGGTCACCTTCGTTCCACGTGCGGAAGATGTCGGCGATCTCGCGCGGCTCGATGCCGAGCGCGTGGCGCAGCAGGTCGTACGCCTCCGCGATGAGCTGCATGTCGGCGTACTCGATGCCGTTGTGCACCATCTTGACGAAATGGCCCGCACCATCGGGACCCACATGGGTCGTGCACGGCGTGCCGTCCACCTGGGCCGCGATCGAGGCGAGCATCGGCGCGAGCGACTCGTACGCCTCGGCGGAGCCGCCGGGCATGATGCTCGGCCCGTGCAGCGCACCCTCCTCCCCGCCGGAGACGCCCGTCCCGACGAAGTGCAGCCCCTGCTCGCGCAGGGAACTCTCACGGCGGCGCGTGTCCTCGTAGTGGGCGTTGCCGCCGTCCACGACGACGTCGCCCTTCTCGAGCAGCGGGACGAGCTCCTCGATGACCGCGTCCGTGGGCGCCCCCGCCTTGACCATGACGAGCACCCGGCGTGGACGCTCGAGCGAGGCGACGAGCTCCTCGACCGTCTCGGCCGGGACGAACGTGCCCTCGTCGCCGAACTCGTCGACGAGCGCGCGCGTCTTCGCGTACGTGCGGTTGTGCACGGCCACCGTGTAGCCGTGGCGGGCGAGGTTGCGCGCGAGGTTGCGTCCCATGGTCGCGAGACCGGTCACGCCGATCTGTGCCGCATCAGCCATGCGTCCATCCTGCCTCCCGGCCGAGGGCAAGGCCGCACCGGTCCCAGCCGCCCCGCGCTACGCCCACGGGCGTACGCGCGTCCACGCCGTGAGGGGGACGACGGCGCGCCAGCGGACGGTGCATCGTGACCGGGTGCCTGCTGACCGCGACCGTAGAGTGACCCCGTGACCGTGCCCGCGGTGACCGAGAGCGACAGGTGGTCCCGCCTCCCGGCCCGGCTGCGCGAGGTCGCCCTGGTCGCCTTCGTGACGTTCGTCCAGGTGGTGGGGTCGACCGGGGCGTCGCGGGGCCAGCCCGACCGTGACTCCCTCGACGCCCTCGCGTACGTGCTGCTCGTGGCCGGCCCCCTGCTGCTGGCGTTCCGGCGCCGGTACCCCGTGCCTACCCTGGCCGCGGTGGTCGGGATCGCCGCCTGCTACTACGGCCTCGGCTACGCGTACGGGCCGGCGTTCCTCAGCGTGGCCGTGGCGCTGTGGGCGGCCGTGCTCAGCGGGCATCGTGCGGCGGCCTGGGTGCTCGGGTCGGCGGGGCTGGCCGCGTACATGACCCTCGCCTGGGCCGTGGACCACGTCGTCCCGACGGTGCCCTCGGTGGCGGGACACCTGGCGTGGCTGCTGGTCGTCCTGTCCCTCGCCGAGCTCGTCCGGGTCTCGCGCACCCGTCTCGACGCGCAGCGCCGGGCGGCGGCCGAGACCCAGCGGCGCCAGGCCAGCGAGGAGCGGCTGGCGATCGTCCGCGAGCTGCACGACGTGCTGGGGCACAACGTCTCGCTCATCAACGTCCAGGCGAGCACCGCGCTGCACCTCATGGACCGGCAACCCGAACAGGCACGGGTCGCCCTTAAGGCCATCAAGGAGGCGAGCCGGGACATGCTGGCGGAGACGCGTACGGCCCTCGACGTCCTACGCGGGGACGGGGAGCGGGCGCCGCGGGCCCCGACGGCCGGACTGGACCGTCTGCCCGACCTCGTCGCCCAGTGCGAGCTCGGCGGGCTGCACGTGACCGTGACCCGCGAGGGCTCCCCCCGCACGCTGGCGACCTCCGTGGACCTCGCGGCCTACCGCATCGTCCAGGAGGCCCTCACGAACGTCCTGCGGCACGCCGGTACGGACACCGCACAGGTCCTGCTCGCGTACCACCCGGAGTCCCTTGTCGTCACGGTGACGGACCACGGGACGGGACGTGCGGCGGCGTCCGGCGCGGCCGACGAGCCGACCGGGGGGCAGGGTCTGCCCGGGATGCGCGCGCGGGCCGCGTCCGTGGGGGGCAGCCTCTCGGCAGGCCCGCAGGCACAGGGAGGATTCGTGGTGACGGCAACACTGCCGGCCGACGAGACTCTGCCGGTCGAGAAGGCCGAGCCGGCCGAGAAGGCCGAGCCGGCCGAGGAGACGCAGACGGACGGGGGGACCACGTGATCTCGGTGCTGCTCGCGGACGACCAGGCCCTGGTACGGGCGGGGTTCCGTGCCCTGCTCGACGCCGAGGACGACATGACCGTCGTCGCCGAGGCCACGGACGGCGAGACCGCGGTCGCGCTGACCCGCGAGCACCGCCCCGACCTCGTCCTCATGGACATCCGCATGCCCGGCACGGACGGCCTCGAGGCCACCCGGCGGATCACGGCCGACGCGGCGCTCGCCGACGTCCGCGTGGTCGTGCTCACCACGTTCGAGGTGGACGAGTACGTCTTCGAGGCGCTCCGCAACGGCGCCAGCGGCTTCCTCGTCAAGGACATCGAGCCCGACGACCTCGTCCGTGGCGTGCGGGCTGTCGCCCACGGGGACGCGCTGCTCTCCCCCGGCGTGACGCGGCGCCTCATCGCCGAGTTCGCCACCCGCGCCCGGACCCCACCCCGGACGACCCGCCTCACCGAGCTCACCGAGCGGGAGACCGAGGTCGTCCGCCTCGTCGCCGAGGGGCTCAGCAACGAGGAGATCGCGGCCCGGCTCGTCGTCTCCCCCGCCACGGCGAAGACGCACGTGAGCCGGGCGATGCTCAAGCTTCGGGTGCGGGACCGCGCTCAGCTCGTCGTGCTCGCGTACGAGACCGGGCTCGTCCGGCCCGGCTGGACGGCGTAGCCGTACCGAGGCGGGGCGGCGTCGGCGTACCGGAGCCCGACGCCCCGAGGTAGACCGCCCCCGCCACGTACGCCCGGGGGCGTAGCCGAGAAGCCGCTCACCGGTGGACGCGCACCGGGGTGTGCCCGGGCGAGCGTGGACGCCATGACGACACACGCGATCACCGACCAGCCAGCCACCCGCACGGCCGAGGCGCCCCTGGTGGAGACCCGCGCCCTGACCAAGCAGTACGCCGGCCGCGCTGCCGTGGACCACGTGGACCTCACCGTCCGTCGCGGCGAGGTGTACGGGTTCCTCGGGCCGAACGGCGCCGGCAAGACGACCACCCTGCGCATCCTCGTCGGTCTCGTCCGGCCGACCGGGGGCCGCGTCCGCGTCCTCGGCCACCCGCCCGGCCACCCGACCGGGCTCGCGGGCGTGGGCGCGCTCATCGAGTCCCCCGGCCTCTGGCCGTACCTGTCCGGGCGCGACAACCTGCGCGCGCTGGCGCGCATGGTGGGCGCCGGCGAGGACCGCGTGCGGTTCTCGCTCGACCTCGTCGGGCTGGCGTCCCGCGCCGGGGACCGGTACGGGTCGTACTCGCTCGGCATGAAGCAGCGGCTCGGCGTGGCCGCGGCCGTGCTCAAGGACCCCGAGCTGCTCATCCTCGACGAGCCGACGAACGGGCTCGACCCGGCCGGCATGCGGGACATGCGCGACCTCGTCCGCGACCTCGGCACCGGCGGCTACACGGTGCTGCTCTCCAGCCACCTGCTCGGCGAGGTGCAGCAGGTCTGCGACCGGGTCGCGGTCATCGCCCAGGGGCGCCTCGTCGCCGAGGGGACGGTGGACGAGCTGCGCGGACGCGCCGAGCTGCACGTCACCGCCGACCCGGTCGAGCCGGCGCGGGCCCACGCCCAGGCGTTCGTGTCCCCGGGGTCCTTCGTCGAGGTCGTCGGCGGGGCCCTGCACATGCCCGCCGACGGCGTGGACGCCGGGGAGCTGAACCGCACGCTCGTCCAGGCGGGTGTGACGGTGCGCGACCTGCACCGGGTCGAGCGCAGCCTCGAGGACGCCTTCTTCGCGATGACCGGACCCACCGACACCCCCGCCACCCACGACTCGATGGAGGCCCACGATGCTCGGTAGCTACACCTCGGAGCTGGTCCGCACAGCCCGGCGCCCTGCCGTCTGGGTGCTGCTGGCCACCTGGATGGTGCTCTACCACCTGTTCAGCTACGTCCTGCCCTACGTCGCCTACCTCACGGGCGACGAGAACGCGGGGACGGACGGCGTCCCGCCGCTCGAGGCCCTCCGGTCGACGCTGCCGGACCAGCTGGTCGCCAACTCGCTGTCCGGCACGCCGGTGTTCGCGGGTGCGCTCGCGCTCATCTTCGGGGCGCTCGTCGTGGGCGGCGACTACGGCTGGGGGACGCTGAAGACGCTGCTGACCCAGGGTCCGTCCCGGCTCAGCGTGCTCGGCGGCAAGCTGCTCGTCCTGGTGACGGGTGCCGGCGTGACGATGCTGGTCACGTACGGGACCGGCGCGCTGGTCAGCATGCTGATCGCGTCCCGCGAGGGCCGCGCGCTGGCATGGCCGACGGCGCTCGACCTCGGGCAGGGGTTCGCGGCGGGTTGGACGATCTTCACGATGTGGTGCCTCGCCGGGGCGTTCCTCGCGTTCGTGTTCCGCAGCGTGGCGCTGCCGATCGGGCTCGGCGTGGTCTGGATCCTCGCCGTGGAGAACCTCGTGTCCGCCATGGCCGACTCGGTGCTCACCGCGCTGCAGCCGTTGCGGGACGTCATGCCCGGCGTGAACGCGGGGTCTCTCGTGAACGCGCTGACGTCCGACATCGCCCGGGGCGAGGCCGCTCCCGGCGTGACGGACGCGGTGAGCGGGGGCCAGGCCCTGCTCACGCTGACGCTCTACCTGCTCGTGTTCGCCGTCGGCTCGATCCTCGTGCTGCGGCGGCGCGACGTCGCCTGACACCCGACCCACCTGAGGACCCGGTCCGGTGACCGGAGAGAAGGAGATCAACGATGAACACGACGCCTGCGACCTGGGCCACGACGGCCACCGAGCACGACTGGGGCCCCGGCGCCTGGTGGCCGGTCTTCCCCCTGGCCTGGGCCCTGTTTTGGGCCGCGGTCGTGACGACCGTGATCGTGCTGCTACGGCGCCGCGGCGCAACGCGCTCCGGGCAGGACGTGCTCGCCGCCCGCTTCGCCCGGGGCGAGATCGACGAGACCGAGTACGCACAACGGCTCGACGTCCTGCGCCGCAGGGGCAGGGCGCGCGGTCCGAGCACGGGCTGAGCCTCGGAGGACACGCCCGAGATCGCGTCCGGGGACCGACGGTGACGCCGGTCCCCGGATGCGTCATGTCAGGCGAAGGGCCGGACGACCGTCGGCTTCATCGTCTGGGTGGAGCGGTACGTCACCACGCGGGTGACGTGCACCCTGGGCTCGACGGCCTCGAGCATCCGCCCACCGCCCAGGTAGATGGCCACGTGGTTGACCCGGCCGGTGCTGTTCTTCTCGTAGAAGATCAGGTCGCCGCGCCGCTTCTCGGACCGCTTCACGTGCCGCAGCCCGTCGTGGATGTACAGCTCGCGGCTCGTCCGGTACGCGGGCCGCACGTGCTTGTCCACGCTGATCGGGCGCGGGTCGAGCCCGGCCGAGTACAGCGCCTGGAGCACCAGTCCGGAACAGTCGATGCCACGGTTCGGCGTCCCCGCCCCGCCCCAGACGTACTCGGAGCCCAGGTACCGGCGGGCGAACTCGATCATCTGGTCGCGGCGCTGCGCGGGAGCGGCGCCCAGGCCGAGGGCGACCTTGGCCGTCCAGCGGTCCATGCAGAAGCCGGCGTCGAAGCCCATCTTCGCCCATGTCTTCGGGCCGACGACGCCGTCGACGTGCAGCCCCTTGCGGGACTGGAAGCGGCGTACGGCGGCCACCGTGGCGCTGTCCATCGTCTCCCACGTCCGGGAGGAGAAGCCGAGGCGTCGCTGCACCATCTTGACCTTGACCCCGTTCATGCCGGGGGTGAGGTAGATGCAGCCCTCGTTCGGCTTGATCGTCGTGACCGGCTGAAGGTAGCGGGAGGTGGCGGCGTCCGCGCGGGGGGTGCCCGCCAGGGGCGACAGCACCGCCAGGGCGGTGAGCAGCACGGCCACCGCGATCATGGGCCGGCGCCCGGGCAGGCCGAGGGGGTGGGTGCGCACGGGGACTCCGTCTCGTCGGGCCCCGCCGCGGCACCGGGGGCGGCGCGCGGGCAGGGGCGTCCCTCCGTGTCTCGGCAGCCTGGGCCCAGGACTTTCGCCCGCGGGCCCAAGCCCCGGCACCGAAGCCGAGCCGGGCCGGCCTCCCAGGC
>JBOGEN010000128.1:0-23541 GCA_050743265.1 Actinomycetes bacterium
TGCCGGACGCGCCCGTGGTGGCGTGGTGGCCCGGCCACGCGCCGGCGGTCCCCGGCGAGGACCCCGTCGGCACGCTGGCACAGCGCCGGGTCACCGACGCCGCGGCCACGAGCCGGCCCCTGCACGCGCTGACCGATCGGGGCGATGCGTACCACCCCGGCGACACCGACCTGGCCTGGACGCGTCTGACCCCCTGGCGCACGCTGCTCGCGGCCGCGCTCGACCAGCCGCACGGCACGCTCACCAGCGCGGAGGTCACCGCTGAGCGCGGCAACCCGAGCGGTGAGCTGCTGGCGCTGTGGCTGGGCTCACGGCTGGACATCCCGGTCGAGCGGCAGTCGTCCCGCGGGCCGGGCATCACCGACGTCCGGCTCCACGCCGAGGACGGCGAGATCGTCGTCAGCCGGCCGGACGGGCGGGTCGCCACCCTCTCGCGCCCCGACCAGCCGGACCGTCCGGTCGCGTTGCAGCGACGCGACCTGGCCGAGCTCGTCGCCGAGGAGCTGCGGCGTCTCGACCCGGACGACGTGTACGGCGAGACCGTCCGCCTGCTCGCCCACGACGCGGCGGCGGTCACCCCCTGACGCCTCGGGAGGTCCTCACATGAACACGCCCACCGTGCTCGTCCACCGCGACGCCAGGCTGCTGGCCCGAGCCATGGCGGCGCGGCTCGTCACACGGCTCGTGGACGCACAGGCCGCGAGGCGGACCGCCTCGATTGTGCTCACCGGCGGCGGGATCGGCATTGCCACCCTGGCCGAGCTGGCCGCCTCACCGGCGCGCGATGCCGTCGACTGGCATCACCTGGACGTGTGGTGGAGCGACGAGCGGTTCGTGCCGTCCGGCCACGAGGACCGCAACGACGCCCAGGCATACGCCGCGCTCCTCGACGCGGTGGACGTCGACCCGGCGCGGGTGCACACGATGGGCTCGCCGGACGGGCCGTACGGCAACGACCCGGAGGCCGTGGGCGCCGCCTACGCGGACGAGCTGAAGCGGGCATCCCGCCCGGAGGACCACGCGCCGGTGCCCACGTTCGACATCTGCCTGCTGGGCATCGGCGAGGACGGGCACGTTGCCTCGCTGTTCCCGGGGAGGCCCGCGCTGTACGAGGAGCGCACCGTGGTCGCCGTCCGCGGGGCGCCGAAGCCGCCCCCGACGCGGCTGACTCTCACCCTGCCGGCGATCCGGTCCGCCCGGGAGGTGTGGCTGCTCGCGGCCGGCACGCCGAAGGCGGTGCCGGTGCGGATGGCCCTGTCCGGTGCGGGTGCCGTGCAGGTGCCGGCGGCCGGGGTGAGCGGGCGGTCCGGAACGCTGTGGCACCTCGACGCCGCGGCCGCCTCGGGGCTGCCCACAGACCTGGGTCGCCCGGCCTCGCCGTAGCCGGGCCAGTCCCGCTGAACCTGCTCAGCGAGGTTCAGCGCGCGGTGCGACCACCGAAGGAGCCGGTTCCCGTACGGAGCCGGTCGAGTGCCTCGGCGAGGATCGCCTCGCCGTCCTCGTCGCTGCGGCGCTCCCGGACGTACGCGAGGTGGGTCTTGTACGGCTCGGTGCGCGGGGGCTCGGGGGGGTTCTCGCGGTCCTGGCTGGCGGGGAAGCCGCACCGGGGACAGTCCCAGGTGTCGGGGATGGCCGCCTCGTAGGCGAAGCTCGGCTGGGTCTCGTGCTCGTTGGCACACCAGAACGAGACCCGGTTGCGCGGGGCAGCGTCGCCACGCTCCGCCTCCCCCATCGGGCCGGCACCGACCCGGCTGCCCCGGATGGCGTTACCACCTGCCACGGATGTTCTCCTCACGCGTCCCGGCGGATACCCGTCGAGTGTACGTTGACGGACCCGCCGGTTCGGTGCTCACTCCCCACGCAACAGCAGCCCGAGCGCCACGATGCAGGCGAACCAGAGGATCCCCGTGAAGATCGTGAGGCGGTCCAGGTTGCGCTCCACCACGGAGGAGCCCCCGAGGCTGGAGGACATGCCCCCGCCGAAGAGGTCGGAGAGCCCCCCGCCCTTGCCCTTGTGCAGCAGGACGAGCAGCACCATGACCAGGCTGCTGATGATGAGGACGACGGAGAACGCGGCTTCCACGGCGGCAAGCCTACTAGGCGGGACGCGACGTCACGCCGCGTGCTCGCGGAACCGGCAGATCCGGACGAACTCGTCGGCGTCGAGGCTGGCCCCACCCACCAGGGCGCCGTCCACGTCGGGCTGGGCCATGATCCCGGCGATGTTGCCCGACTTCACCGACCCGCCGTAGAGGATGCGGACCTCGTCGGCGAGGTCGCCAGGGTACAGCTCGCCGAGACGCCCCCGGATCGCGGCGCAGACCTCCTGGGCGTCCTCCGGCGTGGCGACCTCGCCGGTGCCGATCGCCCACACCGGCTCGTACGCCACCACCACCTGACGGGCCGCCTCGTCGGGCACGCCGGCCAGCCCGCCCTCGAGCTGGGCCAGGACGTGCGGGACCTGCTCGCCGGCCTGGCGGACGTCAAGGCGCTCGCCGACGCACAGGATCGGCGCGATACCCGCGCCCAGCGCGGCGGTGGCCTTCGCGCGGACGAGGGGCTCGGCCTCGCCGTGGTGCTCGCGGCGTTCGGAGTGCCCCACGATCGCGTACGTGCAGCCGAGCTTGGCCAGCATGCCCGCCGAGACCTCGCCGGTGTGGGCGCCTGAGGCGTGCGGCGAGACGTCCTGGGCGCCGTAGACGAGGCGCAGCCGGTCACCGTCCACCATCGTCTGGATGCTGCGCAGGTCGGTGAACGGCGGGCAGACCGCGACCTCGACCTCGTCGAAGTCCTTGTCGTGGAGCGAGAACGCGAGCTTCTGGACGAGCGCGATCGCCTCGAGGTGGTTGAGGTTCATCTTCCAGTTGCCGGCCATGAGGGGCAGGCGGCCGGTACGGGGGCCGCCTCGAGCGGCGGTGTCCTTCGCCACGGTCAGCCCTCCAGTGCGTCGAGGCCGGGCAGGGCGCGCCCCTCGAGGTACTCGAGGCTGGCACCGCCACCGGTCGAGATGTGGCCGAAGTCCTCGTCGTCGAAGCCGAGGATGCGGACCGCAGCCGCAGAGTCGCCGCCTCCGACCACAGTGAGCCCGTCCACCCGGGTGAGCGCCTCGGCCAGGGCGCGCGTGCCGTGGGAGAACGTGGGGAGCTCGAACACGCCCATCGGGCCGTTCCAGAAGACGGTGCGGACGTCGGCCAGGCGGTCCGCGAACAGCTCACGCGTGCGGGGGCCGATGTCGAGGCCCATCCGGTCGGCGGGGATCGCGTCGGAGGCCACGACGTCGAACGCGGCGTCCGCGGAGAACTCGGTGGCCGCGACCACGTCCAGCGGCAGCACGATCTCGACCCCACGCTTCTCGGCGTCGGCCAGCAGCCCTCTGACTGTGTCGACCTGGTCACGCTCGAGCAGTGACCCACCCACGTCGTGCCCCTGGGCGACGAGGAACGTGTACGCCATGCCGCCGCCGACGAGCAGCCGGTCGACCGTGCCGAGCAGGTTCTCGATCACGCCGAGCTTGTCCGACACCTTCGCCCCGCCGAGCACGACCGCGTACGGCCGCTGCGGCTCGGTGGTGAGCCGGCGCAGGACGTCGAGCTCGGCCTGCACGAGCAGGCCGGCCGCGTGCGGCAGCCGGGCCGGCACGTCGTACACGCTCGCGTGCTTGCGGTGCACGGCGCCGAAGCCGTCCCCCACGTACGCGTCGGCGAGCGCGGCCAGCCGGTCGGCGAACGCGGCACGCTCGGCGTCGTCCTTGCTCGTCTCCGCGGCCTCGAAGCGCAGGTTCTCCAGCAGCGCGACCTCGCCGTCGGCGAGTGACGACACGACCGCCGCGGCGCTGTCGCCGACCACGTCGGTGGCGAACCGCACCTCGCGTCCGAGGAGCTCACCGAGCCGGGCGGCGACAGGACCGAGCGAGAGGTCCTCCCGGACCTGGCCGCCCGGGCGACCCAGGTGCGCGCAGGCGACGACGCGGGCGCCGCGCTCGGCCAGCGCGCGCAGCGTGGGCGCGCTGGCACGGATGCGCCCGTCGTCGGTGATCACCGGCGGGGTGGGCGAGGTGTCGAGCGGGACGTTGAGGTCGGTGCGCACGAGAACGCGCCGCCCGGCGACGTCGAGGTCATCGAGGGTCTTCATGGCATCCTCTCGCGCGCGGAACGCCGGGACACGGCGCGACGCGGGACCCGGGCGGCGTGCCCGGGCAGCGTGCCTGGGCGAGCGCCCTGCTCACAGACGGGCGCCGACCAGCCGGACGAGGTCGACGAGGCGGCTGGAGTAGCCCCACTCGTTGTCGTACCAGCCGACGACCTTGACCTGGTCGCCGATGACCTTCGTGAGCCCCGAGTCGAAGATGCAGGACGACGGGTCGCCCACGATGTCGGTGGAGACGAGCGGGTCCTCGCTGTAGGAGAGGATGCCCTTCAGCGCGCCGTCCGCCGCCGCCTTGACCGCGGCGTTGACCTCCTCGACCGACGTCTCGCGGGACACGGTGACGGTGAGGTCCGTGGCCGACCCGGTGATCACGGGGACGCGCAGCGCGTACCCGTCCAGCTTGCCCTTGAGCTCGGGCATGACCAGGCCGATGGCCTTGGCCGCCCCGGTGCTCGTCGGGACGATGTTGCTCGCGGCGGCCCGCGCGCGCCGGAGGTCCTTGTGCGGGCCGTCCTGCAGGTTCTGGTCGGCCGTGTACGCGTGGATGGTCGTCATGAGGCCGCGCCGGATGTCGAACGCGTCGTGGAGGACCTTGGCCATCGGCGCGAGGCAGTTCGTCGTGCAGGAGGCGTTCGACACGATGGTGTGCCTGGCCGGGTCGTAGTCGCCGTCGTTCACGCCGAGGACGACGGTGACGTCCTCGTTCTTCGCCGGCGCGGAGATGACGACCTTCTTGGCGCCACCGTCCACGTGCGCCTCGGCCTTCGTCGCGTCGGTGAAGATGCCGGTGGACTCGACGACCACGTCGGCGCCCACCTGGCCCCACGGCAGCTTGGCCGGGTCGCGCTCCTCGAAGACCTTGATCGGACGGCCGTTGACCGTGATCGCGTCCTCGCTGGCGCTGACCTCGCCGTCGAAGCGCCCGAGGATGCTGTCGTACTTGAGCAGGTGCGCCAGTGTGGCGTTGTCGGTCAGGTCGTTGACCGCGAGGACCTCGAAGTCCGCGCCCTGGGCGAGCGCGGCGCGGAAGAAGTTGCGCCCGATGCGGCCGAAGCCGTTGATGCCTACCCGGATCGTCACGACAACGCTCCTCGTCTGCTCTGCTGTGCGGCCCTGCGGACTCCCCGGCCGTTCGCGACCCTACCCAACATTCTCGGTGGCCCGGTACGGCGCCGGACGTGACGGGGCGCCCAGGTGGGAGGGCAGCGGGGACTGGGAGCAGGGCATCAGGGGGCCAGCATCTCCGGGGTCAGGTTCGCCTCGGTGTTAGGAATCCCCAGGTCGGAGGCCTTCTTGTCGGCCATGGCCAGCAGGCGCCTGATCCGCCCCGCCACCGCGTCCTTGGTCATCGGCGGGTCCGCGAGCTGGCCCAGCTCCTCGAGGCTGGCCTGCTTGTGCTCCAGCCGAAGCCGTCCGGCCTGGACGAGGTGGTCCGGCGCGTCCTCCCCGAGGATGTCGAGGGCCCGCTCGACCCGGGCACTGGCCGCGACGGCCGCCCGCGCGGAGCGTCGCAGGTTCGCGTCGTCGAAGTTGGCCAGCCGGTTGGCGGTGGCGCGGACCTCGCGGCGCATCCGGCGCTCCTCCCAGGCCAGCACGGACTCGTGCGCACCCAGCCGGGTGAGCAGCGCTCCGATGGCGTCCCCGTCGCGGACGACGACGCGGTCCACCCCGCGGACCTCGCGCGCCTTGGAGGAGATGCCGAGCCGCCGAGCCGCCCCCGCGAGAGCGAGCGCGGCCTCAGGCCCGGGACACGTGACCTCGAGCGCGGAGGAGCGTCCCGGCTCGGTGAGGGACCCGTGGGCGAGGAAGGCACCACGCCAGGCGGCCACGGCGTCGCACGTGCCCCCGGTCACCACCTGCGGGGGCAGGCCGCGGACCGGGCGTCCCTGCCCGTCCACGAGCCCGGTCTGGCGGGCCAGGCTCTCGCCGTCCTTGAGGATGCGCACCACGTACCTGCTGCCGCGGCGCAGCCCACCCGGCGACACGACGGTGACGTCGCTCGCGTGCCCGTACACCTCGTGGATGTCCTTGCGCAGCCGCCGCGCGGCGGCCCCGGTGTCGAGCTCGGCCTCGACCACGATGCGCCCGCTCTGCAGGTGCAGGCCGCCGGCGAACCGCAGCATCGCCGACACCTCGGCCTTGCGGCAGCATGGCTTCGTCACGACGAGACGAGCCAGCTCGTCCTTGACCGCGGGGGTCATGGCCATCTCTCGCTCCTCCCGGCAGGGCCGAAGATCGCATCGTAGGTGGCGGCGAGAAGCCGCGGGTCGTGTCGCGGTGATCCGTCCGTGGCAGCCACCGGCTCGAGCACCACGCGTGCGCCGAGCGCCTTGGCGGCGGACTCGAGCCGGTCGAGGTCGGGCACCGAACCGGTGTCGGCGACCACCACGTCCAGCCGGAGCCCGGGGGCATGTGCTGCGAGCACCTCGAGGTGGGTCTCGGGCGAGAACCCGGCGGTCTCCCCCGGCTGGGCGACCAGGTTGAGCGCGACCACCCGCCGGGCCCGGGTCTCGACCAGCGCGCGGGCGAGGTCGGGGACGATGAGGTGCGGCAGGACGCTCGTGAACCAGGAGCCCGGCCCGAGGACGACCCAGTCGGCGTCCCGCACTGCGGCGACGGCCTCGGGGCACCCGACCGCGTCTTCGGGCAGCAGCCGGACGCCGGTCACCCGCCCCTGGGTGGACGCGACCGCGACCTGGCCGTGGACGGTGGTCACCTCGTCCGGTCGGTCGGGGTCGGCGCCGGTGACCTCGGCGGCGATCTCGAGCGGGACGCGGCACATCGGCAGCACGCGTCCGTGCGCGCCCAGCAGCCGCCCGACCCAGTCCAGGCCGGCGACCGGCTCGCCGAGCAGCTCCCAGAGGGCGACGATGAGCAGGTTGCCGACCGCGTGGTCGTGCAGCTCGCCGTCGCTGGTGAACCGGTGCTGGACGACCTGGCTCCAGGTACGTCCCCAGTCGTCGTCGCCGCAGAGGGCGGCGAGCGCCATCCGCAGGTCGCCCGGGGGCAGCACGCCGAGCTCACGGCGCAGCCGCCCGCTGGACCCGCCGTCGTCGGCGACCGTGACGACGGCAGTGAGCTGGTCGGTCACCCGGCGCAGCGCCCCGAGGGAGGCGGCGAGCCCGTGCCCGCCGCCCAGCGCGACCACCCGCGGACCGCGGGTCACTCGCGCCCCAGGTCGCGGTGGGTCACAACCGTCTCGATGCCGGCGGCCGAAAGGCGCGCGCCGAGCTGTTCCGCCATCGCCACGCTGCGGTGCTTACCGCCCGTACAGCCGACGGCGAGCATCACGTACCGCTTGCCCTCCCGCCGGTACCCGGCGGCCAGGGTGCCCAGCAGCTTGGTGTACGTCTCGAGGAAATCCGCGGCGCCCGGCTGGCCGAGCACGTAGTCGCGGACCCTGTCGTCGAGGCCGGTGCGAGGGCGCAGCTCGGGGACCCAGTGCGGGTTCGGCAGGAAGCGGCAGTCGACCACCAGGTCGGCGTCCACCGGCAGCCCGTACTTGTAGCCGAACGACACGACGGTGGCACGCAGCTCGGGTTCCTGCCGGTCCGCGAACGCGGCGTCGATCTTCGCCCGCAGCTCGTGCACGTTGAGCACGGACGTGTCGATGACGAGGTCGGCCTCGCCGCGCAGGTCGCGCAGCAGGTCCCGCTCCTGGGCGATGCCGTCGACGACCCGGCCGTCGGCCTGCAGCGGGTGCGGGCGCCGCACGCTCTCGAAACGGCGTACCAGGACGTCGTCACCCGCCTCGAGGAACACGACCCGGGGCTGAACACCCCGCGTGTCCAGTGTCGCCAGGGCGGTCTGCAGGTCGGAGAAGAAGGCTCGGCCTCGGACGTCCACGACAGTCGCGATGCGGGGCACCGCGCCCCTCGTACGCCCGCCGAGCTCGACCAGGGTGGGCAGCAGCCCGGGCGGAAGGTTGTCCACCACGAACCAGCCCAGGTCCTCGAGGCACTTGGCGGCGGTGCTCCGCCCGGCACCCGACATGCCCGTGATGATGACGAGCTCCGGCCCGGACGGGGCCGAATGTTCAGCCGTCACGGCGCCGGGCTCCGCTCGTCGATGCCTTCCTCGGGGTCGCTGCCGGGGTCGGGACCCGGCCCGTCCGCGGGCTCGCCGAGGATCTCGCCGGTGGCGGTGTTGACCGCCGCCGCGGCCGTGTCGGAGTCGTGCCCGTCGGGAGCCGCGAGCACGTCCACCACGGCCTGCGCGGTCCGCGGGCCGACGCCGGGCACCTCGGCGACCTCGTCCACCGTGGCCGCGCGCAGCCGCTTGAGCGAGCCGAAGTGGCGCAGGAGTGCCTTGCGGCGGGTCTCCCCCAGCCCGGGGACGCGGTCGAGGGCGCTCTGCGTCATCGACTTCGACCGGCGCTGCCGGTGGAACGTGATCGCGAACCGGTGCGCCTCGTCCCGGATCCGCTGGAGCAGGTACAGCCCCTCGCTGCTGCGCGGCAGCACCACCGGGTCGTCCTGGCCCGGCAGCCAGACCTCCTCGAGACGTTTGGCGAGCCCGCACAGCGCCACGTCGTCGACGCCGAGGGCGTCCAGCGCCCGGGCGGCGGCGGCGACCTGCGGCGGTCCCCCGTCGACGACGACGAGGTTCGGCGTGTACGCGAACCTGCGCGGCCGCCCCGTCTCGGGGTCGATCGCGGCCGGTCCGGCGCTGGTCTCCTCGTCGCCGGGGTCACCCCGCGAGTCACGCATCGGGTCGTAGTCGCCGATCGGCCCGCGCTCGGCGAGGTAGCGGCGGAACCGGCGGGACAGCACCTCCTCGATGCTTGCCACGTCGTTCGCCGTCCGCTCCGGCCCGCCGACCGTCCTCAGGCTGAACCGGCGGTACTCCCCCTTGCGGGCGAGCCCGTCCTCGAACACGACCATGGACGCGACCACGTTGCTGCCCTGCAGGTTGGACACGTCGTAGCACTCGATGCGCAGCGGCGCCTCGTCGAGCCCGAGGGCGTCCTGGATCTCCTGCAGCGCGCGGCTGCGGGTGGTGAGGTCACTGGCGCGGCGGGTCTTGTGCTGGCCGAGCGCCTGCAGCGCGTTGCGGCCGACGGTCTCCAGGAGCGCGCGCTTGTCGCCGCGCTGCGGTATGCGCAGCTGGACGCGGGCCCCGCGCTGCAGCTGCAGCAGCTCGCTGACCACGTCGGCGTCCGGCGGCAAGGCGGGTACCAGCACCTCGCGCGGCACCTCGTTGCCCCCGTCGAGGTAGAACTGCTCGCAGAACCGCTCGACGAGCCCGCTGGTGTCCACGTCCTCGACCTTGTCGACCACGAGCCCACGCTGGCCGCGGACACGTCCGCCTCGGACATGGAAGACCTGGACCGCCGCCTCGAGCTCGTCCTCGGCGAAGGCGACCACGTCGGCGTCGGTGCCGTCGCCGAGCACGACGGCCTGCTTCTCCATCGCCCGCTCGAGCGCCCCGATGTCGTCACGCAGCCGCGCGGCCTTCTCGTACTCGAGGTTCGCGGCGGCGACCTGCATCTCCTTCTCCAGCCGCCGGACGTACGTCGAGGTCTGGCCCGCCATGAAGTCGCAGAAGTCGTCCACGATGCGCCGGTGCTCCTCGGCACTCACCCGGCCCACGCAGGGGGCGGAGCACTTGCCGATGTAGCCGAGCAGGCACGGACGGCCGACCTGCTCGGCACGCTTGAACACGCCCTTGCTGCACGTCCGCGCCGGAAAGACGCGCAGCAGCAGGTCCAGCGTCTCGCGGATCGCCCAGGCGTGGGAGTACGGCCCGAAGTACCGCACGCCCTTCTTCTTGGCCCCGCGCATCACCTGCAGCCGCGGGTACTCCTCGTGCAGCGTCACCGCGAGGCTGGGGTAGCTCTTGTCGTCCCGGTAGCGGACGTTGAAGCGCGGGTCGAACTCCTTGATCCAGGAGTACTCGAGCTGGAGCGCCTCCACCTCGGTGGCCACCACCGTCCACTCGACCGAGGCGGCCGTGGTGACCATGGTCTGGGTCCGCGGGTGCAGGCCGGCGATGTCGGTGAAGTACGAGTTGAGCCGGGCGCGCAGGTTCTTGGCCTTCCCCACGTACACGACCCGGCCGTGCGCGTCCGAGAACCGGTAGACCCCCGGCCCCTCCGGGACGGAGCCCGGAGCGGGGCGGTATGTCGCGGGGTCGGCCACGTCGCCCACCTTACGGCCGGGTGGGGACCGGAACGGCGACCTGCGCGCCCGGACACGGCACCCCGGCGGCCCGTCGGCGAGGCCGGCCGCGAGGGCGCCGAGCGTCGGCGGGACGCTCAGCCGAGCGTGACCTCGCCTCCGGAGACGGAGGTCTTGACCGACTTCAGCGGGCTGGGTGCGGGACCCCCGACGACCGAGCCGTCCTCGGCGCTGTACTGGCTGCCGTGGCAGGGGCAGGTGATCGTGCCGTCCTTCACCTCGTTCACGAGGCAGCCCATGTGCGTGCACACCGCGGTGAACGCGGTGAAGGTGCCCTTCGTCGGCTGGGCCACGACGAGCTTCTCCTTCTTCAGGACCTCCCCGCCGCCCACCGGGATGTCGGACGCGGCCACGGACGTGCCGCCACCCGCAGCGGACCCGCCCCCGCCGGAGTCCTGCTCCGCCGTGCCGTTGGAGGACCCCCCGCCGGACGAGCCGCCACCGCCGGAGTCGTCCGAACCGCAGGCTGCGAGCGCCGCCCCTGCGACCCCGGCGAGGGCAGCGCTGCGCAGCACCGTCCGGCGCGCGAGCGGGTTCTTCGGGTCACGGGTCTCGTCGAGAGAGTCGTGGTCCGGGGTCATGTCCGGCTCCGTCCGTCGGTTCGTCGGGGTGTCGGGGGTGTTCCGGGCACGTTGCGTCGTCGGGACGCTCCACGGCCCTCCCCGTCGAACGAAGCAGGCCCCGCCCGGGTTCACCCGATCTGCTCAGCCTTGCTGCGCGGACGCGGCACGGACACGACGGCCACGGCCACGGCTCGCCGTGCTCGCCCGGTCGCCGAGCACGTTCTGCAGGAAGACCCCGGTGTGGCTGCCCTCGGCCACCGCGACGTCCTCGGGAGGTCCCTCGGCCACCACCGTGCCCCCGCCCGTGCCGCCCTCGGGCCCCATGTCCACGAGCCAGTCGGCCGTCTTGATCACGTCGAGGTTGTGCTCGATGATCACGACCGTGTTGCCGGCCTCGACCAGGCGCCCGAGCACGCCGAGCAGCTTGCGGATGTCCTCGAAGTGCAGCCCCGTGGTCGGCTCGTCCAGCACGTAGAGGGTGCGGCCGGTCGAGCGCTTCTGCAGCTCGGACGCGAGCTTGACCCGCTGGGCCTCACCGCCGGAGAGCGTCGGCGCTGGCTGGCCGAGCCGGACGTATCCGAGGCCGACGTCGACGAGCGTGCGCAGGTGGCGGGCGATCGGCGGGACGGCCTCGAAGAACTCGAGCGCCTCCTCGATCGACATCTCGAGGACCTCGGAGACGGTCTTGCCCTTGAAGTGGACCTCGAGCGTCTCCCTGTTGTACCGGGCCCCGTGGCAGACCTCGCACGGGACGTACACGTCGGGGAGGAAGTTCATCTCGATCTTGATCGTGCCGTCGCCCGAGCACGCCTCGCAGCGCCCGCCCTTGACGTTGAACGAGAACCGGCCCGGCTGGTAGCCGCGCACCTTCGCCTCGCTGGTCTGCGCGAACAGCTTGCGGACGTGGTCGAAGACGCCCGTGTACGTGGCCGGGTTCGACCGCGGCGTACGCCCGATCGGCGACTGGTCGACGTGGATGACCTTGTCGACGTGCTCGGTGCCGCTGATGCGGCGGTGCCGGCCGGGGACGGCACGGGCCGAGTACAGCTCGCGGGCCAGCGCGGCGTACAGGATGTCGTTGACGAGCGTGGACTTGCCCGAGCCGGACACCCCGGTCACCGCGACCAGGCAGCCGAGCGGGAAGGAGACGGTCACGTCACGCAGGTTGTGCTCGCGCGCCCCGTGCACGGTGAGGGCGCGCCCCGGGGTCGGCGTCCGGCGGATGTCCGGGACCGGGATGACCCGCCGCCCGTCCAGGTAGGCCCCGGTCAGGGACTCCTCGGTGGCGACCAGCGCGTCCACGGTGCCGGACACGACGACCTGGCCCCCGTGCTCGCCGGCGCCCGGGCCGATGTCGACGACCCAGTCGGCGGTGCGGATGGTGTCCTCGTCGTGCTCGACGACGATGAGCGTGTTACCGAGGTCACGCAGCCGCACCAGGGTCTGGATGAGGCGGCGGTTGTCGCGCTGGTGCAGGCCGATCGACGGCTCGTCCAGCACGTAGAGCACACCGACGAGCCCGGAGCCGATCTGGGTGGCGAGCCGGATGCGCTGCGCCTCGCCGCCGGCGAGCGTGCCCGCGGCCCGGTCCAGGGTGAGGTAGTGCAGGCCGACGTCGAGGAGGAAGCCGAGCCGGGAGTTGACCTCCTTGAGCACCCGCTCGGCGATGTGCTTCTCGCGCGGGGTCAGCTCGAGGCCACGGAGAAACTCGGCACACCCCCCGATCGGCATCGAGGACACGTCCGCGATGGACTGCCCGCCGACGGTCACCGCCAGCGAGACCGGCTTGAGCCGCGCTCCGGCGCACGCCGGGCACGGCACCTCGCGCATGAACCCCTCGAACCGCTCGCGGCTGGCGTCCGACTCGGCCTCGCGGTGCCGGCGCTCGACGAACGGGATGACGCCCTCGTACGAGGTGTAGTACGAGCGCTCGCGCCCGTACCGGTTGCGGTAGCGCACGTGGACCTGGGTGGAGTGCCCGCGCAGGACGGCGTTGCGGGCCTTCGCGGGCAGCCGCTCCCACGGGGTGTCCACCCGGAAGCCGATGCCCTCGGCGAGAGCGGTGATCAGCCGGCCGAAGTACTCGCTGGTGTGCCCGGACGACCACGGCGCGATCGCCCCGTCGGCCAGCGAGCGGGACGGGTCGGGCACGACGAGCTCGGGGTCGACCTCCATCCGCGTGCCGAGACCGGTGCAGTCCGGGCACGCCCCGTAGGGGGAGTTGAAGGAGAACGAGCGGGGCTCCAGCTCCTCGAAGGACAGGTCGTCGTACAGGCAGGCGAGGTGCTCGGAGAACACGCGCTCCCGGTGAGGGTCGGACTCCGGCAGGTCGACGAAGTCGAGCGTGACCAGCCCACCGCCGAGCTCGAGCGCGGTCTCGATGGAGTCGGTGAGGCGGCGCTTGGCCGACGACTTCACCGTCAGCCGGTCGACGACCACCTCGATCGTGTGCTTCTCCTGCTTCTTGAGCCGGGGCGGTTCGGTGAGCGGGTGCACCACCCCGTCGACCCGGACCCGGGAGTAGCCCTTCGTCTGCAGCTCGGCGAACAGGTCGACGTACTCGCCCTTGCGCCCCCGCACGACCGGGGCGAGCACCTGGAACCGCGACCCCTCGTCGAGCTCGAGGACGCGGTCGACGATCTGCTGCGGGGTCTGCCGCGCGATCGGCCGCCCGCACTCCGGACAGTGGGGCCGGCCGATGCGCGCGTAGAGCAGCCGCAGGTAGTCGTGCACCTCGGTGATCGTGCCGACCGTGGACCGCGGGTTGCGCGAGGTCGACTTCTGGTCGATCGAGACGGCCGGCGACAGGCCCTCGATGAAGTCGACGTCCGGCTTGTCCATCTGCCCCAGGAACTGGCGGGCGTACGCGGACAGCGACTCCACGTACCGCCGCTGGCCCTCGGCGAAGATCGTGTCGAAGGCCAGCGAGGACTTGCCCGACCCGGACAGGCCGGTGAAGACGATCAGCGCGTCGCGCGGCAGGTCGAGGGACACGTCCTTGAGGTTGTGCTCTCGCGC
Organism: Actinomycetes bacterium; assembly: GCA_050743265.1. Lineage (GTDB taxonomy): Bacteria > Actinomycetota > Actinomycetes > JBOGEN01 > JBOGEN01 > JBOGEN01. Next base: position 13,907 of record JBOGEN010000128.1, read on the forward strand.
GCCACGGACGATCAGTCTGTCGGCCACGTGGTCCTTCCCCGGGCGGTCAGGTGGTCGGCAGCCGGCCAGGCCAGCTGGCAGCATGCTGGGCAGAGGTCGCTCCATGGTATGCGGGCCCACCGACAGTCTCGGCTCGTGCGGGTGGGGCGGACCAGGTCGCGGCGGGGCCGGCGTCACCGCGGCGTACGCCCGGCCTCAGAAGGTGGCGCGGTGGTCGGCCAGCAGCGCGCGGAGGTCGTCCACGGGCACCGCGTGGGCGGTGTTGCCGTCGCGCCCGGTGACGTCGGTCGCGGCCAGCAGACTGTTGAGGACAGCCTCCTCGGTGGCCTCGACTGCGGCCGCGAACACCGGGTCGAGCGCAGGCCCGGCACGACGGGACGCCTCCTGCCCGGGAGCCGACCGCAGCCCGGTGGCGAGGGCGAGGAAGATCTCCCCGCTGCCGTGGTCGCCCGTGCTGCCTGTGCGGGCGAGCCCGAGCCCGGCGCGGCGAGCCACGCGGCCGCACGCCGGCGCGTCCAGCGGCGCGTCGGTGACGAGCACCACGATGCAGGACCCGGCGGGCTCGGCTCGCCCCTGCGGGGGCGGGGGCAGCAGCCGCCCCACCGGGACCCCTGCCACGGTGAGCCGCTCCGCGTCGCCGAAGTTCGTGAGCACGAGCGCGCCCAGCATCGCCCCGTCGGGCGTCACGCGGGACGCCGTGCCGATCCCGCCCTTCCACCCCAGGCAGGTCATGCCGGTGCCCGCTCCCACCGCGCCCTCCGCCGGAGACGGGCCGCCGGCTCCGGCACGCGCCCGTGCCAACGCTGCGGCGACGTCCTCCCGCGCGAGCTGGACGCGGCGGGCGTCCGAGAGGTACGAGTCGTCGCACTCGGCCACCACGGGGATCACCACGTCCTCGACACCGATCCCCGGGTCCTCCTCGGCGAGCAGGGCCACCGCCGCGTCGTACACCCGGCCGACCTGCATCGTCGACGTGAGGAACACGGGGGTGTTCACGGTGCCCCACTCCCCGGCCTGCAGCAGGCCCGTGCACTCCCCGGCCCCGTTGAGCACGGCTCCCCCGGCGGTCACGGGCGAGCGGAACAGGTTGCCCCCGAGGTCGAGCACGGTCACTCCCGTCCGGGCGACCCCGCGTCCTGCAGGTGGCTCGGGCTCGTCCCGCCACACGGTGGTGTGGCCGACGCCGACCCCCGGCACGTCCGCGACGGACGCCGTCGGGCCGCTCGGCAGCAGACCGATGGTGATCCCGAGGTCCGCGACACGCGCCATGGTCGTCAGCATGCCAGGGCAGCCCCTCGGGAGGCTGCGGGCGCACGTCGGTCGCCCCGCGCACCCCGGGTCGCGGCCCGCGCCGGACGGGCTACCGTCGGACCACGCTGCCGAGCCGAGCGAAGGGGGGATCCGGCGTGCAGGACCCGGACCGCCGGCTGATGCTGGAGGAGACGGCGCAGGCCACGACGCGGCTTCTCGCCTCCGCCCGCCTGCTCACCGACGCCGACCTGCGGGGCCCCTCGACCCTGCCCGACTGGTCTCGCGCACACGTCCTCACGCACGTGGCCCGCAACGCCGACTCCTGCACCCGCCTGCTCACGTGGGCGACGACCGGGCAGGAGACGCCTCAGTACGCGAGCCGGGAGGACCGTGACTCCGAGATCGCCTACCGCGCGATGCGCCCGCTGGACGAGCAGCTGACCGACCTCGACCGGAGCGCGGCACGGTTCACCGCCGCCGCCCACGCGGTGCCGCCGGACCGCTGGGAGGTCCCCGTCCGCTGGCTCTCGGGCGCCGAGCACCCGGCCCACCACGTCCTGTGGGCCCGCTGGCGCGAGGTCGAGATCCACCACGTCGACCTCGACACCGGGTACGACTCCGCGGACTGGCCGGACGCGTTCACCGCGCAGGCCCTCGACGACGTGGTGGACGGGTTCCGGCTCCGCGCGGACGCCCCCGATCTCGTCCTCGAGGGCCGGGACTCGGGGCGGCGGTTCGCCCTCGGCGAGGCCGTCGGCCTGGCACCCGCCGACGTCGACGCTCGCGGGATCCGTACCGTGAGCGGACCGGAGCACCGGCTGGTGGCCTGGCTTGCCGGGCGCGCCGACGGCAGGATGCTCGTGGTGACGCCGGCCGGCCCCATGCCCGCCATGCCGAGCTGGCTCTGAACGGCTGGCCGCATGGCTGGCTCTGAGCGGCCCGCCGCGTGGCCAGGCTCCGACCACGGACCAGACCGACACCGACCACACGGAGGACACGGTGCACACGTACACGGGCAACGTCCACGTCGGGGGGCCGGCGGACGTCCGCGAGCTCGCCGCCCTGATGATCACGAAGATCGCGGTGGGCCCGATGGACAACAACGCCTACCTGCTGCGCTGCCGCGCGACCGGCGAGGAGCTGCTGGTGGACGCGGCCAACGAGCCGGACCGCCTGCTCGACCTCGTCGGTGACGAGCGGCTCGCGTCGGTCGTGACGACCCATCGGCACCCCGACCACTGGCAAGGCCTGGAGCAGGTGGTGAAGAGCACTGGCGCCCGGACGCTGGCCCACCGGCTCGACGCCGAGGCCATCCCCGTAGCCACCGAGCAGGTGCTCGAGGACGGCTCGACGGTGCAGGTCGGACGCGTCTCCCTGTCGGTGACGCACCTCTCGGGCCACACCCCGGGCGGCGTCGCGCTCTGCTACGACGACCCGCAGGGCCGCCCCCACCTGTTCACGGGCGACTCGCTGTTCCCCGGCGGGCCCGGCAAGACGACCAACCCCACGGACTTCACCAGCCTCATGGACGACCTCGAGGCGAAGGTCTTCGGCCGCCTCCCGGACGAGACCTGGGTGTACCCGGGCCACGGAGACGACACGACGCTCGGCGCCGAGCGCGGCAGCCTCGGCGAGTGGCGCGCCCGCGGCTGGTAAACGGCCTACCGGTCTACCGACGGTCCCGGGGAGTCGTCCGGCACCCCGATCGACTTCCCCGGCTGGCTCGGCACGTGGGCCGCGTGGGCCGCACGCTTGCGGTCCCGGCGGACCTTGGCGAGGCTGACCAGGGTCGTCACGGCCAGGGATCCCACGATCACCGACAGGCTCGCCCAGATCGGCACCGTGGGAGCCCATCCGAAGCCGTTCTCGTGCGCGGCCTCGAGGATCAGCTTCACGCCGATGAACCCGAGCACGAACGCGAGCCCGTAGCTGAGGTAGACGAGTCGGTCCAGCAGCCCGCCGAGCAGGAAGTACAGCTGGCGCAGACCCATCAGAGCGAACGCGTTGGCGGTGAAGACCAGGTACGGCTCCTGCGTCAGGCCGAAGATGGCCGGGATCGAGTCGAGGGCGAACAGGAGGTCCGTCGTCCCGATCGCCACCATCACGATGAGCATCGGCGTGAACAGACGCCGGCCGTTGACGCGCGTGACGACCTTGGCGCCGTCGTACTCCTCCGTCGTGGGCAGCACACGCCTGGCCAGCCGCAGCGCCACGTTCTCGGTGTACCCCTCGGTGTCCTTGCCGGTGGCGATCTTGTACGCCGTGTAGAGCAGGAAGACGCCGAAGACGTAGAAGATCCAGGAGAACGCAGCGATCGCGGCCGCCCCGACGGCGATGAAGATGCCGCGCATGACCAGCGCGATCAGGATGCCGACGAGCAGCACCGTCTGCTGGATCTCCCGCGGGACGGCGAAGGTCCCCATGATGATGACGAAGACGAAGAGGTTGTCCACCGACAGGCTGTACTCGGTGAGCCACCCGGCGAAGAACTCGCCCGCGTACTGTCCCCCGCTCGTCAACAGGATCACCAGGCCGAACACCACGGCGAGCATCACGTAGAGCACCACCCAGGTGGTGGCCTCTTTGAGCGTGGGTTCGTGCGGCCGGCGGCCGATGATCAGTAGGTCGGTCAGGATGATCGCGAGCAGGCCACCCATGGTGGCCAGCCACATCCAGGTCTGTATCTCCACGGAAACCTCCGGGCAACGACGTGGTCGTACGGCCGGAGGTCTCTCCCACCCCTGACGGGGGGTCCGGGGCGCCGGGCCTGAAGGCCGAGGTGACGACGCCGCCGCCGAGGGATACTCCCCTCCTGTGTTCGGTTTTCCACAACTCTAGAGGCTTAGGCCCGGTGGTGGAGACTTCTCGCACCCCCGGGCCCAACCCCCAGCGAAGGGCTCAGGAGGTCGTCTGGCGGCTCCTCACCAGGCTGGCACCCGTGGTAACCACCAGTGTCACCACGATGAACCCGAGAGACCCCGCGATCCCGATGTGAGGCAGCACGTAGCGCCCGAAATGGTCGAGATGGTCACCGTGCAGGGCCTCGACAACGAGCTTGACGCCGATGAAGCCGAGGATCACCGCGAGCCCGTAGTTGAGGTAGATGATCCGCTCGAGCAGCCCGCCGACGAGGAAGTACAGCTGCCGGAGCCCCATCAGGGCGAAGGCGTTCGCCGTGAACACGATGTACGCGTCCTGGGTGAGGCCGAAGATCGCCGGGATCGAGTCGAGCGCGAACACGACGTTGGCGATCCCGATGGCGGTGATGACGATGACCAGGGGAGTGAACAGTCGCTTCCCGTCGCGCACGACGGTGAACCGGGTGCCCTCGTAGTCGGGGGTCGAGGGCAGGATGCGCCGCACCCCTCGGACGACGGCGTTCTCCTTGAACTCCTCCTCCTCGTCGGCCCCTTCCTTGAGGAGCTTCACCGAGGTGTAGAGCAGCAGGGCACCGAAGATGTAGAAGACCCAGTTGAAGGCGTGCAGGGCCGCCGTGCCGGCCAGAATGCAGATCGCCCGCAACACCAGGGATCCCACGATGCCGATGTAGAGCACCTTGTCCCGGGCGAGCGCGGGAACGCCGAACCTGCCCATGATGATCATGAACACGAACAGGTTGTCGACGCTCAGGCTGTACTCGGTGATGTAGCCGGCGACGAACTCGCCGCCGTGCTTGCTGCCGGCGAACACGAACACGCCCACGGCGAAGAGGCCCGCCAACGCCACGTAGAACGACACCCACCCGGTGGCGTCCTTGATCGTCACCTCACGCTGGCGGCGGCCGATGACGATCAGGTCCAGCGCCATGATCGCCAGCAATCCGACGACCGTGGCGATCCAGACAAGGGGAGGGGTGGACAGGGGCATAGGGGATCTCCGCTCTGGCTAGCCGCGGAGGTCTCTTCCGCCGGACGGGTGCCACGACGCCGGCCAGGACGCCGAGCCCGCCGGGCCGGGCTGTGTTGACGACGTCGCTGCGGGGGAATACTCCCCTCCAGATTGGCTACAGTATCCCAGCCTTCTGCGAACTGTCACCACTGGGGTCTATCCGGGGCATACCGGACATCACACGACACCCGCTTCGCGCATCCCCCGCAGCTCTCTCTTGAGCTCGTTGACCTCGTCACGCAAGCGGGCCGCCAGCTCGAACTGCAGCTCGGCGGCCGCGGCGTGCATCTGGTCGGTGAGCTGCACGATCAGGTCGGCCAGCTCGGCCGCCGGCAGGCTGGCGAGGTCGTGCGCGTGCGCGCCCGCCTGGCCGGCTCGCGAGGACAGGCCAGGGACAGGTGCCTTTCCCCGGCTCTGCTGCCGCCCGGACCCGCCGATGAGTGTGGTCGTGTCCGCGTCCTCCCGTGCGATGGAGTCGAGGATGTCCGCGATCCGCTTGCGCAGCGGCTGCGGGTCGATGCCCTTCTCGCGGTTGAACGCGAGCTGCTTCTCGCGCCGGCGGTTCGTCTCGTCGATGGCCCGCTGCATGGACGGCGTGACCGAGTCCGCGTACATGTGCACCTCGCCCGACACGTTGCGCGCCGCACGGCCGATCGTCTGGATGAGTGAGGTCTCCGACCGGAGGAAGCCCTCCTTGTCCGCGTCCAGGATCGACACCAGCGAGACCTCGGGCAGGTCGAGCCCCTCCCGGAGCAGGTTGATGCCGACGAGGACGTCGTACTCGCCGAGCCGCAGCTCACGCAGCAGCTCGACGCGGCGCAGCGTGTCGACCTCGCTGTGCAGGTACCGCACACGCACGCCGAGCTCGAGCAGGTAGTCGGTGAGGTCCTCGGACATCTTCTTGGTGAGCGTGGTGACGAGCACCCGCTCGTCCTTCTCGGCCCGGGTGCGGATCTCGTGCACGAGGTCGTCGATCTGGCCCCTCGTCTTCTTGACCACGACCTGCGGGTCGACGAGACCGGTCGGGCGGATGATCTGCTCGACGACCCCGCGGGACCGCGACAGCTCGTACGGGCCGGGGGTCGCCGACATGTACACGGTCTGGTCGATGCGCTCGACGAACTCCTCCCACCGCAGCGGACGGTTGTCCATCGCCGAGGGCAGCCGGAAGCCGTGGTCGACCAGCGTGCGCTTGCGGGACATGTCTCCCTCGTACATGCCGCCGATCTGCGGCACCGTGACGTGCGACTCGTCGACGACGAGGAGGAAGTCCTCGGGGAAGTAGTCGAGAAGGCAGTTCGGCGCGGACCCCGCCGCGCGGCCGTCGATGTGCCGTGAGTAGTTCTCGATGCCCGAGCAGAACCCGACCTGGCGCATCATCTCGACGTCGTACGACGTGCGCATGCGCAGCCGTTGGGCCTCGAGCAGCTTGCCCGCGCGGTCCAGCTCGGCAAGGCGCTGCTCCAGCTCGGCCTCGATGCCGGCGATCGCCCGCTCCATGCGCTCGGGGCCCGCGACGTAGTGGGTGGCGGGGAAGACGTACAGCTCCTCGTCTTCGGTCAGCACCTCACCGGTCAGCGGGTGGAGCGTCATGAGCCGCTCGATCTCGTCCCCGAACATCTCGATGCGGACGGCGCTCTCCTCGTACACCGGGAAGATCTCGACCGTGTCACCCCGGACCCGGAACGTGCCGCGCGCGAACGCCTGGTCGTTGCGCGCGTACTGGATCTGGACGAGCGAGCGCAGCAGCGTGTCACGGTCGATGTGGGCCCCGACCCGCAGCCGCACCATGCGATCGATGTACTCCTGCGGGGTCCCGAGGCCGTAGATGCACGAGACGGAGGCGACGACGATGGTGTCCCGCCGGGTGAGCAGCGAGTTGGTCGACGAGTGCCGCAGCCGCTCGACCTCGTCGTTGACCGAGGAGTCCTTCTCGATGTAGGTGTCCGTCTGGGGGACGTACGCCTCGGGCTGGTAGTAGTCGTAGTACGAGACGAAATACTCGACCGCGTTGTCGGGGAAGAAGTGCCGCAGCTCGTTCGCGAACTGCGCGGCCAGCGTCTTGTTCGGCTGGATCACCAGGGTGGGCCGCTGCACCCGCTCGACGAGCCAGGCCACCGAGGCCGTCTTGCCGGTGCCGGTTGCCCCGAGCAGGACGACGTCCTTCTCGTCGGCGGTGACCCGGCGCTCGAGCTCGTCGATCGCGGCGGGCTGGTCGCCGGAGGGCTCGAAGTCGGCCTGCATGGTGAACGGGGCGACGCGGCGCTCGATGTCGGTGACGGGACGCACGGGGCCACAGTACGTCCGCCCTCCGACACGGGGAGAAATGCCGCTCAGGGGGCTATCACGCGTCGAGCAGCCGGGACGAGGCGTCACGGAGAGTGTCCTCACCCCTACCCCACGAATCGGTATTGCCCTGTCAGGGGTGTCCTCGCCGGAATCCCGCCACCGGAGCGGTGAACCGCTGTCACCATGTCACCGTGTCCCAGCCGAGTCGGGGTCGGCCGCGACGCACCGGATCCTCCTGTGCCCCAGAGCAGACGAATGTGAGGTCCTGTGCCCCACGACTCAGGCGACCTCGGCTCTCCTCCGCTCCGCGTAGCTCTTCTCGGCAACTTCGGCATCGGGAACCTTGGCAACGACGCCTCGTTGGACGCGCTGATCCAGCTCGTACGGCGGGCCGACCCTGACGTCTCGATCACGGTGGTGTGCACCAACCCGGACGTCGTCCGTACACGCTTCGGCGTCCCCGCGTACGCCACCCGCTCGCGCCGTCCGCAGGGTCGCCTGTCCGGGACCCGGCTCGGTGCACTCCTCGAGCTGCCCGGCCGGCTGGCTGACGTGAGGCAGGCCTTCCGTGTGTGCGGGACCGTCGACGCGCTGGTCGCCCCAGGCACGGGGATCCTCGATGACTTCGGCAGCCCGAAGCCCACGGGCTGGCCGCTCGGGCTGTTCGTCTGGATGGGCGCGGCACGGCTCAGGCGCACGCGGACGGCACTCGTGAGTGTGGGCGCCGGCCCTCTGCGGCATCCCGTCTCCCGGCGTTTCGCGCGGTGGGCCAGCAGCATGGCCGACCACCGGTCCTTCCGGGACCGGGGCTCACGGGCCTTCATGATGAGCATCGGGCTGGACGTCCCGGCGGACGAGGTGGTTCCCGACATCGTCTTCTCCCTGCCGAGTCCGGAAGCCACGCGCCCGCCCTCCGCTCGTCCGCTCGTGGCCGTCCCCGTCATGAACTACTCGGGGTGGCAGGCCTCAGCGAAGTCGCCGGCCATCGCCGAGAGGAACGTGGAAACGCTCACCTCCTTCTGCCTCTGGCTGCTCGGCGAGGGCTACGCCGTTCGTCTGGTGACCGCCGACGCCAGCGACGAGCCGGCCACCGACGAGGTGGCCGCGCGGGTGCGCGCGGCGGAACCGGAGCGAGCCGACGTGTGGCTCACCACCGCCGTCGCCGTCGACCTCCCCGACCTCATGTGCCTGCTCACGGACGCCGTGGCGGTGGTCGCCACGAGGTACCACAGCGTCGTCAGCGGACTGATCTGCGGCAAGCCCACGATCTCCCTCGGATACGGAGCCAAGAACACGGACCTCATGCAGACGGTCGGGCTCGGCGCGTTCTGCCAGCACGTGGAGCACGTCGACCAGGAGCTGCTTCGCGGACAGCTCACCGAGGCCGTGGCGGATGCACCGCGACTCTCGCGCCTCGTGGCATCCCGGGTGGAGGAGCTGCGCGCCCAGCTCGAGGGCGAGGAGCAGAGGCTGCAGGCGTCGGTGCTCGGAAGCCGGCGCCGCGTCCGCGCCCGCAGGCGGGGCTGACGACCGCCTGAGCTGATCGCTACGAGCCCTCGCCGGACTCCGCGGCCACCCGGGCCGTCAGTGTCGACCACAGGTCGCGCACCTGATGCTCGAGGTCCGCGAGCGACCCGGAGTTGTCGATCACCACGTCGGCCACCGTGCGGCGCTGGTCCCGGCTTGCCTGGACGGCGATGCGGGCGCGCGCCTCGTCCTCCCCCATCCGCCTGTGTGCGGTGAGCCGCTCCACCTGCGTGCGCTCGTCGGCGTCGACGACGACCACGACGTCGTACGCGTCCTGCAGGCCGTTCTCCACCAGCAGCGGCACGTCGTGGACGACCACCGCACCTGCGGGAGCGTCCGCCATGATCTCGGCCGCGCGACGGCCGACCAGCGGGTGGACGATGGCGTTCAGCCGGCCGCGGGCCTCCTCGTCGGAGAAGACGATCGCGCCGAGTGCAGGACGGTCGAGGCTGCCGTCTGGCCCGAGGACCGCGTCCCCGAACGCCTCGACGACAGCGGCGAGCCCGGGCGTCCCCGGGGCGACCACCTCGCGCGCGAGCACGTCCGCGTCGACGAGAACGGCACCGTACGAGGCGAGCAGGCGCGCGACCTCACTCTTGCCCGACCCGATGCCACCGGTGAGACCGACCTTGAGCACCGGGCAAGTGTGGCAGCCGCCGGGCACGTCGAAGGCCCCGCAC
>JBOGEN010000129.1:0-41496 GCA_050743265.1 Actinomycetes bacterium
GCACGCCACTGGGTACCGGGCCAGGACGTCGTCCACGCGCAGCACGGCCCCGGCTGGGTGCAGGGCTCCGGTGCGGGGCGCGTCACCGTCCGGTTCGAGACCCGCGACACGCCGCCGGGCCGGGTACGGACGTTCGCCGTCGACGACGCGGACCTGTCCTCGGCGGCGTGAAGGCCGTGCGCGGTCACGCCCGGCGTGGGCGTCCGGTCAGGTGAGCGGGAACGGCGGCTGCCACCACCACGGGGTGCTGCTGACCTCGACCCGGCGCACCCACTTGACCCACCAGAACCCGCGCCGGCCCGGGGCGACGAGGCGGACGGGGGCGCCGTGCCCGGCCGAGAGCGGTGCCCCGCCGACGTGCGTGGCGAGCAGCAGCCGGGACGCGTCGGCCAGCGGCAGCCGGCGCGCGTACCCCGTGGTCGAGACGACGAGGAGGCTGCGAGCGCCACTGAGCGGCACCGACTCGGCGTCGAGCAGACGGTCCACCCGGACGCCGCGCCAGGTCTGGGCCGCCCACCACCCGCCGGTGCAGTCGAGCACGGCGTCCACCTGGTCCCCGGCTGCGGCGAGCCCCGCGAGGTCGAGCGCGCGGACGGTGCCGGGCCCCACGAGCTGGACGGCGTGGACCCGGTGCCCACCCGAGCCTGCCGCCCCGGCGCCCAGGACAGGCACCTCGTCGTCGAGCCACTGGGTGACCGGCATCGTGTCCGGGTCGCCTGAGCCCCGCTCGTGGCTCCCGGTGACCCGACGGTCCGCACCGGGCAGGCCGAGCACGCCGGACGCCGCCTCGAGCGTGCCGTACGCGACGAGCGCGGAACCGCCGAGCAGCCCGGTCCGCAGGGCGGTCCGGCGCGACAGGTCCGTACGCCGGGGGCGCTGCGGGTGCTGAAGGACGTGCAGCAGCACGACCGGCACGACCAGGATCGCCGCGGTGAGGTGCAGCTGCATCGCCGTGATGTCGGCAAGGACCTGGTAGCCACCGAAGGCGTGCACCAGCCCGGAGAGGACTGCCAGCGCGACCAGCCCGGCGAGCACCAGACCGCCGCCGTGACCGGATGGGCGCCGCAGGCCGCGGCGGGCGATCACCGACTTCCACGGGACGAGGAGCACGATCGCGAGCCCCACCGCGGAGTGGGCCACCACTGCGGCGCTGCTCGGGCCGGGCGTGCCGAAGCCGAACACGAGTGCGCCGGTGCCGAACGCGGCGGCGAGCAGGCCCAACAGGGCGACGTTCGTGCGGCGTCCGGCCCTTCTCGGCAGGGCCACTCCCCCAGCATGCACCGCCGGTCGGCGGGTGGGGGGCGCAGGCTCAGGGCTCGAGCGCTGCGCCGGGAACCACCACGAACCGCACGGACTGGCCCGGCCGTGCCTGTGCCGCGTGCGGGACGTCCTCGGCGAGCACCACCCCGACCACGGGGTAGCCACCGGTGACCGGATGGTCGGCGAGAAAGAGCACCGGTTGGCCGGACGGGGGCACCTGCAGCGCACCGTCCTCCATGCCCTCGCTCGGGAGCTCCCCGCCTCGGACGCGGGTGAGCTCCGCCCCCGCGAGCCGCAGCCCGATGCGGTTGCTCTTGTCGGTCACCTCGTACGGCTCCGCCGTGAGGACGTCGGAGACGTCGTCCGCGAACCAGTCGTGCCGGGGGCCGAGCAGGATGCGGAGCACGACCTCGCCCGGGTTGGGGCCCCGCACCGGAGCCACGTCGACGGCAGGGGGCGGCTCCGCTGTGTCGTCGCCGACAGGGACCACGTGGCCCTTCTCGACCCGCGGCGGGCCGAGCCCGGCGAGCAGGTCCGTCGCGCGCGACCCGAGGACCGCGGGCACGTCGACGCCGCCCCGGACAGCAAGGTAGGTGCGCAGCCCGCACGTGGGCGCGCCGACGACGACCTCGTCGCCGTCCCGCACCGGCAGCGGCGAGTTCATCGACGCGCCGCGCCCCGCGACCGTGACCGGGCAGGGCGCACCGGTCAGCGCGACGAGCCCGGCGCCGCGGGCGCGCAGTGCCAACCCGCCCAGCGTCAGCTCCAGGGTCGCCGCGCCCTCGGCGTTGCCGACGAGCCGGTTGGCCAGCCTGTGGCTGGGACGGTCCGCGGCGCCGGAACGGCCCACGCCGACCGAGGCGAGTCCGGCGCGACCGAGGTCCTGCACGGTCGTGAGGGGGCCGCCCCGCACGACCTCGAGGGACCTCACCCGTCCACCCGGGCGAAGCGGACCCGTACACCCGGGCGCAGCAACGCCGGCGGGTCACGGTCCAGCGAGAACATCGCGATGTCGGTGCGGCCGACGATGCGCCACCCGCCGGGAGACGTGTGCGGGTACACGGCAGCGAACTCACCGGCGACGGCCACCGCACCGGCCGGCACCGCGGTACGGGGTGTGTCGCGGCGGCGGATGTGCAGCCTCGGGTCGAGCCCGGTCAGATACCCGAACCCGGGCGCGAAGCCGCAGAACGCGACCGTGTACTGCGCCTGCGCGTGAAGGCCGACCACCCGATCGGCCTCGAGCCCGGCGAGCTCGGCCACCTCGTCGAGGTCCTCCCCGTCGTACACGGTCGGGATCTCCACGACCTCGTCCGTCCCGGCGTCACTGACAGGCCACGGAGTCGTGGCGGCCAGGGCACTGGCCAGGGTGGAGGCATCGGTCGACGTCGGGTCGAACCGGACGAGCACGGTGCGCGCCGCCGGCACGGTCTCGACGAGACCCGGGGGCGGCTCGGCCCGCCACGCAGCGTCGAGCCCGAGGACCTCGTCCAGGTCGTCCACCTCGACGAGCACCGCGGAGTCCCCACAGCACAGCAGCCTCATGTGAACGGCCGCACCTCGACACCGCACGCGTCGAGCGCCTTCCGCACGGCCCGGGCGAGCGCGACCGCGCCGTCCGTGTCACCGTGCAGGCACACGGACCTCGCCGACAGCTCGACCTCGGTGCCGTCGTGTGCGACCACCTGTCGCTCCGTCACCATGCGTACGACGCGGGCGGTGACGGTCTCGGGATCGTCCAGCACCGCACCAGGCAGGCGGCGGGACACGAGCGTGCCCTCGGCCGTGTAGGCGCGGTCGGCGAACGCCTCCACGACGGTGTTCAGGCCCGCCGCGGCGGCAAGCCGCAGGAACACCGAGCCGGGCAGGCCCAGCACGGGCAGTGTCGCGTCGTACCGGCAGACGGCGTCGACGACAGCGGCCGCGTGGCTCTCGTGCGTGACGATCGCGTTGTAGAGCGCGCCGTGCGGCTTGACGTACCGCACCCGGTCACCGGCCGCGCGGGCGAAGCCGTCGAGCGCGGCGAGCTGGTACAGCACGTCGTCGGCGAGCTCCTCGGACTCCACGTCGATGAAGCGCCGACCGAAACCGGCGATGTCGTGGTACGCCACCTGGGCCCCGATGCGCACGCCGCGACTGACGGCGTCGTCGCAGACCCGGCGCATCGTCCGGGGGTCGCCGGCGTGGAAGCCGCAGGCGACGTTGGCGCTCGTGACGACCTCGAGCAGGTGCGCGTCGTGGGTGAGTGCCCAGGCCCCGAACCCCTCGCCGAGGTCTGCGTTGAGGTCGACGGTCACCGCTACCACGTGTCCTCCCGGCCGTCCGATCGGGCCTTGTCCCCACGCCGTTCGGGTCCAGTCTGCTCCCTCGCGGCGGAGCATGCGTACCCGCCTCAGCGGGTACGGGATCACGCCCCGCCGCGGCGGACCGAGGCCCGCGCCCGGGTGCGTGCCTCGGTGAGCGCCGCCGGCGGGATGCCCGCGTCGAGCGCGGCCTCGAGCATGGCGGCGAGACGGTGGCCGGGCCGCCCGGCGAGTGCACGGTCGATCGCTGCCCGGGCGAGCATGCCCTCACCCCGCTGGTACGCCACACAGGCGAGTGCGGCCGCAACCTCCGCGTCCCGCGGCGGGGGTACCCGACGGGCGACGTCGACAAGGAGCCGCTGCACGCGCTCGCCACGCGTCCCCGCCGCCCACAGCGCCACCTCGTCCCGGGCGGCGCGGTCGTCGAGCGCCACGACGACGGCGACCACCTCGGCGTCCGTGAGGGTTGCACGTGGGTCGGCGAGCCGCTCCGTGAGCTCGGCGATGCGGCGCAGGGAGGCCACGGTGTGCCGCGTGGCCGGACCGGCCCCCGTATCGCGCGGTGAGCCGCCGACCGCCAGCAGCTCCCGTACCCGGTGGGCGTCCGGTTCCGGCGGCGGGTCGAGGACCGCCGCGGCCCGGGCACGGTCGGGCCACACGACCTGGCCGGCGAGCACGCTCGCGGCGGCCACCGGGGATGCGTCGGCGTCCGGGACGGGGGTGCCCTCTGCGGGGCAGCACGGACCGGTGCACAGGTACGACCACCAGCGCCCGTCGGCCACGCGCAGCGCGTCCCGCACCGTGATGCCCGCCCGCTCCAGCGCCCCCGCGCAGGCGAGCGGGACGTCCGCCCGCAGGTCGCCGGGCGACGAGAGGTACGTGACGAGAAGGGCGGCACGGGCGGCGTCACGACGCAGGTACGCGGCCATCCGTTCGCCGGCCTCGACGGTCGCCGTGGACGGAGGGAGGTCCATCCGCGCACAGAGCCCGACACGGCCGGTACGCCCGCGCAGGGAGACCACGACGAGGCTGTCCGCGGGATGGAAGCCGAGCAGATGCGGGACGGCGGCGAGCACGTCGCCGGGGCTGCTCAGGCGGACGCGGGTGGGCGCAGGCGAGTCGGTCATGGCGGTGAGGCTGGCCGACCCCGGGGATGAGCGACGCCCACGCGTCACCGTCTGTGGACGGACGGGGGCCTGCCGGAGGCTGGGGACAACCGCGAGCCGCGCCGACCCTCAGCCGGTGTCGCCCAGGACGTCCCCGCGGTCGCCCTCGGTGCGCTCGCCCTCGGTGCGCTCGCCCTCGATGCGCTCGCCCTCGATGCGCTCGCCCTCGTCACGATCGTGCTCGTCACGGAGCCGTTCCAGTGCGGCGCGCTCGATCCGGCGGACGCGGTCGCGCGGGATGTCCAGGATCCGGCCGATCTCCGCGAGCGTGTGCGGCCGCCCCTGGGCCAGGCCGTACCGGAGCATGATCACGCTCCGTTCCTGCGGCGGTAGCCGGTCGACCCGCGCGGCGAGGCCGCGGGCGAGCATGCCCCGCTCGACGACGTCGGCCACGACGGGGGCGTCCACGTCCTCGAGCAGGTCGCCGAACGGCGTCTCTCCGGCGCTGCCCACGGGCGTGTCCAGGCTCGCGGCAACCCGGCTGAGACGGCTCAGGTCGCCGACACGCTGCGCGGTCGACCCGGTCGAGGAGGCGATCTCCTCCGCGGTGGGCTCGCGCCCGAGGTCCTGGCCGAGCCGCCGCTTCGCCCGCGTCACCCGGCCCAGCTCCTCGCTCACGTGGACGGGCAGTCGGATCGTGCGCGACTGGTCCGCCAGCGCGCGCTGGATCGCCTGACGGATCCACCACATCGCGTACGTGGAGAACTTGAAGCCGCGGCGGAAGTCGAACTTCTCCACCGCGCGGACGAGCCCGACGTTGCCCTCCTGCACCAGGTCGAGGAACGGCAGGCCGCGACCGGTGTGCTTCTTGGCGACGGACACGACGAGCCGCAGGTTGGCCTGCAGCATGAGGTCGCGCGCCCGCGCGCCGTCGTCCACCAGCACGGCCAGCTCCGCGGCGAGCGCGGCGGGCAGAGCGCCGACGGCCTCGTCCCTGCGCAGCTTCTCGGCCGCGTACAGGCCCGCCTCGATCCGCTGGGCGAGGTCCACCTCCTCGGCCGCGTTGAGCAGCGCCGTACGCCCGATCGCGTCGAGGTAGACACGCACGAGGTCGGTCGGGGCGCCCGGGTCGTCGAGATCTGGGTCGCCGCCCGGACCCACCACGCTCTCGACGTCCACCGCGCCCGGGGCCTCCCGCGCGCGCGGGACCCGGGACGCGCCGGGCGGGCCAGACGCGGTGCCTCGCAGGTCGACGTCGGTCACGGTCGGTGCTCACCTCGCCACAGCCGGGCCAGCCCGGTGCAGGCCCCTCGAGGGAGAGAACGCGGCCGCGGGCCGTGGCGTTCCAGCAGGTGGGACGCCGTGCAGGTGGAGGCTCGCCAGGTCGGACGGGGAGGCGGCTCCGGCGCGTCGGTGGCCCCGAGGCCGGGGTCCGGAGTAGACGTGACGCGTGGGCGAGATCCGGGTGGGCACCGCGTCGTGGACGGACAGGACGCTCCTGGCGTCCGGCTGGTACCCGAAGGACGCCGACACGGCCCAGAAGAGGCTGGAGTACTACGCCGGGAAGTTCGACCTGGTCGAGGTCGACGCGACCTACTACACGCCGCCGAACGAGCGGAACTCCGCACTCTGGGCCGAGCGGACGCCCGAGGGGTTCACCTTCAACGTCAAGGCCTTCAGCCTGCTCACCGGGCACCCGACCAAGCCGTCCGCCCTCTACAAGGACCTGCGGCCGGAGACGGACAAACGGAACGTCTACGCCAAGGACCTCGTGCCCCAGGTCGTCGACGCGGTCTGGGAGCGCTTCCTCTCCGCCCTCGAGCCCCTCTACGCTGCGGGCAAGCTCGGGGCCGTGCTGCTCCAGTACCCGCAGTGGTTCCCGATCGGACGCCGGAACAAGGAGCAGATCCTGCAGAGCCGGGAGCGATGCTCCCCGTACCCCATCTGTGTGGAGTTCCGCAACAAGACCTGGATGTCCGAGGAGAACGCCGAGGAGACGCTGGACTTCCTCCGCTCCTACGCCGTGCCGTACGTGTGCGTCGACATGCCGCAGGGACACGCGAGCTCGGTCCCCCCGGTCGTCGCGGCTACCTCCGACCTCGCGGTGGTGCGCTTCCACGGGCACTCGGACAAGTGGACGAGCCGCGACATCTACGACCGGTTCGGCTACCACTACAGCGACGACGAGCTCGCCGAGTGGGCGCCACGAGTGGCCGGGCTGGCCGAGGAGGCGTCCACGGTGCACGTCCTGTTCAACAACTGCTACCGCGACTACGCGCAGACGAACGCGAGGACGCTGGCCGACCTGCTCACCGGCGACAACGAGTCCACCTAGCCCCCGAGGGGTGAGGCTGCCCGGTTTCTCCCGACCTTGGAGCGCCCGCAGCTTTGCGAGGACGTACGACCTGGCGCGCAGCGAGCACGGCCGCAGACTTGACCGGCCGGAAGGGCACAGCCCAACAGACTCAGCGCCGCCCGCAGGGCGGCACCGGCGGGCGTTCGTGGGATGGCGGGCTCGATGCCCGCCGGACCGCGCTCCGCTTCTCTTGCGCTGCCCACCAATGGGCTCGGGTGAGCGCACAGGGGCCGTTCGACCCTGTTGCACGCCGGTCGGTGCCGAGAGCATGGCGGCTCAGAGGTTCTCTGATGACGACCACGGCCGAAGGCCACCGCATCGACCGGCTGTACCGCGCCACGGCGACACCCCAGCTCGTGCAGGTACACCATGATGATCCGCCAGCCGGACGCCGTCACCGGTGACCTGCCTACACATCTCGCGGACGAGGTTGCCACCAAGAAGTCCATGCCCGCCGCCAGGGAGATGAGGCTGATCTCCTTCGAGGAGGGCGCCGGCGCGCAAGTGCTGCACGTCGGGCCCTACGCCACGGAGGCGTCCACGATCTTGCGGCTGCACGAGTCCATCCGAGAGCAGGGGGTTCACCTTGGACGGTCATCGCCACAAGCACCACGAGATCTACCTCGGGGACCCACGCCGGTCAGCTCCGGAGAAGGTGCGCACGATCATCAGACAGCCGTACGCCACGTCGTGACACAGAGGTGCCATACCGGTTCGCGCCGTCGCCCGTCGTGGAGCCGAACCGGCCACCCGCGAAGCACCTCACCGATTCGCGGGTCCTGACGTGTGCACATGGACCTTCCGAAAGGAGTACTCCGGCCCTGGTGGGTCGATGGCGCGGACCGAAGGATGGGGAGGGATCCTGGAAGGGAGGCACTGTCATGCAGTGGGACCTGGGACTTCTGGGACTGGCTGTGCTCGGTGGCATGTCGCTCGGCTTTGGTGTGTTCGCCGGGTTGGTCGTAGGCAAAGGTGTGGCATACCGGCTGTTGGCGACCGCGATCACGACCGTCGCGTGCTTCGGCGTCGGTTTGGTCACCAGCGAGGTGCTGTTCGGCTGGGCTACCGAGGGGGAGCTGCAGCCGAACATCGGCGGGTTGTCACGCGACGAGGTACTCCTGTCCAGCGTGCTCACCACCGCCGTGGTGGTGCTGGTGATGCGGTACCTCGCGCGCAGGGCGGGAGACCAGAAATGGCACGGTGGCTGGCATGTGATCGGCCGGCGTCACGGACGGCACCACCACGCGTGAGACCCCTCGTCCGCTGAGGTTCGTGCCCCAGCGGCCTCACCGCGCCGGTCATCCTCAGTTGGTGACCGACGGAGACGTAGACATGCTGCGGCGGGCGCCCCGGGCGCGTCCGGCAGTTCTCGACGGTCTGGCGGGCTGGGCGGTGGAGCGGCGGACGACCAGCGTCAGCGGCAGCAGCACGGAGCGGGGGTGGCGGCGGGGCTCACGCAGCTCGTCGAGCAGCAAGCGGGCCGCCTCCGCGCCGAGCTCGTAGTGCGGGAGTCGCACGGTCGTGAGCGGCGGGCTCAGCTTGTCCACGAACGGGACGTCGTTGAACCCCACGACGCTGACGTCGTCGGGACAGGACAAGCCGTGCTCGGCCAGCGCGTCGTAGCACCCCATGGCGAGCAGGTCGTTGCCGGCGAGCACCGCGGTGAAGTCGACTCCGTCCCCCAGCAGACGGTTGAGGGCCTCCGCACCCGCCGGCTCGGTGAACTGGTGGCAGACCACCACCCGCTCCGGGACGTACGCGAGCCCGTGGTCGTCGAGCGCCTGGCGGTACCCCCGAAGCCGGTTGACCCCGGTCGAGAGGTCCTGCGGCCCGGCGAGGTGGACGATGTCGCGGTGACCGAGCTCGACGAGGTGGCGCATCGCCATGGACACGCCGGCGGCGTCGTCGGGGGTCACCGAGGGGATGTCCGGACGACCGACGCGGCGGTTCACGAGGACGAGCGGGGTGCCGGCGTCCGCGAGCTGCTCGACGAGCGGGTGCTCGAGGTGTGACGTCGCGACGACGAACCCCTCGACGTTGCGGGTGCGCATGGACTCGACGCCGGCGGCCTCCCGCTCCGGGTCGTTGTCCGTGTTGACCACCCACGCGTTGTAACCGACGGTGCCGAGGACGTCCTCGACCCCGCGCACGATGGGCGGGAAGAGCGGATTCGTGAGGTCGGGGATCACCAGCCCGATGCTGGCGGACCGTGCGGTCTTGAGACTGCGCGCGACGGGGTTCGGCCGGTAGCCGAGCGACTGGGCGATCCGCTGGACGCGCTCCGCGGTCTCGTCGTTGACGAGGTGGCGCGTCTCCGGGTTGAGCGCACGCGAGGCCGTGGCCGGGTGCACACCGGACCGGTCGGCGACATCTCGCAGCGTGGGTCGGTGCACCCCCGCATCGTAGGGAGGGGGCTCGGGTGATGAGCGCCTGTCGCTCACCGTGTGTCCAGCGGACCGCGGGTCATGTCGCGCCCTGCGGGAGGAACCGTGGGTCGACGAGCCCGGAGCCGGGGGCGACGACGGCGTCCAGCGCCCTGCCGTTCGCCTCGTGACGCCGGCGCAGCTCGCGCAGCGTCCCGAGCGACGCGGTGTCCAGGACCCCGTCCGGCACCACCCCCTCGTCCGCGGACGCGAGCACGTCCGCGTACGTGGAGGCCGCTGCCGGGTCGAGGCCGAGCCGGGCACCGGCGAGCTCGGCCGCGGGTTCGCGCAGGCGACCCGCGGCGATCTCGGTGCATGTCTGCGTCACGGACGTCGTCAGGGCGGAGAGCCATACCGGCTCGCGGTCCACGGTGGCCCCGGGGGCGGCGAGGACCGAGCCCACGTACGGGCCGAGCGAGGTGGCACGGCCCAGCCGCCGGCAGCCCGCGGCCTCGGCGCGCAGGTCGCTCCCGGCGTTGAGCGCCGTCATCGCGCACTCGCCGGCCACGAGCGAGCGTGCCCGCTGCGGCGTCGGCCCGGCCGCGCGTACCTCATAGTCGCGCCCGGCGACCAGCCCACGCTGGGCCAGCAGCTCGTACGCGACGAACGCGTAACCGGACGAGGGGACGTCGACAGCGAGGATTCCGCCCCGGAGGTCCTCGTCCGAGCCCACCCCCGGCGCGGCGAACAGCGAGAGGCCCAGACCCCGGTCGACGGCGGCGAGGATGCGCACGTCCAGCACCTCGCCGAGGGGGTTCGCAGGCGACGCGCGGTAGGCGCAGACGTTGTCCGGGCTGGTGATGACGGCATCGAGGCGGCCGGACCGCAGGTCGTCGAACTGGGCCGACGAGGACGCGGCCGGCGCCTCCTCGACGGTGAGACCGGCTCGTTCGAGTAGGCCCACGCCTTCCGCGAGCGAGAGCACGACCGAGGGGCTGAACACGCCAACGCGCACATGTACGGCCACGATCCCACCTCCCGCCGGTCCCCCGGCTGTGCCGCGAGCATAGCCGCAATCGATTGGTACGGGAGGACCGCGAATCCCCGTGATGCCTCGAACCAGGAGGTCGTGCTCCGTGACGTGGTGGGGTTCTAGGTGTACCCGGCCATCACGGTCTCCGGGTCGATCCCGAGGTCGCCGAGGACACAGCGGGCGGAGTTGCGTCCCGGACGTCCTGACACCGAACCGCCGGGGTGTGTGGTCGCGCCGGTGAGATAGAGCCCGGGTACGGACGTCCGAGGGGAGGGCCACCCGGGCAGCACGCCACGGGCGCCGAGGTCGAACTCACCGCCGTGGCACGAGCCCTCGAGGTTGTGCGGGTTCCGCCGAGCCAGCCCGTCGGGCGACTCCGCGACGACACCCAGGACGTCGTCGGGATCGAGGCCGTCGACCCTTTCCCTTACGTGTGCGATCAGGCATTCCGCGTACGCCTCGGTGGTGTCCTCGCTCCACGCACGTCCGCGGGTCAACCGTGCAGGCGCGGGTGTGAGCAGCTTGGCGATGCCGCCGCCGTCGGGTGCGCGTCCGGGGTCGACGGGGGTGGGAGACGCCACGAGCAGCCACGGGTCGTCCACCTCGGCACGACCCGCGAGACACCCCGACACCTGTCGGCGCAGGCCCTCCGGGCTGCCCAGGGCTCCCGCCGCTGCGCGCAGCGGCCCGTCCCGCCCGCGGTAGCGGACGTCCCCGCGCAGGGCGAGGTGCACCGCGAAGAGTGCGAGCCCCGGCCGCCACGCGCTCGCCGCCCGCGCCACGTCGTCCGGCACCGGGTCGAGCATCGCCGGGAGACTGGCCAGATGCGCGGACGACACGACGGCGGACCGCGCGTGGAACACGCGACCGTCGACGGTGCGCACGCCCGTCACCCGCGCGGACGCCGTCACCAGACAGGACACCTCTGCCTCGGTGAGGACCCGGCCCCCGTGGTCGGCGAGGTGCGCGGCGAGCGCGGACGGCAGGGCTCCCGAGCCGCCCACGGGCGTGGTCCAGCCGTACGTGAGGCGCCCGTTCGTGAGCGCGGCGGGCAGTGCCCCCGTCCCCGGGCGCTCGGGTGGCTGGATCGTGGCGAAGGCCAGCCAGGTCGCGAACGCCCGCGCCACGGGATGCGTGAACGTCGCGTGGACGACCTCCCAGGCGCTACGGCTGCGCAGCGCCTCGTACCGGCGGCTCGCGTCGTCCTCGCCCGGCGGGAGCCCCGCGGACCACCGGGCGTGGGCGGCACCGAGGCCGTCCGACCACTCGGCCATCATGCGCTGCAACGCCACTGCGTCCTCGGGAGACCAGCGGCCGAGCTCGGCCGCGGTGGCGTCGAGGTCGCGGTGGACGACGACGGCGTCGTCCTCCAGCGGCATGACGAACGCCGGGTCGGTGTGCACGTAGCGCAACCCGTAGCGGGACAGCAGCCCGAGCTCGTCGTCGCGCACCAGCGGATTCGACTGCAGCACCACGTGAGCGCTCGCGCAGGAGTCGTGACGCCAGCCGGGAAGCGTGAGCTCCTCGGTCACGGTGTCACCACCGAGCACGTCACGCGCCTCGAGGACCACCACCTCGAGACCGGCCTCGGCCAGGTACGCCGCGCAGACGAGCGCGTTGTGACCACCGCCCACCACGACGACGTCGGCAGCGTCCGTCACGGAGCCGCCCGACGCCCCACCGGGAGGTCGCGCCGTCGTTGACACGGGAGCCATCATCGAGGGGAGCTGCATACGTTTGCAAGGAGTCGGGACATGGACGAGTACGTCGCATCGGCGATCTCCCACTGGGGCCCGCGGTTCACCACCAACGGGGTCTCGGTGGCGGACTTCGAGAAGGTGACGGGCTCCGTCGACACCTGGGCGGACTGGTGCGCGGGCTGGTCGGCCCTCGGCGCCGAGCACGAGGCCCTGGCGACGGCGGCCGCATCGGAGGGCCGGTGGCGCTCGGCCGGCCAGCACCACGTGCAGGCCTCGGTCGCCTACCACTACGGCAAGTTCCTCTTCGTCCAGGACCCGGACCAGATGCGCGCCGCACACGCGGCGGCGGTGCGTTGCCTCGACGCGGCGCTGCCACACCTCGACCCCCCTGGCCGGCGGGTGGAGATCCCGTACGGGGATGCCTGCCTCGTCGGCATCCTGCGTCTGCCCTCTGGCGCCGGCCCGCACCCCGTCGTCGTGATGATCCCGGGCCTGGACTCCGCGAAGGAGGAGTTCCGTTCGACCGAGGTGCTGTTCCTCGAGCGCGGGGTGGGCACGTTCAGCGTCGACGGACCAGGCCAGGGCGAAGCCGAGTACGACCTTCCCATCCAGGGCGACTGGGAGGTCCCCGGGCAGGCCGTTCTCGAGACGGTGGCGGGGCAGGACGGCGTCGACGCGGACCGGCTGGGCGTCTGGGGCGTCAGCCTCGGCGGGTACTACGCGCCGCGGGTCGCCAGCGGCGACCTCCCCGTCCGGGCCTGCGTGGCCTTGGCGGGCCCGTACCACTTCGGGGACTGCTGGGAGCAGCTCCCCGCGCTGACCCGGGAGGCGTTCCGGGTCCGCTCGTGGTCGGCCGACGAGGACCAGGCGCGCAAGGTCGCGCACACGCTCAGCCTGGCCGGACGCACGTCCTCGATCAGGTGCCCGCTGCTCGTCGTCGCGGGACGCCGGGACCGGCTCATCCCGTGGCAGCACGCGGAACGCCTCGTCGCGGAGGTATCCGGCCGGGCAGGCGGTGCCGAACCCGGTACGCCCCAGGCGTCCCTGCTTCTGCTGGAGGACGGAAACCACGGCTGCATGAACGTCGCGGCGCACCACCGCCAGCGCACGGCCGACTGGGTGGCGGCACACCTGGGGGTCCCCACGGCCGGCCTCCGCACGTGACGTGAGGTCCGCACTCGGCCGCCTAGCCCACCTTGACAAGGCAGGCATGGCCTCCTAGGTTGTCGCAATCGATTGCAGTACCGAGCGAGGTGACATGGGCGACGTGACACTTCCCGGCATGAGCGTCGGGTGGATCGGGGCGGGTCGCATGGGCGCGCCCATGGCGACGCGTCTCGCCCGTGCCGGTGCCGACGTCACGGTCTGGAACCGCACGCGGGCCAAGGCCGAGGCGCTCCGGGGCGACGGCGCCGACGTCGCCGAGGTCGTCAGCGACCTGGCCGACCGGGACGTCGTGTTCACCATGGTGGCCGCCTCGGCGGACCTCGAGGCCGTCCTCACCGGTGAGGGTGGGCTGCTGACTCGACCGGACCGCGCCCCCTCCGTCGTCGTCGACTGTTCGACCGTGTCGGTGGAGACGTCAGCGGCGATGAGGGCAGCTGCCCGCGACCGTGGGACGGAGTTCCTCGCCGCACCGGTGAGCGGCAACGGCAAGGTCGTGGCGTCAGGACAGCTGAGTGTCGTCGCGTCGGGCAGCGAGGACGTCTACGCGCGTGTCGAGCCGTTCCTCCAGTGCCTCGGCCGCGCGTCCACGTACGTCGGCGAGGGCGAGGTGGCGCGCCTGGTGAAGATCTGCCACAACCTGTTCCTCGGTGTGATGACCCAGTCCCTGGCCGAGATCACCGTGCTCGCGGAGAAGGGCGGGGTATCCCGGGCCGCATTCCTGGACTTCCTCAACAGCAGCGTCATGGGCTCGACCTTCACCCGGTACAAGACCCCGGCGTTCGTCAAGCTCGACTACACCCCCACCTTCACTCCCGTCCTCCTGCACAAGGACTTCGACCTCGGGCTGTCGGCGGCCGAGGAGCTCGGCGTCCCGATGGCACTGGCAGCTCTGACCCAGCAGCTCGTCCGCAGCACCATGAGTAGTGGGCACAGCGGTGACGACTTCGCCGTCCTCCTCGCGCAGCAGGCGCACAGTGCGGGGCTCGAGCTCAAGCCGGAGGACGTGGACGTGGACGACGGCCTCGCCCCGCCCGGTGGCTCGTCCCACGGGCACGAGTAAGGAGAGAGATGGCCCTGTCGACGTCTGAACTCGTCCCCTCACCGGGGCGCTCCGCGGTCGACTTCGAGGAGAGGGTGGACTTCGCCCGGCTCCGTGACTATCGGCTCGCCAGAGCGCGAGGTGCGCTCGAGTCCTCGGAACTGGGCGCTCTGCTCGTCTTCGACGTCAACAACATCCGCTACCTCACGTCCACCATGATCGGCGAGTGGGCGCGCGACAAGATGACCCGGTACGCGTTGCTCGCGCGTGACTCCGAGCCCGTGGTGTGGGACTTCGGCTCGGCGGCGAAGCACCACCGGCTTTACGCACCCTGGCTGGCACCCGAGAACTCACGGGCCGGCATGGTCGGTCTCCGGGGCTCCGTCGCGGAGGAGGCGGGCCTGTTCGAGCGTGCCGCCCGCGAGATCAAGGGCCTGCTCGAGGACGCCGGCGTCGCCGGGATGCCGGTCGGGGTCGACCTGGCCGAGCCACCGATGATGTTCGCGCTGCAGCGGCTGGGCCTCGACGTCCGGGACGGCCAGCAGGTGATGCTCGACGCCCGGGAGATCAAGTCGCCGGACGAGATCGCCCTGCTCTCCACTGCCGCGGCCATGGTCGACGGCACCTACCAGACCATCGTCGACGCGCTGAAGCCCGGGATCCGCGAGAACGAGGTCGTCGCACTCGCCAACAAGCGCCTCTACGAGATGGGCTCCGACGACGTCGAGGCGATCAACGCCGTGTCCGGCGAGCGCTGCAGCCCGCACCCCCACAACTTCACCGACCGCATCGTCCGTCCGGGCGACCAGGTCTACTTCGACATCATCCAGGCGTACAACGGGTACCGCACCTGCTACTACCGCACCTTCGCGGTCGGACGCTCCACGCCCGCGCAACGCGACGCGTACGTCAAGGCACGGGAGTGGATCGACGCCGCCATCGGGCTCGTCAAGCCCGGTGTCGGCACCGACGAGATCGCCCGGCTCTGGCCGCGGGCGCAGGACTTCGGCTTCGCCGACGAGATGGACGCCTTCGGCCTCCAGTTCGGCCACGGCCTCGGGCTGGCGCTGCACGAGCGCCCCATCATCAGCCGGCTGAACTCGCTCGAGCACCCGATCGAGCTCCGCGAGGGCATGGTGTTCGCGCTCGAGACCTTCTGCCCCGCGACCGACGGCTACTCGGCGGCCCGCATCGAGGAGGAGATCGTCGTCACGTCCGACGGTCCCCGGGTCATCACCTTGTTCCCGGCAGAGGAGCTGTTCGTTGCCAACCCCTACTGAGCTCGGCCTGCCCGTCCAGCCTGCGTTCGAGCTCGACGTCGATCACGACGTCGCGCTGCGCCTGTACACGATGATGCTGCGCATGCGCCGCGTCGAGAAGCGGGCCTACGACCTGTTCCTGCAGAACCTCGTCAAGGGCACGAGCCATCTCTCGCTCGGCCAGGAAGCCGTCGCCGCGGGGGTGGCCGCGGCGATGCGGCCGGACGACTGGACGTTCGCCACCTACCGCGGGCACGCGCACACCCTGGCGCGCGGTGTGGGCATGGAGCCCGTCATGGCCGAGCTGCTCGGGAGGTCCAACGGGCTCCTCGCCGGCAGGGGCGGCTCGATGCACCTCACGAGCGTGGAGCACGGGATGATGGGCTCGTACGCCATCGTCGGCGCCCATCTCACGATCGCGAACGGTGCGGCATGGTCGGCGCAGCTGCGTGGCACCGACCAGGTCGCCGTCTGCTTCTTCGGTGACGGGACGACGAACATCGGCGCGTTCCACGAGGCGCTGAACATGGCCGCGACCTGGCGGCTGCCCGTCGTGTTCGTGTGTGAGAACAACCTCTGGATGGAGTACACGCCCATCGCGGACGTGACCGCAGTCCCTCGTCCCGCTGCCGACCGGGCACCAGGGTACGGCCTGGAGCCGCTCGTGGTCGACGGCAACGACGTCACCGCGGTGTACGGCGTCGCCCGCCGCGCGGTGGCGCGGGCCCGTGCCGGCGAGGGCCCGTCGCTGGTCGAGGCGCTGACGTACCGGCACGGCGGGCACTCGCGTGCCGACCCGGCGAAGTACCGGTCGGCCGGCGAGGTGACGCCGTGGCTCGAGCGCGACCCGGTCGAGTCCTACCACGCCCACCTGGTGTCGACAGGCTTGGACGAGTCCGTGCTCAAGCAGATCGAGGAAGAGGTCATGCGCGAGCTCGACCTCGCCACGGAGGCCGCCAAGGCCGGTCCGCTCCCTGACCTCGACCTCGTCGAGAGCAACCTCTGGCCGGACGGAGGCGCGTCATGGCACAACTGACCTACCGTGCTGCGGTGACCCGCGGCATCGCCCAGGAGATGGCGCGTGACGAGCGGGTGGTCTTCCTCGGCGAGGACGTCGCCGCGGCCGGTGGCGTCTTCAAGACGACCGGAGGGCTGCTCGAGGAGTTCGGGCCCGAGCGCGTGCGGGACACGCCGATCTCGGAGCAGGCCATCATCGGCGCCGCGATGGGGGCGGCGATGACGGGGATGCGGCCGATCGCCGAGCTCATGTTCTCCGACTTCCTCGCCGTGTGCTGGGACGTCATCGCCAACGAGATCGCCAAGACCCCCTACATGACGAACGGCCAGGTGACGCTGCCCCTCGTGGTCCGCACCGCCAACGGGGGTGGCTTCAGGTTCGGTGCCCAGCACTCGCAGAGCGTCGAGAACTGGGCGATGGCGGTGCCCGGGCTGAAGGTCGTCGCGCCGTCCACGCCACATGACGTGATCGGCCTGCTCGCCGCTGCGGTGCGTGACCCGGACCCGGTGATGTTCTTCGAGGCGAAGAGCCTGTACGGGACGAAGGGTGACGTCCCGGACGGGGAGATCGTCGAGAGCCTCGGCACCGCGGGGGTGCGCCGCGAGGGTGGCGACTGCACTCTCCTCGCCCTCGCGGCGATGGTGCCCAGGGCGCTGGAGGCCGCCGACGAGCTCGCCAGCCTCGGCATCGAGGCAACCGTCGTCGACGTACGGTCGCTCGTCCCGCTGGACACGCGCACGATCCTCGACACGTCCGCACGCACCGGACGTGTGTTCACCGTCGAGGAGAACCCCCGGCTGTGCGGCTGGGGGGCGGAGGTCGTCTCGGTGCTGGTCGAGCAGGTGTGGTCGGACCTCACCGGTCCCCCCGTACGGATCACCACGCCACACGTCCCGCTGCCGGCCGCCGACGCCCTGGAGGACCACGCCATCCCCTCAGTGACGCGGATCACGGAGACCGTGCGCAAGACCTTGGGCTGAGCGGGTCCTGCGGACGGCGACCGGTCAGCCGACCCGCTTCGCCCAGTAGTCGTCCGACGCCTTCGTGGCGGCCGCCGCCTCCTTGGTCTCGAAGCCGGGTGCCATCGACGCGGACGTACCCGCCATGTACTGGTGGTGGTCGATGTCGAGCATGCGGATCCAGCTCTGCTGCCCGAACGTGAGCGCGACGAAGCAGCCCAGCTCGACGAGCTCGGGCTCGCTGAAGTGGGAGTGCATCCGCTCCCAGAAGGCGTCGTCGGTCTCGAGCCGCCAGGCGATCGCCTCCGCGTACGCGAGCGCGGCCTTCTGCCGCTCGGTGTACTGGGACGAGGACTCGAAGTTGAGGAGCTCGTCGTACTTCTGCTCGAGCAACCCGGCCGTCGTCGCTTTGATCGAGCGCTGGTTGCCGCAGAACTCGCACTTCACGGTGTGCGAGACGTAGACGCGGCAGAGCTCCTTGATCGCGTGGTCGCACACCCCACTGTGGAAGACGGCCTTCCACGAGTCAGCGAACGCCCAGAACGCGTTCGGGGCCTGGGCACGGACGGCCGAGCTCTCCGGCCGTGGCGTGCCCTCGCGGGCACACCGCTCCATCTCGGCCTGCATGCGCTCGTCCATCGACTCGAACGGAACGTAGCTGATGCGCGGCTCGGGCATGTCTGCTCCTCACGGCGTGTGTCTCGTCACGGGTCCCTCGACGGCCTCGGCGGCGCACTCATGTCTCCATGGCCGCCACGATGTTCTCGGCACTCAGCGGGAGGTCACGGACGCGGACGCCCAGGGCGTCCGCCAGGGCGTTCCCGATCGCCGCCGCGGTGGGCCCCTGGGCGATCTCGCCTGCCCCGAGAGAGGGTTCGCCCGGGTGGTCGAGGACGTGCACGTCCACCTGCGGGATCTCACTGAACGGCAGGATCGGGTACGTCTCCCAGTCGACGCTGGTGACGCGCTCGCGGTCGAAGCGCACCCGCTCCTTCAGGGTCCAGCTGCTCGCCTGGACGGCGCCGCCCTCGATCTGGTTGCGCAGCCCGTCCGGGTTCACGACCCGGCCCACGTCGGCCACGAGGACCAGACGTCGGAGGCGCACCTCGTGCACCGCCTCGACCTCGGCCACCACAGCGCAGTACCCGCCACGACCCTTGTACCGCGCGACCGCGACGCCTCGGCCGACGCTGTCGCCAGGCGTGCCGGGCGTCTCCCGCGTGTCCGGGGCCGTGGCGTCCGACCGCCATCCCGCGTGCTGCGCTGCTGCCTCGAGCACGGCGCAGGCGCGGCTGTCGTCCAGATGCGCGAGCCGGTACTCGACCGGGTCGCGCCCCGCCGAGAGCGCCAGCTCGTCCATGAACGACTCGATGGCGAACACGTTCGTGAACGCGCCGAGCGCGCGCAGCGCCGACGACCGCAGCGCGGACTGCAGCACCCGGTGCGCGACGACACGCCGCGCCGGGAAGGCGTAGATCGGCGCGGCGTTGCGGGCCGTGCCTCCCCCGCGGGTCAGGGGTGGGTCGACAGCGGGCGCCAACGGCTGCGGGCGCTCCAGGTGAGCAGCCGCGAGCAGGCGGGGGCTCCCGTCGTACCCGGGGCGTGCGACGTGTCCCTGGCTCCACACGTCGAACGACCAGGTGTGGACGTTTCCGGCCGTGTCCAGCCCGGCGTGCACCTGCACACTCATGGCCGAGCCGAACGGGGCCCAGGTCAGCTCGTCCTGACGGCTCCACCGCACGTGGACGGGACGTCCCGGCGTCGCGCGCGCCAGCAGCACGGCGTCGAAGGCGGCGTCGTCGGCCCCGTTGTGCCCGTAGCTGCCCGCGCCGTCGACGTGCTGCACGGTCACCGTCGTCGCGTCGAGGCCCAGCGCCTGGGCGATCGCGCCCCTGAGCGGGTGGATGCCCTGGCTGTGCGTCCACACGGTGAGGCTGCCCTCGTCCCAGCGTGCGGCACCACAGCTCGGGGCCATGGACGCGTGTGCGAGGAAGGGCCTGCTGTACGCGGCGGACATCTCGCGTACGACGCGCCCCGGCGTGCCGGCCTGGCGCGTGTCGACCTGTGGGGTGTCCGCGTCACCCGTGTCCTCGACGACGAGCGTGTCGGTCGGCGCAGCGCGCAGGAACCCGGGCAGGTCGTCCTCGTCCGGAAGGGTCGCCTCCTCCTTCCATCGGGCACCCTCGCTCAGCAGCGTGGCCGCACGGTCTGCGATGTACTCGCTCTCCGCGACGACCCCGAGGAAGCTGCCGTCCCGCACCACCGCCAGGACACCGGCTCGAGCCTCGGCCTGCCCCGTGTCGACGTCGACGAGCGTGGCCGCCGGGGACGGCGGACGGACGACGCGGCCGTAGACCTGCCCAGGCAGCACGAGGTCGTGGATGAACCGCGGCATGCCGGCGATCTTGTCGGGCAGGTCCAGCCGCGGAACACTCGTGCCCACGACCCGCATGCCGTCGGACGCCTTGGGCTCGGATGTCCCGTCGGCGTCGCGGTCGAGGTCGATCGCGGCGGCCAGTGACCCGTACGACGTCCGGCGCCCTCCCTGCGCATCGCCGAACACCCCGTCGGCGACGACGACGGCGTCCTCCTCGATGTCGAGGCGGGCTGCGGCCTCACGCACGAACAGCGCTCGGACGTGGGCGCAGGCGGAGGCGAGGGCCGCCCCGGAGTCGGAGACCGACATGCTGCCGGCGGTCACGCCTTCGTCGGGGGAGCTCGCCGTGTTCGCCGGCGCCATACGCACGCGGGCGAGGTCGACGTCCAGCTCGTCCGCCGCGATCTGGGCGAGCGCGGTCAGCACACCCTGACCGAGCTCCACCTTTCCCACGCGGACGGTGATGGAGCCGTCGGAGGCGATGCTCAGCCATCGCGACAGCCGCGCATTGGCCGCCAGCCCGCGGGGCAGCGCCACGGCGGGACGGACTTCGGCTGGCCTCGTCACCCTTCCTCGCCCTCCACCGTCGCTGCCGCCGCCCGGGCCACCGCCCGCACCACGCGCGGGTGCGCGCCGCAACGGCACAGGTGGCGGTCGAGAGCGGTCGCGACCCGGTGCTCGTCCGGGCTCGGGTGCTCGGCGAGCAGCGCCGCCGCGCTGACGAGGATGCCGGACATGCAGTAGGCGCACTGAGCTGCCTGCTCGTCGAGCACCGCCTGCTGCATCCGGTGGAGCGCACCCTCCTCGCCGAGGCCCTCCACGGTGGTGACCGACGTACCGTCTGCCGTCCACATCGGGGTGTCGCAGGAAGGCACCGGGCTGCCGTCCACCAGGACGACGCACGCGCCGCAGAGGCCGACCCCGCAGCCGAAGCGCGATCCCTTGAGGTCCAGCTCGTTGCGCAGGACGTCGAGCAGGGTCCTCTCCGGTTCGGTGGTCAGGGTGTGGGGGTCGCCGTTGACCCTCAGTGTGACGGTCTGCTCCATGACCCGCCTTCTGTGGAGGTCGCGGGGATGGCCTTGCCCGGGGTAGCCCGTACCGGTTGACCTAGCCCGGAGCGCAATCGATTGCCGAGTGTGGTTGCGGCTGCCGTGCCTCGTCAAGGCCTTTCTTCTGAAGTCCGTCCTTGACAGACGATATACTCCTTCCTACTATGCCGGGACACTGCAATCGATTGTATCACCGCATGGGACGGTTCAGCCCAGGTGAGCACGATGGTCGACATGTGGTGCGGACGGAGCGCGCGCTTGTGGCGCCGCCGCAGGTGCCCACCGAGAGGGCTGATCGCATGGGCAGGATCCGGACAGCCGCCGTGCTGGCACTGGTGCTGGTCGCCGTCGCCGCCGGGTGTGGGGAGGGCGACTCCGGGGGCGCGAGCGGTCCCATCAAGATCGGCATCTCACTGCCGTTGACGGGTGAGTTCTCCGAGCCGGGCAGGGCCGCCAAGCGCGGCTACGAGACCTGGGAGAAGATCACCAACGACAGCGGGGGCGTGCTCGGCCGCAAGGTCGAGCTCGTGATCCGCGACGACGCGAGCAAGCAGAACACCGTGGTCTCCGACTACAACGCGCTCATCAGCAGAGAGCGGGTCGACCTCCTGCTCGGCACGTTCTCGTCCCTGCTCAACCTCCCCGCCTCCGCGGTCGCCGAGCGCAACCGGATGGTGTTCGTGGAGCCTGCCGGCGGCGCACCCGAGCTGTTCGAGCGCAAGTTCAAGTACCTGTTCTTCAGCCAGCAGGCGGTCTCGGACCACCAGGGCGACCTCTTCGTGGAGCACCTGCTCAGCCTGCCTCCTGACGAGCGACCGAAGACTGCGGCGTACCCGTGCGTGAACGACCCCTTCGCGCTGCCGGTCCTCGCCTCCATCCGGGAGAGGCTCGAAGCCGCAGGCGTCGAGACCGTCTACAAGTCCACCTACCCCGTCGACACCACGAACTTCGACTCCATCGCCAATGCGGTGAAGGCGGCGGAGCCCGACCTGGTGGTGAACGGGGCGGTGTTCACCGACGGTGTGGGGTTCGTCCGTGCCCTGAACAAGGTGGCGTACGAGCCCGCCTTCCTGTTCCAGACCAGCGCTCCCTCGCACGGCGAGCAGTACGCCGATGGTGTGGGCGTCGAGAACACCGAGGGCACCTTCTACGCCGTGAGCCACACGCCTGAAGCGTCCACCCCGGGGAACAAGAAGTTCGTTGACACCTACGGCGAGATGTTCGGCGGGGAGCCCGCCGAGGACGCCGCGGACGCCTATGCCTCGGCACAGGTCCTGCAGACCGCGGTGGAGGAGGTGGGCAGCCTGGAGAACCAGGAGAAGCTCGCGAACTGGCTGCACGCCCACCAGGTCCAGACCATTCTCGGGCCGCTGCGCTGGGACGACCTCGGCCGCCCCCAGGGCGAGTTCATGATCGGTCAGTGGCAGGACGGCAAGGCCGAGGTCATCCTTCCCGAGGAGGTCGCCACCACGGATCGCGTGGTCGAGCGCGTGTCGACCCCATGAGCCGACCCGCTGAGCCGACGATCTGAGCCCAGGCCCCGTCCCTGCCCTCCGGAGGGCAGGGACGCCGCCCTCCGGACCGAGGGGTGCCGTTGACCGAGTTCATCCAGGCCGTCGTCCTCGGCACGCTCATCGGCGGGACGTACGCCCTGCTGGCCTCCGGCCTGACCCTGATCTTCGGGGTCATGCGCGTCATCAACATCGCCCACGGCGCGTTACTGGTCCTGGCGGCCTTCCTCACCTACACGCTGTGGACCACGACGGGGCTGGACCCGCTTCTGTCGATCCTCGTCACGACACCGGCGATGATGTTGTTCGGGTACGGGCTCTACAGCCTCGTCATCCGGCCGATCAGGAAGGGCCCCGTCGCGGCGTCGGTCCTGCTCACCTTCTCGCTCGCCCTGATCCTCGAAGGCGTGATGGGGCTGGTGTGGGGCAACACCTCTCACTCCGTACGCCCGAGCTACTTCAACGAGTCCTTCCAGGTCGGCCCGCTGTTCCTGCCCAAGGCGCAGGTGTTCGGCGGCCTGGTGGGCGTGCTGGTCCTTGTCGCGCTCTACGCCTTCCTCACCCGGACGTGGACGGGCCGTGCCATCCGGGCCAGCGCCGTGAACCCGGGCGCCGCGCAGCTCGTCGGGGTGAACGCGGTGTCGGTCGCCGCGCTGACGTTCGCGATCGGGGTCGCGACCGCCGGGGCCGCCGGGTCCATCAGCGCGGTGCTCTACCCCTTCCTTCCCGGCGCCCACTACCAGTGGATCGCCCGACTGCTCAGCATCATCGTGCTCGGGGGGATGGGCAGCCTGCCCGGAGCCGTCGTCGGCGCGCTGATGCTCGGGGTGGCCGAGACCCTCACCTCGACGTACGTCTCCCCCGCGTGGGCCACTGCCGTGCCCTACGCCGTGATCTTCCTCGTGCTCCTGGTGCGGCCGCAGGGCCTGATGGGCGCACGCCTGCGTGAGGACGTGACGGCCTGATGCCCACCTGGCGGCCTGAGACGCTCGCGACCACCCTCGCCGACCACCGGCGTCTGCTGCGGCTGCTCGGGGTCGCGGTTCCGGCGTTGCTGCTGGCCGCGTACCCGCTGATGTCGGACGACTTGTTCTACCAGAACATGGTCATCCTGTCCCTGCTCTTCGCGATCGCGGCCGTGGGGCTGAACATCATCTCCGGGTACGGCGGCTACATCTCCCTGGGCCAGAGCGCGTTCCTCGGACTGGGCGCGTACACGGTGGCCCTGCTCGCGACACGGGTGGGCGGGTCTCCCCTGGTCTGGGTACCCGTCGCCGGACTGGTCGCCGCGGCGTTCGCCGCCGTGCTCGGCGTGGTGGCGATGCGGACGCGCGGGTTCTCCTTCGTGATCATGACGATCGCGTTCCTGTTCCTCATGCAGCTCGTGGCCACGAACTGGGACGGGCTGACCCGGGGCACGTCCGGCATCACGCTGCCGATCCCGACCTGGAGCGTGGACTACCAGAACTGGCCCTTCTACTACGGGATGCTCGGGCTGCTGGGAGCGTCCCTCGTGACCTCGTGGTGGATCCGCCGCACCAAGCTCGGCATGGGGCTGGTGGCGATGCGCGAGGACGAGGACAAGGCCGCGACGGTGGGGGTGTCCACGCCCGCGTACAAGCTGGTGGGGTTCGTGGCGAGCGCCGTGTTCCTCGGCATGGCCGGTGGCCTCTACGGCTACTACCTGACCTTCGTCGACCCACGCGGCATGTTCGACGTGGTGATCAGCGTGCAGATCATCCTGTCCATGCTGCTGGGCGGGCGCGGCACGCTCTTCGGGCCGGTGCTCGGCGCGTTCCTCGTCGAACCTCTCAACGAGGTCTCGAACCAGTACTTCGGTGGCGGCAACGCCCGCCTGCTGGTCTTCGGAGGGCTCATGGCCCTTACGGTGCTGCTGTTGCCCCAGGGGATCCTGCCCACGCTGTCCGAACGGCTCGCGGCCCGGCGCGCGAGGGGGCGAGCGGCACCCGCGGGGACGCGGCCGGGGAGCGCACCGCCGACCACTCCTCAACGGAACGCGGCCGCCACCCCCGTCACGCAGCGCGGGGAGGTCCCGATGCTCGAGGTCCGCGGACTGGCCAAGCGGTTCGGCGGGCTCCGGGCCGTGGAGGGCTGTTCCTTCGCCGTACCCGAGGGCTCGATCACCGGCCTCATCGGACCGAACGGCTCCGGGAAGACGACCGTGTTCAACCTCGTCGGCGGGACGATGTCCGCGGACGCGGGAGAGGTGTGGCTCGGCGGGCGGCGGGTCGACGGCCGGCGGCCCTGGGCCCGAGCGCACGAAGGGCTCGGGCGGACGTTCCAGATCACCCGGTTGTTCGGGCAGATGACCGTGCTGGAGAACGTGGTGGCTCCGGTACGGGACGGGTCGCTGCGACAGCTGGGTGCGCTCGCCGTGAGCGGTGCGGAACGCCGTCACGCGGAGGAGCTGCTCGACTTCGTCGGCATGCGCGCCTTCCGCGACGTGCACGCGTACCGGCTCTCGTACGGCCAGCAGAAGCTCGTCGAGCTCGCCCAGGTGCTGATGCTGCGACCGCGGCTCATCCTCCTGGACGAGCCGGCCGGCGGCATCAACCCGACGCTGATCGACCGGATCGCGGACGTGATCCGTGAGCTCAACCGGCAGGGCACGACGTTCCTCGTCGTCGAGCACAACCTGCCGCTCGTGCTCGAGCTGTGCGACCCGGTGCTGGTCCTGGCTCAGGGGGCCTGCCTGGCCCAGGGCACCCCCGCCGAGGTGCAGCGCGACCCCCGGGTGCTGGATGCCTATCTGGGCGAGGACTTCCTGGCTGCGCAGCGGGAAGGGAGCTGAGCGATGCTGCGGCTTTCCGGTGTGGTCGTGGGCTACGGGGGCGGCGACGTCCTGCAAGGCCTCGACCTCGACGTCGAGCGGGGCTCGGTCGTCTGTCTGGTCGGGCCCAACGGGGCCGGGAAGTCCACCGTGCTGCGTGCCGTCAGCGGGTTGCTCAGGCCGCGCCTCGGCGAGATCGAGCTCGAGGGTCGTCCGATCGCGGGCTGCCGACCGGCGGACATCCTCGCGCGGGGCGTCACGCAGGTCCCCCAGTCCGACGGGCTGTTCCCGACAATGACCGTCCGCGAGAACATCCTCATGGGGGCGTACCTGATCCGCCGCGACACCGCACTCGTGCGGCGACGCTACGACGAGGTCGCCGAGCTGTTCTCTATTGCCCGCGACCGCGAGGCCGACAAGGCGGGCAACCTCTCCGGCGGGCAACGGCGCATGGTGGAGTTCGCCCGGTCCCTCATGCTCGACCCCCAGCTCGTGCTCCTGGACGAGCCGTCGCTCGGCCTCGACCCGCGGGCGCTCGCCGACGTCCGTGACAGCGTCCGGTCGATGACCGAGGTCGGCAAGACCGTGCTGCTGGTCGAGCAGAACGTCCGGTTCGGGCTCCGCCTGGCGACGCGCGGCGTCGTGATGGAGAACGGCCGCGTGCTCATGCAGGGGTCGTCGGATGAGCTGCTGGGCAACCCGGACATGGCCGACCTGTACCTGGGCGGCCACAGCGGCCGGACCAAGGACGCGTCGAACCGCTGACCTCGAGCGCGCTCACCCACCCACAGCGCCCTGGAGGAGTGTCGCGGCCGACAGCGTCAGCACCGCCGCGACGAGCAGGTCGAACCCCCGCCGGGACATCCTCCGGGAGACCCACGTTCCGGCCGGGACCGCCATCATCAGCGGCACCAGCGCCAGGAGGCTCTCCACCACGCGGGACGTCGAGTACAGGCCGAGCTGGAGCAGCGTGAAGACCTGGGTCAGTGCGAACACCTGGAACAGGGTGACCAGGGAGATCACCAACGTCTCCTTGCCGAGCCGATAGCTGTGCAGGTACGTGGAGAGCACCGGGCCCGACATCCCGGTGGAGCCCTGCAGCAGCCCGGCGGCCAGCCCGACCGGTGGCGAGGTGTAGCGGGAGAGCGCTGCGGGGAGGGCGATCTCCCACTTCGACAGCACCACCGCGACGTAGAGCAGGATCACGCCGGCCAGGACGAAGGTCAGGGCTTGTGAGTGGAGCGCGGTCAGGCCGAGGGTGCCGAGCACAGTGCCGAGGACGCCCGCCACGAGCAGCACCGGCAGGTCACGGGTGGCACGCAGGTGCGCACGGTGAACCCAGAACAACCACGCGTTGATGACGACGCCGGGGATCGCCATCACCACGACGGCATGCTCCACCCCGAGGAAGATTGCCATCACCGGGATCGTGATCTGGGGCAGCCCGGCACCGGCGGCTCCCTTCACGAAGCCGCCCACCGCCATCGCCGCCAGGATGACGGCGAGCTCTCCCAGGGCAGGGCCCTCCCACGGCACGACGCTCACCCGTCGTGCCCGGCACGTGCCGGGACGATGCGGAGCGCAGGGACCGACATGGAGGCCCTTCCTCTGGCCAGCGGCCCGAGGACCCGCCCGGTCTGGTCGCCGCGTGGCCAGGGCCTCGGGCACGGTCCGACGGCTCGGGCGTGGGTCGGATCTTCGGGCACAAACGTTTGTGGCGCCATGCTAGCCGTGGGGTCCGGCAGGACGGCAGGCGCGTTGGTGCCGGGACGCGGGGGCTGGTGCCGGGACGGCAGGGAGGTACCCGGGACCGCGCTCAGTCGCGCTGGTCGTAGTTCGCCGACGCGATCGCGTCGACCACGTCGGCGTCCTCGAAGTTCTCGGAGCCGGGGACCTGCGGGACGAAGCCGACGAGCACGTTGTCGCGCATGATCTGCGCCTCGAGTCCGGCCGTACCGTCGGTGTCCCAGATCGCCTGGCGGCCGTCGCCGAGCGGCACCCGCACACCGAACCGGTACACCCCCGCGCGCTCGACCCGCGCCATGACCCCACGCGCCTGCAGCGCTTCCACTATGGCGACCGCCTGTTCCTCCTGCACGCGCACAGTCTCTCTCACCGCGACGGAGCGAGCCGGCTCTCCCCCGGGAAAACCAACGGACCCGCGCCTGGCCGGGGAGGGGCGCCAGATCGGCGGGCGCCCTCGGCCCGGGAGCACGGCCAGGACATCGCCGACGGCAGGATGTGCGCGTGGACACGCCCGAGCTGCTCCTCGTCGCCCTGGCCATGGCGGTCGGCCTGGTCGGCGTGCTGGTCCCCGTGCTTCCCGGGCTCGCCCTGGTATGGGCGGCGGTGCTGGTGTGGGCACTGTCGGAGGACAGCATGGTGCGGTGGGTCGTGCTCGCGCTGGCCACGCTGCTGCTCGTGGCGGGCACGGTGGCGAAGTACGTACTGCCCGCGCGCTCGGCCACCCGGCGCGGGGCACCGCAGTCCTCGCTGCTGCTCGCCGGCGTGCTGGCCGTCGTCGGGTTCTTCGTGGTGCCCGTGGTCGGGTTCGTCCTGGGTGGGCTCGGCGGCCTGTTCGGGGCCGAGTACCTCAGGCTGCGGGAGGTCCCGGCCGCCTGGTCCTCCACCTGGGCCGCGCTGCGCGCAGTGGGGGCCGGCCTGCTGGTCGAGCTGGCCGCGGCTCTCGCCATCGTGCTCACGTGGGCGGTCGGGGTGGTCCTGTCCTGATCCGAGGGGCTTCGTCGTGCTCCTCCGCGCCGTTTCCGGCCCGGGCCCGATCCGACCGTGGGGTTGTCCTGTCGCCCCCGGCAGCCCACGATGACGGTGCGACGTCGACCGCGAGGAGACCGTCATGGAGCAGAAGACCTGGACGGTACGGATCGACCTGGTCGAGCACGGCAGCGACACCCGCGCCACGGCACAGCTGTCCACGGACGACGGACGGGAGGCACGAGGAGCGGGCGTCGCCCGCCGCAACCCGTCGGACCCTGACGTCCCGCAGATCGGCGACGAGCTGGCTACCGCCCGCGCGCTCGGTGAGCTCGCACACCACCTGCTCGAGATGGCCGCCCGTGACATCGAGGCGAGCACGAGCACACCGGCACAGCTGCCCGGCTGACGTCCCGGCCGGCAGGGCACGACCTGGGTCCGCTCGGGGGGCCGAGCGCAACAGCGCGACCGGCGAGGAGACGCCCATGAACCTGTCGTTCCTGACCCCGCTCTACGGGCTGGGCAGTCCCGTCGCGTCCTGCTACCTCGACACGAGCTGGGACGTCGAGGACGCGGAGCATGCCATCGCGCTGCGGTGGCGTGCGATGCGGGACGCGCTGGCCGCGCACGGGGCCGACCATGCGACCGTGCGCGCGATGGAGGACGCGGTGGCCGCCGACCCACCGGTGCCCGGCGCGCACGGCCGGGCGCTGTTCGCCGCCGAGGGACGCATGCTCCTCGACTACCACCTCCCCGCCCCGCCGCAGGCCCAGGCTGCGGACGTGGGGATGGTCCCGCACGTGATGCCGCTCGTGATGGCTCTGGCCGAGACCGTCCCGCACGTCCTCGTGGCGACGGACCGGGTAGGCGCGGACATCACCGCGTACGGGCCGAACGGCGACACCGAGGTGGAGCGGCACGTGGACGGCTCGGCGGACGACATCACGAAGCACCGCGCCGGCGGGTTCCGCGGGTGGTCCCAGCACCGGTACGCGCAGCGGGTCGAGAACGCCTGGGAGCATAACGCCAAGCAGGTGGCCACCGAGGTGGACCGGCTGGTGGTCTCGACGGGCTCCCGGGTCCTGCTCGTCGGCGGTGACGTCCGGGCCCGGGCTGCGCTGCGCGGGCACCTGGGCAAGCGGAGTCTGGCCGTCCTGCGCGAGGCCGAGGCCTGCGACCGGCGGGACGTCCGGAGCACCCAGGAGCGGCTCAGCGTGGAGTCCCGCCGGCTCGTCGCGGACCTCACCACCGCCGACCGGCGGACGTCTCTGGCGCGGTTCGCGCGGGAACGGGACCATTCCGGCCGGGCCGCCGAGGGGCTCGCCCCGGTTGCCGCAGCGCTGTGTCGGGGCCAGGTGGACAGCCTGCTCGTCCGCGAGGCACCTCTCGCCACGGCACGGCTCTGGGTGGGGCCCGAGCCGTCACAGGTCACCGCGGACCCCGCCGAGCTGCGCGCGCTCGGTATCGACGACCCGACGCCCGTGCGCGCCGACGCGGCGCTCGTTCGGGCGGTGGTCGCCACGCACGCGTCCCTGGTGCCCGTCCCCGCTGTGGTCTCGCCCGACGAGGTCCCCCTGGACGACGGTGTCGGCGCCCTGTTGCGCTACGCGGACTCCAGCACCCAAGGCTGAGCCCGTCCGAGGGCTGGCTGCTCATCCACCACGTGCTCGCCAGGACGCCCGGGCCCATCCTGGAGCCCGAGTCCGAGGAGGAGCGCCAGGGAACGGTCCCCCACGTCGTCTTCCCCACTGAACGGCTGCGGCCAGGCACCGCCTCGGGCGCACAACGCTGCCACCCTGGACGAACGCGCCCCGCGCCACCCACTCGTGAGGTAGGAGAGAACACGTGACCGAACACGCCCGAGCCCATCCCGTGACCCGCGTGGACAAGCCCTGGGGGCACGAGGAGATCTTCGCGCTCGTCGAAGGCGCGTACTGCGGCAAGACCATCCACATCACGGCGGGGCACTCCCTCTCGCTGCAGTACCACGAGGCGAAGGAGGAGACGGTCGCCGTGCAGTCGGGACGGGTCGCGATGGAGATCGGCCCGGACGCCTCCGACCTCACCTGGATCGAGGTCGGGCCCGGCGAGGCGGTGCACGTCCCGCCGCGTGCCGTGCACCGGATGACCGCGATCACCGACGCCGTCGTGCTCGAGGCCTCCACCGCGGGCGAGGGGTGGCGCGAGGACGTCGTACGCCTCGAGGACAGGTACGGCCGTCAGGGCACGTCAGCTCCCTGAGGCACCTCGGCCGCCAGAGGAAACCCGGCGGGCGAGGTCTCGGCCGGGCCGGGCGGAGCGCCCGTCGCGCCCGCGACCGCTCGTCGTGACCGCCACACGGCGTCCCCCACCTCCCACGGATTGACGGCCAGGGCGGATGCCGCGCGGGTGACGAGCACGCGGGCGGCCGTCGGCGTCACGGTCGCAGCGGTCGCGGCCTCCAGCCAGGTCACCAGGTGCCGGCCGGTCACCACCTGCGCGTCGTCGCCGGCCAGCGCGTGGAAGTGCGCGAGCCGCTGCCCGTCGCCCGCCCCGGGCAACCGGCTCAGCTCAGCGTCGAGGCGCGAGGACTCGGACGCGTCATGCCGCCAAGCGGCCAGGTCGTCCAGCCGGCGGACCCCGGCGTGGAGGAGCGCACGAGCGAAGGCGAGCGCCGCGTCGGCCTTGAGCGGGGCGTCCCGGCTCGTCCGTGTGCGCTGGCGGTTGCGGAGCACCGACGCGGCGAACGGTTCGACGCCGAGCTCGTCGACCTGGCGGACGAACTCGTCGAGCGGCTGCTCGGCGGACACGGCTCCGCGGGCCACGCGAGCGCGCTCGATGCCGGCCCAGGTCGCGTACCGGTCGACCGTCACCCCCACGGTGTCGTACCGCGCGTTGGGTGAGAAGACGGCGTCGAGGACGCGGAGCGAGAGCGCCGAGCACCGCCAGGCCCGGGGCACCAGGTCGAGCGTCGCCACTCTGCGCGCCACCGCGTCCACGTCCTCGTCGCGCACGTCCGATGCGTCCCGTAGGGCGACGGTTCGCGCGGCCGACGGCGGGTCCGCCTCGGGGAGGTGACG
Source organism: Actinomycetes bacterium (assembly GCA_050743265.1). Taxonomy (GTDB): domain Bacteria; phylum Actinomycetota; class Actinomycetes; order JBOGEN01; family JBOGEN01; genus JBOGEN01. The sequence goes on from JBOGEN010000129.1 coordinate 31,063, forward strand.
GAACCGCGGGACCCCAGGGGCGACCTCCGCAAGGAAGTCGTCGACCGAGCGGACGGCGTGCAGGGGGCCGTCGACGGCGTACAGGGGGACGTACAGCACCGCGGCACGTCCCTGCTCGTTCGCGTCGTGGACGAGCCCCAGAACGCGGTAGCGGGAGCCCTTGTAGTGCGTGTAGATGCCGGGGACGACGTGCACGACGGCTCCTGGGGACGGCAACAGGGCGAGCGGGGATCGACATGGCCCGAGGCACCATGGGTACCCGGCCGGCGCCTACCGGTGCCCGTCACGGGCGAAACGTGGGGACGGCTTGTGAGCCAAGGGTCTCCTGTGGACAGGGGACCACGGACCCGCGTGCCGCCCTGTCAACCCTCGACGGCAACGAGCTCCACGAAGGACACGCCGGGCATCGGCAGGGCGAACCTGAGGGCGACCGACCCGTCCTCGGGGGTGAGGCGACGCTCCACCCCGTACGCGTCGAGGGTGTTCGCTGCGCGCAGGGTTTCCCACTGCTCGGGCGTCGGCCAGTCGGCTCCGTCCGCCATGTGGCGCCAGACGGTCCGGATGTTGGAGTGCGCCGCGTCGACCCGGAGGTGGCGTACCTCGTACGCGGGCGCACTGAGCCCGTCCACGCGGAGCACGACGTCACGGTCGAGGGCTGAGCAGCCGTCGCGCTTGGACTGGTCGAGCGTGCCGTTCCACACGAGCACGCCCACATGTCCGCGCTCGTCCCGCGCGGCCCAGCACTCGACCATGCCGCCCGCTCCGTCGCCGGAGGCGATGCTGGCCAGCTCGGCGTCGCCCAGCCGCTCGGCGAGCGCGAGCGCCCAGTACCGGGGCTTGCGCAGGTTGCCGACGGTGAGCAGGCCGAAGCCGCCGTGGAAGAGCGCCGGCGGACGGCCCAGCTCCTCGAAGTGGTCGGACGCGACCCAGTGCGAGAGCGCCTCGAGCCGGCCGGCGGACGAGCGCATGCCGCGCAGCAGGAAGGCCGCGCCGAACGTGTCGTCCCCCACGGGGTTGAAGTGCACCGGCGTGGTGCCCCACTCCGTCCACCAGATCCGGGCGTCCTCACGGCCGTGCCGCCCCAGGACCGGACGCAGGTCGAGGGGCGGCGCACCGTAGGTGTGCGTCGAGACGAAGTCGAGCGGCGCCCCGGACGTCTCGACATGCGTGAGCAGCTCGTCGACCCATCCGGCCGCGGCCGATGACGGCCCGCCGACCACGAGCGCGTCGTCGACGTCGCGGACCGCCTGGACGGTGACGTCGTAGAGCCGCATGAACTCGGCCCGCGTGCCCGACCAGAAGACCTCGAGGTTCGCCTCGTTCCACACCTCGAAGGACCAGTGGTCGCGTACCTCGGCCCGCCCGTACCGCTCGACGAGATGGGCGGTCAGGGCGCGGACGAGGCCGGCCCAGCGGTCCCAGTCCTTGGGCGGCGAGATGACCGCCTCGTACGCGAACACCGTCGACGACGGGTCGGACGCCAGGGCGCGCGGCATGAACGACAGCTCCACCACCGGACGCAGCCCGAGCGCGAGGAGGTGGTCGTACACCCGGTCGACGCCGGAGAAGTCGTGCACCGGCCTACCGTGGGCGTCCTCGCCGTAGACGCCGAGGTCGTCGCACAGGATCCCGTGGGCACGGACGGCCTGCACGCCCAGCTCGTCGTGACAGAGCCGGAGCGCCTGCGTGAGCTCCTCCCCGACCGGACGACCGCCGGTGGCGTCCGCGCAGAGCAGGTGCGAGAGGTGCTCGGAGCCCACCATCGGGCGCCACGGCCGGGGCAGCACGCGCGTGACCGTGGACGCGTCCACGTCGACCTGCACACGCCCCATGCCCTCGGCCGCGGGAGTCCCCCGGACCGGTGCGGACAGGGGGCCGACCGTGGCGACGTCCGGGCAGGCGGCCACGGCGTACCAGCGCGGACGGCCCGGCTCCCCCGTGGTGTCGGTGTACGGCGGGTGCGGCACGGCGAGCACGTCCCCACCGCCGAAGTCCAGCGGCGTGAACTCTCCGTCCGGTGAGTCGGCCGCATGCACGAGGTACCCGGCCGCCCCGTCGACGGGCTCCCAGTCGAGGGTGACCTGGGCACGTCCCGCCGCGGCACACACGCCCTGGGGGGCGGGCAGGGCGACCCTGTCCGGCCGCCGTCCGTCTCCGCGGCGCAGGCCGATCCGTGCCTCCCAGTCGGCCCTGGCCTCGGCGTCCGCGGCCGTCATGGCACGCCTGTCGTCCCGACGATGCCGGTCAGCCGCCGGCACCGAACTCCTCCCTCCGCAGGAGCGGCTCGAGCGACCTCTTCACCTGCGGGGACACGAAGTACTCGCGCAGCACGTCGTCGGCGAGGACGTTGCCGAGCGCACCCATCACCATGCCCTGGTCGAGGGAGAGGTAGCGGGTGGCCACGGTGCCGCTGCGGACCCCGATGGCGTCGTAGAACCCCCCCGGCCCGTACGCGTCGAAGTCGGCGCGCAGGTTGGCGAGGTTCTCCTGTGCCGCCTCCGGCGCGTACTCGAGGCCGAGGAACACCGCGTGCGGCGTGACCACGCCGTCGCCGTAGCTGGCCGGCTCCGGCTGGGCGGCGAGGCAGTCGCCGTACGCCGGCGTGACGGTGGTGCGCTCCTGGTCGGACGTGTAGCCCTCCCCGTCCATGCCGAGCGCGTCCACGCCGTACTCGCGGTAGCCGCCCGCGGGGTTGCTCGACGGGCTGAACCCCCAGTAGCCGTAGCCGGCCTCGTCCATGCCGTGCTGGATCTGCGCCCTGACGTACAGCGGGTGGTTCACACCCCAGGACCGCGGGCCCCACGTCGCCTCGGGGACGAACAGGCCCGGCATGAACGCCTCGAACATGTCACCGCCCCAGGACGGCACGATCCGCGCGCCGCGGTACGGGTAGGCGCCCTCGAAGACCTCGACCCCCAGGTACGTCTTGTACTCCCCGAGACCCATCCGCTCGGTCCAGGAGTAGTCACAGGTCGGGGGGAACGTCCGCCACGGTCCGTAGTAGTGCTCGGGCGGGATCTGACCGGTGGCGATCCCGATGTAGGACGCGATGCGCGGCTCGGAGTTGAGCGCGCCGTAGTGGTGGCACGTGTACCAGACCTCGGCCCCCCGGTCGCGGTAGTTGTCGAGCACCGAGCAGCCCGGGGGCTCGGCGTCCCAGAACCCGCCGCGGATCAATCCCGCCTTGACGTTCTCGCCCTTGGCCTTCGGGTCGTAGTAGAACCCGAAGTCCATCGAGGTCCGCAGCGCGCGAGCCTGGTCGGCGAGCAGCGGGTCCGCGCTCTCGACGACCATGAGCGCGGCCGCCATCCACCCGTTGTCGACGCTGGACAGGAACGGGTGCACGACGTCTCCGGTGCCCGGCCACGAGTGCAGCACCTCGACCGTGGCCGGGTCGTACCAGTTGTAGAACATGCCGGAGTCGTCGTGGCGGTCCAGGCGGGCAACCGAGTCGAGCGTGGCGGCCATCCGGTCGTGCGCGTCCCGCCCGGAGACTAGGCCGATCTCGCGGGCCACGACGGTGGACCACAGGTAGGCCCCGATGTTCGTCGGCGAGGTGTACCCGCCACGGCTGGCCGGGTCGAGGTCGCCCTCGATGTTGTCGTCCGGCAGGGCCGTGCTCGGGTGCAGCATCGCGTCCAGCGACCGGTAGGTGTCCTCCGCGTACGTCCGCAGGGTCGGCCGGTCGAGCCGGCTCCCCGCGGCGACGGCAGCGTCGGCCACGGAGTCGTCGCCGGACGCCGAAGCGGGCGCACCGGTGCCCACTGCCGCCACCGCGACAAGAGCGAGTGCAGCCGTACAGCCCACGACCGCGGTGAGCCGTCGCGTGAGTCTCGACATGGGTGACCCTCGTTTCACTTGATGCCGGTCATCGCGATGCCCTGGACGAAGTACCGCTGCAGGGCGACGAAGACGAGGAGGACGGGCAGGACGATCACGACGGCGCCGGCCAGCATGAGGCCGTACTGCAGGTTGTTCTGGTCGACCGCGTACAGCGCCAGCGCGACCGGCAGGGTGTAGCGGTCCTCGGACTGCGCGACGACCAGCGGCCAGAGGAAGTTGTTCCAGGAGTTGAGGAACGTGAGGATGCCCAGCGTGGCCAGCGCCGGCCCGCACAGCGGCATGATCACCCGCGAGAAGATGCGCCACTCCCCCGCGCCGTCCACCCGGGCGGCGTCGATGAGCTCATCCGGCAGGCCGAGCATGTACTGGCGCATGAGGAAGACGCCGAACGGCATCGCCAGGTACGGCAGGAACAGCCCGGGGTACGTGTCGACGAGCCCGAGGTTGGACACGAGCACGAACTGCGGGATGAACGTGACCATGCCCGGCACCATGAGTGTGACCATCACGATGCCGAACAGCAGGCGCTTGCCGGCGAACTCCATCTTCGCCAGCACGTAGCCGAGCATCGAGCAGAACACCAGGTTGCCGAGCGTCACCGCGGACGCCACGACCACCGAGTTGAGGAAGAACTGGGGAAAGTCCAACCGAGTGAAGACGGCCTCGTAGTTCTCCAGCGTCGGCGCGTCCGGCAGCCAGGTGGGAGGCGACTGGCGGATCTCCCTGTCGGACTTGACCGAGGAGAGCAGCATCCAGACGAATGGCGCGGTGACGACGCCGACCCCTGCCGCGAGCACGCCGTAGAGCCAGCGGCTCTGCCGGGGTCGTGCACCGCCGGGCCCTCCCGCTCTGGCCTGCTCGCCCGGACCCTGGCCCGGTCCGGCCGACGGTTCGGCGAGCCCCGCCTCTGTCACGAACGTGGACATGGTCCTCCCCTGCTCAGGTCTTCGGCCGGAGCAGCCGGAACTGGGTGACGGTCATCGCGACGATCGCGAGGAACAGCACGTACGCCATCGCCGAGGCGTAGCCGTAGTTGCCGAACCCGAACTGGTCGAAGATGTAGAACGACACCGACCGGGTCGAGTCGAGCGGCCCACCCCGCGTCATCACGAACGGCTCCTCGAAGAACTGCAGGTAGCCGATGCCGGTGATCACCGCGGCGAAGAGCATGGTCGGGCGCAGCATCGGCAGCGTGACGTAACGGAACCGCTTCCACGGCCCCGCGCCGTCGATGCCCGCCGCCTCGTACAGGTCGGACGGGATCGCCTGCAGACCGGCGAGGAAGATCACCATGACGAAGCCGAGGTTGCGCCACGCCGCCATCACGATGAGGGAGGGCATCGCCCAGACCGGCGAGTCCAGCCACGCCGGCCCGTCGATGCCGACGAGCGACAGGGCGCTGTTGAGCAGCCCGGTGTCGTCCTCGAGCAGGAATCGCCACACGACCGAGACGGCCACGATGCTCGTGACCACCGGCAGGTAGTAGCCGACCCGGAACGCCGTACGGAACCGTACGACCCCCGCGTTCAGCCCGACCGCCACGGCCAGGCCGCAGGCCAGCGTGAGCGGGACGCCGACGAGCACGAAGTACGCGGTGTTGAGCGCGACCTTTCCGAACAGGTCGTCGGAGAGGAGCTTCGTGTAGTTCTCGAACAGCACGATGTCCACGGCCAACGGGTTGCGGATGTCCGCACTGCCCAGGTCGGTGAAGCTCATCCCGAGCGAGGCCAGCACCGGCCCCACCGTGAACACCGCGAACAGCGTCACGAACGGCAGCCCGAAGCCCCAGGCCACCAGGGTCCGGCGCAGGCGGACACGAGGTCGCCGGCCCGGACCCTGGCGGCCCGACGGCCCGGGGGCGGCCGGGCCCGCCCCTCGGACCGGGGTGGAGGTCGCCGAGGACGACACCGTCAGCTACCGGTGCCGATCGAGGTCGCCTCGGACTGCATCTTCTTCGCGGCTTCCGCCGGCGTTGCCGAGCCGCCGACCACGGCCTCGATCTGGCGGTCGATCACCGCGGAGACCTGGTCCCAGGTCGGCACGGCGGGCGGGGACTTGGCGTCCTCGAGCTGCGTGCCGAACGCCCTGAGCATGGGGTCCTCGGCCAGTGCGCCGGAGTCCCACGCGCTCTGCACGCTGGGCAGGTCCGACTGCACGTCGTACCACTTCTGCTGGACCTCGGGGTCGGACAGCCACTTGACGAGCTTCCAGGCGCCCTCGCGGTTCTTGGCGTCCTCGAACACGGCGAGGTTGCCGCCGCCGACGAAGGAGGTGCCGGTCTTCTCCGTCGGCATCTGGAGCAGGCCGATCTTGTCGACGAAGCCCTCGCCCCCCTGGTCGGCGAGGATGCCGATGTGCCAGGGGCCGGAGACGAACGCGCCCACTGTGCCGTCGACGAAGCCGGACTCGATCACACCCGGCGCCGGCACCGCTGTCGCGGACAGGCCCTCGTCGTGGAAGGACGAGTAGAAGTCGAGCGCCTTCCTCATCGCGGGGCTGTCCAGCGTGTACCTCTCGCCCTGGGTCAGCTCGGCGCCCTGCTGCCAGGCGAACGGCATGAAGGACTGCCAGGCGCCGATCTGCTCGGGCTGCAGGTACAGGCCCTGCTCGGCGCCGGCCTTCTCCTCCATCCCCCGGGCGAACTCCTTGAGCTCCGCCTGGGTCGTCGGCTCGGTCAGGCCGGCCTTCTTCGCGAGGTCCTTGCGGTAGTAGATGAGCCGCGTCTCGACGTACCACGGCACGCCGTACGCCGTGCCGTCGACGACGTTGGTGTCCCACGCGCCGGGGAAGAACGCGGAGTCGTCCACGAGGTCGGTGGGCACCGGGTCGAGGCCGCCGGTCTTGGCGAACTCCCCCATCCACGTGGTGCCGATGAGCGAGACGTCCGGCGTCTTCTGAGCCGCGATCGCGGTGGCGATCTTGTCGTGGGCCGCGTCCCACGGCACGGCCGTCACCTCGACGTTCGCACCGGGGTTCGCCTTCTCGAAGTCCTTGACGAGCGTGGGGAGGTTCTCGCCCTCACCGCCCATCGCCCAGACCGTGATCGTCCCCTTGGCCTTGCCCTCGGCGAGATTGCCGGCGGACTCCGGCTGCGCGCCCGAGCCGCCGTCGCGGCCGCACCCGCTCAGCGCCAGGGCGCCGGCCAGCAGGACGGCTCCGGCGCGACTCCAGTTGGTCATCGTGCTTCCTCTCGGGTGTGGGACCCACAGCTCGCCCGGACGACGAGGCGGGTGGGCAGGACGTCGTTCCGGGGCGACGCGTGGCCGCCCTCGATGCGCTCGTGCAGCAGGCGCGCGGCCCGCTCGCCGAGGTCGCGCATCGGTTGCCTCACCGTGGTGAGACCGGGTCGTGCGTACCGGGCGGCCATCACGTCGTCCCACCCGGTGACCGCGATGTCGCCGGGGACGGACAGTCCCCGGTCCTCGGCGGCGAGCAGCGCGCCGAGGGCGATCTCGTCGTTCGCACAGACGAGGACGTCGGGCAGGCTCGCCCGACCGAGCACCCGGGACGCCGCCCGGTAGCCGGCCTCCTCGTCGAACGGGCACCGCAGGGGGCGCGACGGGGGCCGTACGCCCGCGTCGCGCAGCGTCTCGCGCAATGCCACCCACCGGGCGTGGGTGTCGGGGCTCGACGCCTCGTCCCCCAGGAACGTGAACCGGCGGTGCCCGTGCGCGACCAGATGCTCCACGAGCTCGCGCATGCCGGACGGGTTGTCCGCGCTGATCGCGTCCACCCCGCGGACAGGGGGACGGGCCATGAGCACGACCCGGCACCCGGTCGCGGCGATGTCCCGGACCGCGGTGTCGTCGACGGTGCGGCCGAGCACGACGACGCCGTCCACGCGGGACGCGAGGTCCAGCACCATCGCACGGGCTGCCTCGCGCTCGTGCGTGGCGAGGATGAGCACGGACCGGCCCAGGTCGGCGGCCACCTGCTCGTACCCGAGCACGACCTCGGCGAAGTACGGGCCGGACAGGGACGGGAACACGATGCCGTGGGCGGCATGGCGACGCTCGGCCAGCGACCGGCCGAGCCGGCTCGGCGTGTACCGCAGGCCCTCGACCGCGTCGAGCACGCGCCGGCGGGTCTCCGGGGAGACGCTCGCGTTGCCGCGCAGCACCCGGGACACCGTGGCGATGGACACGTCGGCCCGGGCAGCGACCTCGTAGATCGTCACGCCCGCCGGCCGACCGCCCTCGGGTGGGTCGCTGTCGGCAGGGTCGCTGTCGGCAGGATCGCCGCCGGCAGGGTCGCCAGCGGGGTCGGGTCGGCCGATTCCACCCGAGTTGCGGCATGAAAGCGCTTTCACGGCGGGAAGTGTGACACGCCCCACCCTGTCCCGTGAAGGCCGGATCGCCGATCGGTTCCGAGCCGCTCTCCCCTGCGCACGACCGCCGGAGCGAACTGTCGTCGGCAGCCCCGAGAATGGCGACATGCTCCTGGTCGAGCTGGCCGACACCTCTGGACTCGTCGCGCGGACCTCGTCCCGGGCGGCGAAGATCTCGGCGCTCGCCGACGTGCTGGGCCGTGCGGCGCCGGACGAGGTTGCCGTGGTGGTGGCGTATCTGTCCGGCGAGCTGCGTCAACGGCGGACCGGGCTCGGCTATGCGGCCCTGCGCGACGGGCCGGGTCCGGCCGTCGAACCTTCCCTCGGCGTGGCCGAGGTCGACAGGGAGTTCGCCCGGCTGGCCGGGCTGTCCGGCGCGGGATCACAGGGTGCGCGCCGTGCGGGGCTGCACGCACTGATGGCCCGTGCCACCCCGGTCGAGCAGCACCTGCTCGGCGGCCTGGTCTCCGGTGAGCTGCGCCAGGGCGCCCAGGACGGGGTGATGGCCGAGGCGGTGGCGCGTGCCGCGCAGGTGCCCGCGTCCGACGTACGCCGGGCGGTCACCGTGTCCGGAGCCCTGGTGCCGGTCGCGGAGGCAGCCCTGGCATCCGGTCAGGGTGGCCTCGACCGGTTCCGGCTGCAGGTCGGCACCCCGCTCAAGCCGATGCTCGCCGCGTCCGCGCTGGACGTGGCCGACGCGCTGGCCCGTACGGGCGAGGCAGCGGTGGAGTGGAAGCTGGACGGCGTCCGCATCCAGGTGCACCGCGACGGTGACGACGTCGCGGTGTTCACGAGGACGCTGGACGAGGTGAGCGCCCGCGTCCCGGAGGTCGTCGAGGCCGTCCTCGCGCTCCCCGCCCGCCGCCTCGTGCTGGACGGGGAGGCGATCGCGTTGGACGAGGCCGCCCGGCCGCGCGCCTTCCAGGTGACCGCCTCCCGCACGAGCAGCCGTGTCGACGTCGCAGCGGCGCGCGCCCGCACCCCGCTCACCCTGTTCACGTTCGACGCGCTGCACGTCGACGGCGAGGACCTGGTCGGGCTCGGCGGCGCCGACAGGTTCGCCGCACTCGCCGGGGCGGTCCCTGAGGCCCTGCGCATCCCCCGGACGGTCACCGCGGACCCGGGCGCGGCCGCGGCCGTCCTCGACGAGGCCCTGGCGCATGGCCACGAGGGCGTGCTCGTCAAGTCCCTCGACGCGACGTACGAGGCGGGGCGGCGCGGCTCAGGCTGGGTCAAGGTGAAGCCGCGGCACACCCTCGACCTCGTGGTGCTCGCCGCCGAATGGGGCCACGGGCGGCGCCGCGGGTGGCTGTCCAACCTGCACCTGGGTGCGCGCGACCCGGCCGGGGTGTACGGGGAGCCGGGCGGCTTCGTCATGCTCGGCAAGACCTTCAAGGGCCTCACCGACGCGATGCTCACCTGGCAAACCGAGCGTCTGCTCCAGCTGGCGGTGGAGCCGGGCGACTGGGTCGTCCACGTCCGTCCCCAGCTCGTGGTGGAGGTGGCATTCGACGGCGTGCAGTCGAGCCCGCGCTATCCGACGGGCATGGCGCTACGGTTCGCCCGGGTGCTGCACCACCGCCCGGACAAGCCGGCCACCGAGGCCGACACCGTGGAGGCGGTCGCGGCCCTCCACACCGGACGCTGACCGCTCGGCTGATCTGTGCTCGCCCGGCACGGCCACTGGTCGCTCCGGCTGGCAGGCTGGGCCCATGGCAGGTGACCAGCGGGCCGAGGAGCGGGCGGGCGACGACGAGCTCGTCGTCCTGCTCGACGCGTCCGGGCGTCCGGCCGGGACCGCCCGCAAGGGCGACGTCCACCACGCGCCTGCGCCGTACCACCTGGCGTTCTCGTGCTACGCGTTCGGGCCGGACGGCCGGCTGCTCGTGACCAGGCGGGCGGCGTCGAAGCGCACCTGGCCCGGCGTCTGGACGAACACCTGCTGCGGGCACCCCGCCCCCGGGGAGGAGCCGCAGATCGCGGTACGGCGGCGGCTCGCCGACGAGCTGGGTACCGAGGTGATCGACCTGGTGCTCGCGTTGCCCGACTTCTCCTACCGCGTACGCGACGGGGACGTCGAGGAGCACGAGCTCTGCCCGGTCTACCTGGCACGCGTCGGCCGGGCCGTCGCCCCGCACCCGGACGAGGTGGACGAGACCGGCTGGTGGCCGTGGGAGGACTTCCTCGCCCGGGCGTCCGACGACCCGGCGCTGTCCCCGTGGGCGCGGCTGCAGGCGCCTCTGCTCGCCGACGCGGTGTCCGCG